>NZ_ABOX02000001.1 GCF_000172555.1 Pedosphaera parvula Ellin514
AATGATGTCCGCACCGGCCTCCAGGTACTTCCGATGAATCTCCTGGATAACTTGCGGTCGCGTCACGTTGAGCAAATCGTTGTTACCCTTAAGGTCCTTGTGCCAATTCTGAAAACGATCTCCACGGAAGGCCGCTTCATCCAGCTTGTATTGCTGGATCATCGTCCCCATCGCGCCGTCGATGATGACAATTCGTTCCCGCAACAACGCTTCCAATTGCTCCCAACGCTTCGTTTTGATGTTCTGATTCACAGACAAGAGTGTAACCTCTTTACACTGCGAAGAAAAGCATAAAATCAACCTATCTTGATATGTAGATATGTTCATTTGATCGGGTTGGCTCAAATCCTTTCTTCGCAACTGCCTGACCGAAAGACTGGACAGTGCAGCCAACCGTTAAATTCAACAAGTAACAAGAAAAGTCCCTGGCCGAATCTCTTTAGATTCAGGATTCTCGCCCTTCACTTCTCTTACGCCCGCTTGAATGCGACTTCGTTTGAGCTAGGGTGTATCATGAATCAGCAAGGTGTTTTACCGGTCCAGTGCAACCCGCTTTGCATCCCATGTGACTAGCTCCACTATGAATGCTCCCGAACCCATTCTTGTCGCCCGGGGAGACTCTGAGCTGTATCTGCTCCCGCAAATGGCCAATCGTCACGGTCTCATTGCTGGCGCGACCGGCACCGGCAAAACTGTCACGCTCCAACGCCTGGCTGAAAGCTTTAGTAATCTGGGTGTTCCCGTCTTCATGGCGGATGTGAAAGGGGACCTCTCCGGCATCAGCCAGCCCGGTCAGTCCAACAACAAAATTCAGGATCGTATCCGTCAATTGAAGTTGACGGACTTCTCATTCGCCGGTTGTCCTGTCACGTTTTGGGATGTTTTCGGCACTGCCGGGCATCCATTCCGTGCCACCATCAGTGAACTCGGCCCGCTGCTTCTCAGCCGGCTCCTCATGCTGAATGACACTCAATCCGGTGTTTTAAATCTGGTCTTTCGTATCGCTGATGAAAATGGACTGCTGCTGCTCGATTCCAAGGATCTGCGTGCCATGCTGCATTACATCGGTGAAAATGCCGCCACTTTTACCACTCAATACGGTAACATTTCCAGTGCCAGCATTGGTGCCATCCAACGAAACCTTCTCGCACTGGAAGAGCAAGGTGCGGACAAGTTTTTTGGCGAACCTGCGCTCAACCTCGACGATTTCCTCCAGACCGATTCCCAGGGCCATGGCGTGGTAAACCTTCTCGCCGCCGACAAGTTGATGCAGTCGCCCAAAATTTACGCGACATTTCTGCTCTGGCTATTGTCCGACCTCTTCGAACGGCTTCCGGAAGTAGGAGATCTTCCAAAGCCAAAACTGGTTTTCTTCTTCGATGAAGCGCATCTGCTATTCAATGATATCCCGCCGGTGCTCCTCGAGAAAATTGAGCAGGTCATTCGCTTGATCCGTTCCAAGGGCGTGGGTGTCTTCTTCGTTTCGCAAAATCCGCGCGATATTCCTGACAACATCCTCGGTCAGCTGGGAAACCGCGTCCAGCATGCCTTGCGGGCGTTCACTCCACGCGATCAAAAGGCGGTGAACGCCGCTGCCGAAACCTTCCGTTCCAATCCAAAACTCAACACGGCTGCTGTGCTGACCGAACTGGCCGTTGGCGAAGCCCTCGTTTCATTCCTGGATGAGCAGGGTCAGCCGGCGGTGGTTCAACGCGCCCTCATCTATCCGCCGCGCAGTCAGATTGGTCCGATTCGGCCGGATCAACGCCAGGAGTTGATTCAAAACTCGCTCCTCCATGGACATTATGAGCAAGCTGTGGATCGTGAGTCCGCCTACGAACGTTTGTCGAATGCTCATGCAGCGGCTCCCACACCAGCCCCTCAGCCCAGCAAGGGCTCCGAACCAAAACCTTCCATATTCAAATCGCTGCTCGAAAGCGTGACTGGTGCATCCACATCCACTGAAACCTCACCCGGCACGCCTCGCCGAACCCGCGGGCGACCAGCGGATGATCTGATGACCACTGTGGTGAAGAGCGCTGCCCGCACGATGGGCAGCACTGTCAGCCGCGAGATCGTTCGCGGCCTGATGGGCTCAGTTTTTGGCGGTACTCGCCGGCGCTGATTTTCACCTCGGAGTCGGTGAGGTCATGATGTTAGGATCCTTCGAGGCAATGTTTTCGTAAATACAGCCGGTCGGGGAGCGATATCGTTCAAATGTTCAGGATTTTTTAAGTATCTCCTTTACGCGTTTCCAGGCTTCGTCGCGGGCTTTCTTGTTACCTTCACTGACATCAGGCGCTTCACCCGCTCTCATGAAACCATGACCCGCACCCTCATAAATCACCGGCTCGAACCGCTTGCCCGCTTTCTTCATCAAGGCCTTGGTCGGCTCAACAGTCGAAGTCACCCGTGCATCGTTTCCGCCATAAAATCCGTAAACGGGGCAAGATATGCGCTTGATATCCTTTTCGTCCTCTGGTCCGGTTCCGTAGAATACCATGGCGCCTTTGATCTCCTTATTATTAGTGGCAAACCGAAACGATTGCCCGCCGCCCCAGCAGAATCCCATTACTAAAACCTTGCCATTGCACGACGGAAGTTTGGAGACATAATCCACCGCGGCATTCAGGTCCGCCGTGATTTGATCCGGGGGCAGGGAGAAGATCGCTTTGCGCACGCCATCGCTCCCTCCGAGTTCACTCGTGCCGCCGCCTTTAGGTCCAAGACCGGAAAGCAAGTCAGGAGCGATCGCAATGTAACCCGCCTCCGCCAGTTCATCGGTGACGCTTCGCGCCCAATCGCTCAATCCAAAAATCTCGTGTATCACCACGACTGCTGTGGCCTTCTCTTTCACCTCGGGATAAGTGATGAAGGATTCCACTTCGCGCTTGCCTTGCTTTATCTTTACCCATTCGCCATGTCGCGGCGATTTCTCGAGCTTCGCCTTGGCCCACTCCTGCGCCTGGCTTGTAAATGCCACCACCAACCCTAAACCAATTCCCAATATCAATTTCTTCATTGATTACCCTTTTGATTTGAACTTCCAACTACTACTCATGCTTGCGGCGTAAAACCCATCACGATGTCAAACTTCGCTGCTAATTCTCCCACCTTCGCTCCTTTGATCGGAGTGAATGGAATGATCACCGACTTCCTGGCATCCGCATCCTTGATGCCTCGCAACACCATGTCACTCTCATTCTTCGCTTCGCCTTGAATGTAACATTGCGTCGTAAACTTCTCCTGTTTGGGCAGCTTGACTGCAAAGTGGATGTGTGGTGTCCGACCTGGATAGGCCACCGGTTTGATCGTGCGAAACAAATACTCACCGGTCGAGCCAGTCAGAAATCGTCCGAAACCTTGAAAATTCTTGTCCCGGTCAGCGTGGCTGCTGCTCTCGGTATGAAGGTAAACCCCTTTGCTGTCCACCTGCCAGATTTCCACTGTCGCGTTGCGAATCGGCTCGCCGCGAGCATCCAGAATCCGTCCGCTCAAATACGTAATCTCGCCCAGCGCTGGAGTGATTGAATCATTCACGATGATTAAATCGTTATCAGTATCGAGAGGCAGTTTGTCCGGGTAAAATGGTCCTTCAGTCTGCCGCGGTGTTCGCACCAGTTCAGCGGCAAATGCTCCGGGGACTGTAAACAACACCGCACCCAGCCCCAGTCGCGCCAAAAAATTGCGTCGGTTTTGAGTTTGAAATGAATCAGGGATGGAGAGATCGCTTTTCATAGTAAGCTCGAACTTGTTTCGTGGACTGGTGACCCCAGACTAGTCCTCCGCCAGAGGTTTGTAAAATCGATTTTGCGCGTTTGCTAGCAATTAAACAACCAGGTCCTGGTGTTCCAACGCACCGCCTCAAAGTTCACCTTTGTAGTTCCAGCCGATCCGGGCCGTAAGGACTTTGTCCTAAACCCTGTAGGACAGACGCCTGCAAAGGTTTCATCTTCCCGCCTGCTGACAAGCTCTTTTAACTGACTCAACATCTTCTCCGTCTTATGACGGGATACTAATCACTATGAGTCCACGGAAAAAAAGCAGAAATCGGCGGAAACCCGCCGTTAAACAGCGCCCCGCAACCCGCCGAAAGCGGACCTTGCAGGCTCGTGCATCACAATCCTCTAAAAAGAAGCCCATCGTCGCGCCTCGGATGAAACCGAAGCTTTCAGTGTTGATTGCTGACGATCTGGAGATCGATCGTTGGCTATTGAAGGATGCGTTTCATACCACCGCCTCCGGCTTTCAAGTCGTTGGTGAAGTGGCTGATGGTGAACAGGTAATTAACTATCTGGCTGGCCGCGGTGAGTATTCGGACCGCCAACGTTACCCATTTCCAGACGTTTTGCTGATCGATCTAATGATGCCCCGCAAGAACGGTTTCGAGGTGCTTGAATGGCTTCAGGAACAATCCTTTCCGAAACTCAGGGTTGTGCCCATGGCGGCACATTACGAGATCGCATCTCTTAGTCCCCGCCACCGCGCTCTACGCCTGCGGGTGGAACATTTCTACTCCAAGTCTGTCACGTATGAGGAACGCCTCTGGTCAGTCCAAGCCTTGCAGCAGCAGATGGAAGCGGGCAAGGCAAACTTCCTTTGATGTCTATACCGAATGCCGAGAGAAATTTGCGAATGGCAGGAGGGATTTTGGTTTGAGGCATCATGGCCGAGGCCGCAGGTGCTATCTGAAAGATAACGGCAAGGCCGACAACGCCGCCTCAAATCAAAAGCACCCTCCCAACGAGTGATGAATTTCCTCATCGCCAAGGTCATGACTTTTTCAGTCTCCCCTTTGATCAGGCTTATTGGCTCCTTTCATTCCGGTTCTTTTTTCGGAAATTAATTTTGGCATTCGGTACAGTTTTGTCAGGGAGTAAGTGCATTCTCCGGATGCACTTCTCCTATTTTTACCGTATCGAATCCAAAAGTCTGTGGTATCCGTCGAACTTGGAGTAGGGTGACCGAATATCCACCTTTGACCAGAACGTTTTTGAGCTCCTCCAGTTCCGATTCCTCGAACCGGTATCCCAGGTAAATCTCCTGCAAGGTTTCTTTGGGGAAGGGGACTTTCTGCGGTTCAGGGCCCGGTAAAACCAATCTCCATTCCTCCTGAAAGGCCCAGACCTTGGACTTGCAATAGGCCAGTGGTTCCATTGGCACTTCGGAATATCGGATGGGGCGGGAAGTCTCAAAGAAAGGATGTTTGGCATCAAAACTCAGGCAAATCCCGCGATGATCCTCTCCATAGAGTGCCCACATTAATTCATTGTTCCAGTTCTCCGCTAAACAAAACATCCGCGAATGCTTGTGCTCTTCTTCAACGGCCCCTCTCCATTCCTTGTGGTTGCTGGGGTTAAACTCCTGTCGTAAGTCCGGCATTCCATTCGCGCACTGACGTTCTCCTGCAAATGTCTGAGGCTGCCGGGAAGGGATGGTTGAGCTGGCTCCCGCCAACTCTCTCCTGGGCTGGATGTCCTGCGGATCGTCAAAGTCGTCCGGCAGTGAGAAATAGAGGTAACCGGCTTCCAAAGCTTCCCTAGTGGCCTGCTTTAGCACATAGCCGTTTCCCTCCTGTTTTAGAATCGGTGCCCATGAAGTAAATTTATAGAGTTTGGTTGGAACTCTGTTCGCCATAACATCTAAAATTTCCTCTGAACTGCCCCTCTTTCAAGCGGGGGAAATTCCTTAACTTGGCTCCATTTGCCGATCCCCATCAAAACTCTCAACTCAGCCGTTGACACTTACCTTCCCTTTGTTACCCTCGCCGCCTCAGATTTTCGCGGTTTTTCCCCAGAAAACTGAACGACGGTGTCCGAAAAACACAATTTATGGCTAAAGCAAAATACGTATATATCTTCGGCAATAAGAAAGCCGACGGCGACGGTTCCATGAAAGCCCTCCTGGGCGGCAAGGGAGCCAATCTCGCTGAAATGACCCGTATCGGCCTTCCAGTGCCTCCGGGATTCACCATCACCACTGAAGTCTGCACCTATTACTACGCCAACAAGCGGACTTATCCCAAGGAACTCCAGGCCCAAGTTGAAGCCGGCGTCGCCAACATGGAGAAGATCCTTGGCAAGAAATTCGGCGACCTGAACAAGCCCCTCCTCGTCGCTGTCCGTTCCGGTGCCCGCGATTCCATGCCCGGCATGATGGACACCATTTTGAACCTCGGTCTGAACGACCAGACGGTCATCGCGCTCGAAAAAGCCAGTGGCAACCCTCGCTTTGCCTGGGATTGCTATCGCCGCTTCATCCAGATGTATGGCGACGTCGTCATGGGCGTGCAAAAGCGCCCCGGTGAAGATCACGAACCATTCGAAATCGTCATCGACCAACTGAAGGAAGAGTTGTTCCCCGGCCAACACCACGTTGAAGATACCAAGATTGATGCCGAAGGCTTGAAGGAGTTGGTCAATCGCTTCAAAGCCCTCGTCAAGGACCGCACCGGCAAGGCTTTCCCCAATAATCCCTGGGACCAGTTGAAAGGCGCTGTCGGCGCTGTATTCGGTTCCTGGATGAATGACCGCGCCATGGTTTACCGCCGCAAATACGGCATCCCATCTGAATGGGGAACTGCTGTCAATGTGCAGGCGATGGTATTCGGTAACACCGGTCAGAACTCCGGTTCTGGCGTCGCTTTCACTCGGGACCCTGCTTCCGGCGAAAAAGTGTTCTACGGTGAATTCTTGATGAATGCCCAGGGCGAAGACGTCGTTGCCGGCGTTCGCACTCCTGAACCGGTTGCCCTGCTCAAGAATGAGCAGCCCAAGGCTTTCGCTGAACTCGAGAAAGTCCGCAAGACGCTTGAAAGCCACTTCAAGGACATGCAGGACTTCGAGTTCACCATCGAAGACGGCCAATTGTTCATGCTCCAGACCCGTAACGGCAAGCGCACCGGCCTCGCGGCTGTTCGTATCGCTGTCGAAATGGTCAAGGAAAAGCTTATCACCTGGGAAACCGCCATCACTCGCGTCCCTGCTGAACAACTCGATCAGGTGCTCGCGCCTGTCTTCGACCGCGCCGCTGTCAAGGCCGCCAAGGTAATCGCCAAGGGCTTGCCCGCCGGTCCTGGTGCTGCTTCCGGTCGTATCTATTTCAATGCTGACCGCGCCGTTCTCGCTGCTGAAGCCAAGGAAAAGGTTCTCCTCGTTCGCGTCGAAACCTCTCCGGAAGATCTTCGCGGTATGATCGCCGCTGAAGGCATCCTCACCGCTCGCGGTGGTGTCAGCTCGCACGCTGCGCTCGTTGCTCGTCAAATGGGTAAGGTTTGCGTTTGCGGCGCCAGTGCGCTGCATGTCGACTATGCCAACAAGATTCTCATTGTCGACGGTCAGGAGTTCAAAGAAGGGGATTACCTCTCCATCGACGGAACCCTCGGCGAAGTCTATGCCGGCGAACTCAAGACTGCCGCTTCTGAAATCGTTCAGGTGCTCGTCGAGAAATCGCTGGACGCCAAGGACAGCGCCACCTTCCGTAACTTCAAGCAATTGATGGACTGGTGCGCCAAGGCCACCAAGCTGCTGGTTCGCACCAATGCTGATTCTCCGGACCAGACTGCCAACGCCATCGCGTTCGGCGCTTCCGGCATTGGTCTCTGCCGCACGGAACACATGTTCTTCGAAGGCGATCGCATCGACGCCATGCGCGAAATGATTCTCGCCGAGAACACTGAAGATCGTAAGAAGGCTCTCGCCAAGTTGCTCCCATACCAACGCGAGGATTTCATCGGTATCTTCAAGGAACTCAAAGGCCTCCCGGCCACCATCCGTTTCCTCGATCCGCCCTTGCACGAATTCCTGCCGCACGAAGGCAGCCTGATCCGCGACCTGAGCGAAAAGATCGGTGTCACCCCGGAAAAGATCGCCAAGCGTGTCGCTGAACTCCATGAGTTCAACCCGATGCTCGGTCACCGCGGTTGCCGTCTCGGCATCGCTTATCCTGAGATCAGCGAAATGCAGGCCCGTGCGGTGTTCGAAGCCGCCGTCGAAGTGCAGAAGAAGGGTATCAAGGTCAAGCCCGAGATCATGATCCCGCTCGTCGGCTTCCCGAAGGAACTGCAACTCCAGATCGACGTGGTCAACCGCGTTGCTCAGGAAGTCGCGAAGGAAAAGAAGACCAAGTTGAACTACCTGGTCGGCACCATGATCGAAATTCCTCGCGCCGCACTTGTGGCCGATGATATCGCCAAGGACGCCCAGTTCTTCAGCTTCGGCACCAACGACCTCACTCAGACTACGCTCGGTATGAGCCGTGACGACTCCGGCTCCTTCCTGCCGAAATACGGCGAACTGGAAATCATCAAGAAGAATCCGTTCGCTTCCATCGATCAAACCGGTGTCGGCCGGCTTATGCAAATGGCTGTCGAACTCGGTCGCAAGACCCGCCCTGACATCAAGCTGGGCATCTGCGGTGAGCACGGTGGCGATCCGGATTCCGTCAAATTCTGTCATCGGATTGGCTTGAACTACGTCAGTTGTTCGCCTTTCCGCGTCCCTGTTGCCCGCCTGGCTGCCGCGCAAGCTGCACTCAGTGAGGCGAAAGCCGCCAAAACGGCTCCGAAGAAAAAGAAGAAGTAAACCAGACTCAGATTCACCCTAAACGAAAGGCAGCCGCCCGGAAAGCCGGGCGGCTGTTTTGTTTAATTTATATCGCTTGCTCAGGCTGAACCGTCGACTCTTGGGACGGAAGAGGTGGAGTCCTACTGCTGCAGCCGTCGCTCTTTGCGGGCCTTTTCCTTGCTCTTATGGTCCTGCCAGACGATGCTGCAAACCAGCCACAATCCACCACCGCCCGCGCTCAGGAAGCAAAGGATCGCCAATCCGGGATACCCAAAGATTCTGAACGTGGTCGGCACCTGCATCAGCAGCGCCGCACCCACGATCAGGGCCGCAAGTATTAGACCCGTCGTGATTCGATTTGCCACCTTCTGGAATCCTTCCAGGTAGAGGTGGCTTTCCGGCACCTTTACCTTTAGATTAAACTCTGCGCCTGCCACCGTATCCATGAATTTGTTGAGTCGGGCCGGCAACGCTCCCACAAACTCCCGCATTTCCAGGGCCGACGAGAGTATCTTGCCTTCGCTAAAAGTTTTCTTCATCCGCTGGTTCATCAGCTTGCCCGCATTGCGGCGAATCGATTCGTTCGGATCAAAGGCTGGATCCAGGATCCTCCCGACCTGATCGAGTTGGAGCAGTGTCTTTCCTAAAACCGACAATTCGGTCGGCACGAACAAACCATTCTCGCCGGCATTTCGGCCCAACTCCAGTATCGTTTGTCCCACATCAATTTGTTTAAGCGTGTTATCCAGTTGGTCCGCCACCAATTGACTGATGCGCCGGCGAAAATCCACTTCGTTGAATTCCTCGGAAGTTTCCCCGATCTCGATGGCGATGTCTGCCGCCTCTTCGCTGTGCCCCTCGCTCACAGCAATGAGAAGTTTTAACAATTTATCCTGCAACCTTGGGGCGATATGCCCCACCATCCCCAAATCCAGCAAGGCAATCCGGAAATCATTGGTCAGGAATACGTTGCCCGGGTGTGGATCGGCGTGGAATAGCCCGTCCACCAGCACCTGTTGCAAGTAAGCCTTGAAGAGCTCTTCAGCCAGAACGCAGCCATCAATATCCAGGTGTATCAAAGGGGAAAGCTCAGTGATTTTTTTTCCTTCGATCCGTTCCATGGTCAACACGCGATGTGTCGTGTAATCAGCGATCGGCTGTGGAACCTGAATGCGTTGAAACCTCTTTAAATTCTGTCCGAGGGTTTTCAGGTTGGAAGCCTCGCGCTCGTAATCCAGTTCATTGGTCAAAGTCTTCTGAAATTCCTCCAATACCCTGACCATTTGATACCGCCGTCCCAACTTCGTATGGCGCTCAAAGAAATTGGCAATCTCCTGCAACGCCGCGAAATCCTCCGAAATTTGCTTGCGGATATGTGGACGTTGAACTTTCACCACCACCGGACGACCGTCTCTAAGTTCGGCTCGATGAACCTGGCCCAGCGAAGCCGCGGCAATCGGTTCCGAATCAAATCGTGTAAATGCCTTGGAGATTCTTACCCCCAACTCGCTCTCGACGATTTCTTCCACTTCGGCATAAGAGAAGGGTTTCACTTTATCCTGTAAGCGGCTTAGCGCTTTTAAATGTCGTTCAGGTAATAAGTCCGGACGACCTGCCAGCAATTGTCCAAGCTTCACGAATGTCGGTCCCATCGCCTCTAAATCATTGGGCAATTCCTCCTCAGACGCTGGTTGTGCTGCCTCCACACGTTCCTCGTCCTCCAGAGCATCATCGAGACCGAATTTCGACACCATGCTGGTATTTCCGTACTTAAGCAAAAGCATGGCAATATCTTTGTAACGTTTGAGATAATGTGGCGCGATTTTCATGGCTGGATTCCTTCGGCAGGTTTATTCGAACAATGTGTCGACGTCCTTCGAGCGTGGAATCGCCTCCGAAACTTCAACTCAAGCATATCGAAACCGCGCTTGGCCGACAAAACTGCCATGCTCTGACTATGAACTCCTGTGTAATAAAGTGGCATGGGGTAATTCCCTGCTTCCGTCTTAACCTAAACAGGTTGCAGCATTATTCTTTCTTTGAGGCCAGGCTGCGGATATGCTCCTGTTATGAAGAAGGCAGGAAGGTCGGCAGTTTACGCTGGCAGTTTTGACCCACTGACGGTCGGACATGTTTGGATGATTGAGCAGGGGGCCAGTTTGTTTGACGAACTGGTGGTGGCCATCGGCGACAATCCAGATAAGCAATACGCGTTTACCCTCGAAGACCGTTTGCAAATGCTCCGCAGTTCCACCAAGCAATTTCGTAATATCAAAATTGACTGCTTTTCCAATCAATTCCTGATCTCCTACGCGCAATCGATTGGTGCCCATTTCATCCTGCGCGGGGTGCGTTCTCAAACCGATTATGAATACGAACGCGTCATGCGGAATATCAACGGTGATCTGGATCAACAGATTACCACGATTTTTCTCATGCCACCCCGCGGGATTGCTGAGGTCAGCTCAAGTATGGTTAAAGGTCTTATCGGTCCGGAAGGCTGGGAGAAGATTGTGAAGGATTATGTGCCCAAGGCCGTGTTCGATCGGCTCGTAAAAAACTACCATGGCCAATCCAAGTCAAAGTAGGTGGTCCGAACTTTGGCAACGCCTGGGCGGGCAGGGCGATGGCTCGGTTATTTATGAGGATCTCTTCAAACGCTATCATGAACCTCACCGCGCCTATCATAACTTTGCTCACATCGAGCAATGCCTTCTCGAATTTGGTTCCTTACGATCTCTCGCCTCCAATCCGGATGCCATCGAACTCGCGATCTGGTTTCACGATGCCGTTTATGACACGCACGCTAAAGACAATGAAGAGCTGAGCGCGGAACTGGCCGTTGACGTAATGCAGTCTGCCGCCATCCCCGCTTCCTTAATTCAAACTGTCTCCAACTTGATCCTCGCCACCAAACACGCTGCGATGCCTGCTGACCCTGACGCGGCACTGTTCGTGGATGTGGACCTGTCCATTTTAGGGCAATCGGCAGAGAAGTTTGACGAATACGAGTTCCAAATTCGTCAGGAGTACAACTGGGTGGAGTCGAAAGCTTTCATCGAAGGCCGATCAAGAATTCTTGAAATATTCGTGAAGCGCCCCCGGATTTATTCAACAGAATGTTTCCATCAGAAATACGAGAACCAGGCTCGCGAAAATCTCGCTCGCTCCATAGCCCGGCTGAAAACTGGTGTTTGATGCGGCCTTTAATCCAGTGCCGACCGCATGGCATCGAACAAATTTTTGCCGGTGTTCACGGTGACCGGTTGTTTGGCTTTTTCATCCCCCAATTCCACTAGTTCTTCCGGCAGTTCCTTAAGAAATCCGGAGGGGTGGCACGGCATTACCTGGCCATACTTCTTGCGGCCCGTGCAATAGCTGATCGTGAGCGTCTGCATGGCGCGGGTAATCGCAACGTAAAACAACCGGCGTTCCTCATCTAGGGTTCCCTCAACCTTTGAACGGGAGTGGGGGAGCAAGCCATCCTCCAGACCCACAATGTAAACGTGTGGGAATTCCAAACCTTTGCAACTGTGCATGGTGATCAAAGTGACTGCTTCACCTTGGGCTTCCTTTTCCTCTTTGCGCTCGCTGTCCAGCGTCAATTCTTCAAGGAACGTCTGGAGCCGATCCGCCGGATCATTGGTCAACACCGGTTGATGAGTTCCATCGGGCCCGGCCACGATCGTGTGGTTGTCTTCGTCCAGTATGCCGGTTAAGTCCTTCAGGTTCCGAACGCGGTTATCGGCGGCCTCAGCCGTCTTTTCTGAACGCCGCAATTCCTCCAAATAACCTGTTTCGGTCAAAAACTTTTCAGCCCAGACTTTTAATGACATGCTTTGGCCACTGCTCAGTGGTGCCCGTGTTTCCTCCACAAACTTTACGAATTCTTCAATACTCTCCCGCGTTCTGGTTAGAAAGCTGGTGGTAACCATCGGGTTCTTCATCGCCTCGTAAACCGAACATTTGCGCTCATGACTGGCAGCCAACAGCCGTTCCATGGTGACATCGCTCAGGCCACGTGCTGGCACATTGGCGATGCGCAGCAAGCTGATATCATCATTTGGATTGATGAATAGCTTTAGATAAGCAAGGAAGTCTTTGATTTCACGCCGATCAAAATAACTCTGTCCGCCAATCAGATGATATCGTACCTGGCCTTGGCGCAATGCCGTTTCCAAGGCGCGCGATTGAATGTTGGTGCGGAATAAGATGGCCTGTTGGGACCATGGAATGCGGCTGGCGAGTCGCTTGAATTCGATCTGTTCAACGATTGCTTTCGCCTCCGCCTCATCGCTTTCAAAGGTATGCAGCGTGATTTTGGTTCCCTGACCTTTGTCTGACCAAAGCTGTTTGCCACGTCGGCGCAGGTTATTTTTGATGACCGCGTTTGCGGCCGTAAGAATTACATTTGTGGAGCGATAGTTCTGTTCCAGCTTAACCACCTTCACCTCCGGGAAATGCTTCTCCATATCAAGGAGATTGCTGATTTCCGCTCCGCGCCAGCCATAGATGCTCTGGTCATCATCACCGACCACGCATAGATTACGATGTTCCTTGGTCAAATAATGCACCAAACTGAATTGGGAGGCGTTGGTATCCTGATACTCATCGACCATGATGTAACGAAACCGGTTGCGACATGCTTCCAATGCATCTGGATGCTCTTCAAAAAGACGCAAGGTAAGCAGGATAAGATCGTCAAAGTCCACGGCATTACAGGCGCGCAGGGCCGACTCATAACGAGTCCGGATATGTTCCGCCATCGCTTTGATGCTTTCATCCGCAAACGCCGCAGCCTGGGAACCGCCGTTTTTGTATTTGCTAAGCATGGCCAGAATCGCCGCGGGATCAGTCTTTTCCCCTTTGGCAGAAACCTGGCTGAGAATCTTTTTGATCGCTCCCAGCTGCTCGGTTTGATCATAAATGACGAAATTCTTTTTGTAGCCGAGCTTCTCGATATGCTGTCGCAGGATCCTGACGCAGAGTGAGTGAAAGGTGCAAAGCGTTGGACGCTCAGGCTTTTCATCTCTGGATTTTTTTGATGGCCGCGGAATCAGCTTGTTAACACGCTCCTGCATTTCGCGGGCTGCCTTGTTGGTGAAGGTCACGGCCAGAATGCTGCCTGGTGCCACTCCACGTTCAATCATGTGGGCGATGCGAAAGGTAATCACTCGCGTTTTACCTGTGCCTGCTCCCGCGAGGATTAAAACCGGGCCGCGGATGGTCTCTGCCGCCATCCGCTGCTGCGGATTGAGTGTGCTCAAGTTCAACATCGCCCGCGAAGTGTAGGAGGAGTCTGGCTGAACGCAAGTCGCGGAAAAAATGCATCAGTTTTCGCAGTAATCCGGCGTTGTACTCATCCGCGCAAACACGCAAGAAAAAACTATCTGAAACCAGGGTGCCGGAGGCTCGTTCCTTTGGAGGCTTGGAAATTTTCGTATCTTCGTTTGATATTTACCGATCCCTACCGTCTTGAGATATTTAGGACCAACGTGGTGGGGTGCCGAACTCTCTACAACTTTGCAGGGCATCGCTCTCATGGCGAAAGCGCTCAGCCCTTCAAAGTGCTGCTCCCTTGCGATCGATTACAATTTCCGTTGGCCACGCTGCTGGAGACAACCTCGCCAGGTAAAGCACGGTTTCGGCCACATCTTCCGGTTGCAAATAGTCATGTCCCTTTTTGCCAGTCATGGGGGTTGCCACCATGGCCGGGCAAATCGCTGTTACCTTGATGTTGTCTTGCTTGCCCTCATCCGCCAAAGCTTGCGTCAGGGCTTGCACACCAAACTTCGAGGCACTATAGGCCCCAGTACCGGCCCACGCAAATTTGCCGGCGACGGAACTCAGGTTGATAATCATTCCGCGCGGTTCATTGTTTTTTGATTTGTTCCGTCTCATTTGCTTATAGGCGGCGCGCGCGCACCAGAAAGTTCCGTACAAATTCGTCTTAAGGATACGATCGAAGTCCTTCGTGGAAGTTTTTTCAATCGTATCTCCTCCGCCAACACCGGCACTGTTCACCAAAATGTGGATGGTTCCAAATGCTTTCACTGTTTCGCTAACCAGCCGTTCGCAATCTTCCTCCTTCGCGACATCCGCTTTTATTCCCAGCGTTGAAGTCCCATACTGCTGAATGAGTATCTGCGCAACTTTTTGGTTTTCCGCATGGCGGCGTGCGGTAATGACAATTTTTGCCCCCTCACGTGCCAAAGCGATTGCGATTGCCTTGCCGATCCCACTATTCCCGCCTGTTATAATGGCCACCTTTTCCTTGAATTCCATAATTCATTTGAATGGTGAAATCGACGCTGCCAATCGAGATGTGCTTGCCGCTTTATCTGACCGGTTTGGAGGCTGTGCACTCGAGATGGTAGCCGCGCCACAAAGGTGAGATGCATTTCTGGGATGTGGCAGAGAAACTTTTGAAATGGCTGGCTCTCATAATCCGCAGTAATTCACTCTTGCTTAACCCGCAAAAAGGAACGTTGCCTTCGCGCATATCCAGTGAAATCTGGAGGGTTTTGGGAAGGAATGGATAAATGGTTTTTCTAATTCTCCTCCGAATCCTCCGCGCTCGGGGCAGGGTGAGGATGTCCACTGCATCGAAGAAAAGTTTTCCACCGGGCTTCAGCCAATCATAAAAATTGTTGCAGATTTCCACGGTGACCGGACAGCCATTTCCAAACATTCCCAGCGAATAAATAAAATCAAAAGAACGGGAAGGAAATGACACCAGGTGAGCGTTGGCGCACCGAAGCTGGACATCTTTTATGGTGATGTCTCCCTGCCGTACCGGATTTTCAGCAATGCGGAGCATTTCTTCACAAATATCGATGCCCGTCAAATGCGTTATATTATTTAAACAATGAAAGTAACGACCGGTACCACAACCAAGATCCAAGGCTGAAACAGGCCGTCCAAAACTGGACGTAATTGTGCTGAGAATTTCCTTCAAATGTCGATGGTGGTCAGTGGTGATTTCAATCTCATCGTCACTCCGATATTTCGCAGCGATCATTCGATAGGATGCTGCGATATTCCCTCCTATTTCTTCATGATCCAATACTGTCGGTATGGTTCGATCTGTAAATACTTCGTTTTCGTATGGCACAACTTTTCTCCCGGAGGGTGATCAAGATTAGACAGGCTGCTTACCCTGGCAACCTGTTGTAATGAAGGTCATGTTTTAATGCACTGCCTTTTCAAGGATTTCACACTGTTGCTGGCGTATCCAACGCGCGCGCGCGAGCGAAGGAGGCTGCTCCACTCGCACCTCCCGCAGCGGCCGCGATAGCACTCAAAACCAGCATGCCAAAGGCACTCCAACCGGCAATTGATACTCCTTTGGCTGTTTTCTCGCCAACCACACGCGCTTTCTGTTCAACCTGGCCCTTGGTTTTCTGATAATCCTGGACCCAACGATCCACGGTGCGGTTTGCTTCGTCCTGGCTCATGTGGTTGTTTGACACCAGAAGGTTTACAACGGATTGACGGGCCTCCTGGTCGGAACCATCGCTTTTTAACAATTTGCCAACAGCAACGGTTAATTGGGCGTTTTCTTGCGCGGTGTTATCTTTCGAAACGGACTGGATATCTTGCTTGATGGAATCCGCGCCGCCCCCGGATGCCCCCTGCAGAGCAGAGCTAATTCCGCCCGCTCCACCAGAATCGTTCTGCATTGAAGCCACAGCTTCTCCGGCTCCAGGTATGGCCTGACCAAGCAGTTTGGCCCCACCACTAAGAATGCCACCAATGCCCATGGTCATGAGAATCAAGGTTAACAACGTGGTTGTTCCCCATGTTACCAGCCCATGCAGACTGCCTTCCCGGGCAAATCCCGCCATTCGACCCGCGACCCAGGCACCGCAAAACATTGAAATTAAGCTGGTTACTATCAACCAAATTGCGGCACCAATCCCGAAGCCTTGCCCAGGATTTTGCTGTGACAGGGGGCTTACAGCACTGGCACCTATGCTTATACCAAGTATGGTTAATACAAGATTTACCACCAAGGTGATGATTAATCCGGCAAAAATTGCCGCCCACGATATCCGTCTTAGAGCCGGTTGCCGTGGTATTACCGATTGTTCATATACAACTTCCTCTTTCATAATTTGCTCCTTCATCGGATGTCGAACTATTCTATAATTCTGAATTCCAGATTAGGGTCAAACTCATGTTCCTTCCGCAATCTCTTTATAAAAGATAACAAACAAGGAGCTTTCATTTTATGGGGTGTTGTGCCAATGACAGTTTTAACGTCCCCATGAAAGAAGCTTAATTTGAAAAATGGCCCCGAGTTAAGTTCCGTGATCAGTCTGCTTATTTTTAAAAGATGGGCGAATTCAAACCTCGGCGAGCGCTCGCGAATTAATGCTGGTCTTTGCCAGTTCGCTTAGTTTGCGATCTGTTTCCTCCTCTTCATCCAAAATTTGTCCCAACACTTGTTTAATATCATCCCGACCCATTTGTGAAGCCCACTGCATGATTGTGCGATAGCTGGCTATCTCATAGTGTTCGATCTTTTGAGCCGCGCCAATGATTGCCGCATCCTTGACTGGCGGAGTGACCTTGGAACTGAGGATTTCTTCAGCCTCTTTCAAAATGCCTCTCATGGCCTCGCAAACCTTTGCCTTTGGCGGCTGTCCGAGCATTTTAAAAACCTCCTCAAGCAGGTTTACGTGACCTTCTGTTTGTTGGAGATGCTCTTCGATGGCAGATCTTAATTCCGATGACTTTGCCTTCCTGGCTGCCTTGGGCAGAGCCCTTGTTAATTGCTTCTCTGCGTGGTAAAGGTCTTTGATTTCCAATAGAAACATGTCATCCAACGAATCGATTGTTTGCATGGGCGCAAGCCTTTCGGTTTCAAATCTTCCTATCTATGGCTGACTTCAAGATCGTTTTCCACATTGCCCGCCCCCGCCGCCTGTTCGGCCAGTTGAAAAACCTGCTGCTTTTCCTGCGCTGAATGCACTGGCCCACGTAAAATGACTCTTCCATTGGCAGTAATGATCTTGACGTTCTTGGCTGTCATGGAGAGACCATCATCCTTCATCACGGAGCGGCGAATGTTTTGCGTGATCTGCAAATCCGCTTTTGATTCCGATTGTGACGTAGGAGTCACCGCGCCAGGCTGACGATCCCTTTCATTCCTGGCAGTATTGTCAGCGGCTGCGCCGCCGTCGGAATGAGGTTGATAAATAAACACAGCGGCTGATCCCGTAGCAGCGCCAGCTTCGGGCCAGCTGACATCATCAAATGGACGCGCTTGCTGGAACCGGTCGAATGTTATGTCGGTCATAAACTTGTCTCTCGTGCCGGAATTGACATTCAAAGAATCTACAGGAATCGCGTACATTTGTTTTCGAGCCTGTTGGTTCGCGTCTTTGATCATCGAACCGGGTTTTACGATCGCAAAAATCTCCTTTGAACCATTTACATCCACCAGCAAGTCGGAAATCTTGCCGAACTCCTGACCCTCTCGATTGACAATTTGTTTTCCAACCAGATCACTTGCTAATTGCACGCTGCCACCTGGTCTGGAGGTTTCACCGCTTCCCGTCGCCCGGCCGGTTGGCGGCAAAGCTGGCACGGCTGGAGGTTGATTTACAAGGGCGGGTGCCTGCTTTTGATAATATTGGTACATCTGCTTCATGTGCGAGGCGTCTCCCAGGTTTGCCAACTGAGCCTTGTCAAATCTCGGAGCGGTATTCCAGCGATCCTGCGTAATGTCCAGCGAAAGGGTATCTTTCTTGCTCGTGGCAGCAGATACGGCGGAGGGAGGAACCGCCTTTTCATGCCCGCCAATTCGAGCCACTCCGCCCGATGAAATGATGACGTAATCGAGACGTCCGGAGCGCGTATCCACCACCAGGTCTTTAATCGAGCCAATTCTGTCTCCGTTTTTGGTTTCGACATTTTTTCCCATCAAAGATTTGGCGGTTATTCCCAGATCACTGGTCATTTCCCTGGAAGTGTGACTGCTCGAGAGAACATTGGTTGTAACCTGTTGCCCAGCCAATCCCGATGATTGGCTGGAACTCTGATTTGGCGCGTCGGGGGTTTGTGCAAAAACTTGGATCGAGCCAACACCAGGGCTTAAGGTGCCAAAGGCTAAAAGGGCGCACCTCAACAGATAGTGTTTCATCAAAAACTATCGATCCGGGTCATTGCACCTGCCATGGGGCCTTTTGCCCAAGTTTCCAAACCCGGCGCAAGGGTCAGATGTTTTGGGCAAAGGAAATCAATTGGCGATACTCAGTCAGAACCGTCCGAAGAAAAACGTCCAACGCCTTCACCTGTAAATCCACGGACGCCAGATGCGGCGTTTCGAAAATGATTTCAAAAGGAATCGGAATCACGTCACTTGGCGCTGCAAGCACACCGTCATAGCTGCCGTAAATAATCGAGTCCTGTGCCGCAAACCCATCGATCAATGGATGGCAATTCCTCGGCAGAACCTTTCCAGCCTCAATTAATGCGGGGCGCAGCAGGTTCCTGGTCAGCGTGCAGCCACGTACGAAACCATAAATGCCATCGCTCGTATCATCTGCATGCAGTTGGATGATTCCATTAAAGTGCAGCGAGCGCAGTTCATGTTCCAGGTGTTGCACTTCGGCTTCCACCGAGGATTTCCAAAACTCCCGGTTCAAGTCGAGCCCGCGCCGTGAATGCCGCGTGTTGTCTTCGAATCCTGTTGGATTGCAGATCGGGTAGGCGCAGATTACGTAGTTCTGTGCCAACTCTGGTGCTTCCGCCAGATCCAGGAGAAAACGAATCAACGCCAAAGTTCCCGCTGGTTCGTCCCCATGAATGGCCGCAAAAATTCCCAGGCGAATGGGGTCATGGCTGTTCGGACCACGGAAAACAAACCGGGGAATGGAATAGGGTTCTCCCTTTACCTCGAAGGTGGGGAGAAAGTTGACCTCAATACTTTTATGTTGAAAGAGCGGCTCCAACAGATGGTGAATGGAACGCCGCCCGTTTTCTCTCATCAGGCGGCACGCAGCCCGACTTTCCAACTCCCCATCCATGCCAATTCCATTCTCGTCGAAAATCTTTCTAATCACAAGCATAGGACACCTCGAATTGGGTATCCATTCAAATTCACGCTGGTTCCTGTTTAAGGCTCTCCAACTCCTCCCATCGCGCGTAAAGTGCTGCCAACTGCTTTTTTCCGGTCGCTACCTGCGCTAACAATTCGTTCGTTTGTTGTCCGTATTTCTGATGAAAGTCCGGTGTCAGGAACAGAGCTTCAACGCGCCCAATTTCCTCCTCAACCGCAAGGATTTGTGCCTCCATTCCTTCCAGCTCACGTGTTTCCTTGAAATTCAACTTGCGCGGCCGCTTGGTGGCGCCGGGTTGGGAATTCGGTTGAGGTTTTGCAACTGGTGAAACAGGCTTTTCCTCCCTGGCCAACGGGCGTTTTTGTTTCTCCAAATAGTAATCATAGTCCCCAACGCTATAACGAATCTGCTCATCGCCTTCAAAGGCCAGGATGCCGGTGCAAACGCGGTTCAAAAAATAACGATCATGGCTGACCACGAGCACACAACCAGGAAATGCGAGCAATGCCTCCTCCAAAATACGCAGTGTCGGCAAATCCAGGTCGTTGGTAGGCTCATCCAAAATGAGAAAGTTCCCGCCATTCTTCAAAATACGCGCGAGCAGGAGGCGGCTGCGTTCGCCGCCCGACAGATATTTCACCTGCGTCTTGATGCGTTCGTCGGTGAAAAGGAACCGTTTCAGATAGGCACGCAGGGAGAGTTTACCTTCGCCAAAGACGACAAACTCCGTGCCGTCGCTGATCTCATCGAATACCGTCTTTTCTTCGTTCAACTGGATGCGCCCCTGATCCACGTAGTTGAATTTGGTGAGCTGGCCAATTTTTACCGTGCCTTCGGTTGGTGGCAATTCACCAATGATTGCCTTCAGTAGCGTCGTTTTTCCCAATCCGTTCCGTCCTGCGACACCGATGCGCATGCCGTTTTCAAAAGTAAAATCAAACCCTCGGAATAGCATTTTGCCGCCGCGCTCCATCCCAACGCTTGATAGCTCAACCACGCGATTCCCTAATTGCGGGGGTGGGGGAATGACCAGCTCAACATCCGACTCGATCTCCGGCGGTCCAGACGCTTCGACTTCGTAATAACGATCCAACCGGCTCTTCGATTTGGTGGTTCGCGCCTTGGGGCCGCGTCTCACCCAATCCAGTTCACGCTTTAAAAACATCTGCCGCTTGTGTTCAACGTTTTCCTCCGCTGCCTGCCGTTCGGCTTTGCTCACCAGGTAATCTGTGTAATTGCCGCTGTACGAAAAGAATTTCCCGTTCGCCAGCTCCACGATGCAATTTGTAACGCGATCGAGGAAATAACGATCATGCGTTACCAGCAAAAAGGCTCCCGTGAACGCTTCCAAGAAAGAGGCCAGCCACTCAATCGACTCCGGATCGAGATGGTTGGTCGGTTCATCCAAAATCAACAGGTCTGGCCGGGCCACGATCGTCCGGCACATGGCGACCCGACGTTTTTCTCCTCCTGATAAGGTATCAATCCGCCGGTCGCCAGCAGGAACGTTCAAGTGCGACATCGCGGTTTTGATGCGACTGTCCAAAGTCCAACCCTCATGTGCCACGATGCGTTCTTCAAGGTCGGCATGCCTTTTGGATTCGGCGGGCAGACTTTCAAACTCGTGAATCAAGTCGAGCAGATACCGTGCACCTTCACGGATGTTCTCATACACGGTGAGACTTTCATCCAACGAAAAAGTCTGTGGAAGGTAACTTACGATCAGATCGCGTTTGCGGGTTACTGTTCCCGTATCCGCCTCCTGTAACTGTGCGAGAATGCGAAGGAATGTCGATTTCCCGCTGCCATTCCTGCCCACCATGCCGATGCGATCGTGTTCCTTGATCGCCAGTGAGGCCTTGGTGAGAACAATCTGCTCGTTATACCGCACCTCAAGGTCTGTCGCCGTCAAAATGGCTGTTTGTGCTTCGTTGGACATTATTCGATTTTGATTCTTGTATCTATCTGCTCAGCAACTTGCGTGGCGAAGCAGGTGAGCAGCATACCCTGCCGCATTGCTTTCGCAAAGCCGGGCAGAATACCAACCACATGCCCCAACACAAATCAATATTCACGATTTCCGCTGCTTTGCATACAATCTCAGCCGATAGGGCTGGAAGAAGGAGTGGGGGAAGAATAAATCCTCAAATAACCGTTCGCTCGCTCAGAGGAAAGTCATAAGGGCACTGAGCTGACCGGCCAAATATTCCTGGTAGTGCTCCCGGATAAACATCCAACCGGGACACCTAGGTCTATTTCGCTGGCACGGTTATGACTCGGCACCGGATCATTTCGTAACTTTCAAGCGAAAGTACCGTGCCGCCGTGGTGCTCACTTTATTCGTATCTTGAACGGTCACATTAAGAAATGACCCGTTCGGGAGCTCGAAAACTGAGAAGGCACTGATGTTCGCCGTCGGGCCACCGCCGATACTGCGCGCCAACGGACTCCATATCCCCGTGCCAATATCCGAACTGGCCTGGACCTCGTAGGTAAGGTCCATTGCCAGCGGATTGCGGTTAAATACCATTTGCAGGCGATCGTTTTTGATAGTCACAATCGGCACGTTGGTTGCCGAGGGAGTGAAGGGAGACAGTCCAAGCGCGTACTTTAACAGGTTGGCCACACCATCGCCGGCAGGTGTTGCGGTAATGCCACTGATAATCGCATTCGTGAGCTGTTGGGCGGTAAAATTCTGCGCGGCCCAGGCGGCATAATTGTATTGGACCGTGACGGTGGCTTGATTTATCAGGCCCAACTGGATGCCGGCTCGGGGGAGCGCGAGGTTCAAATTGAAGGTGCGTCCAGGGATGGCGGTTGAATTACAGGTCACCACCACCGTCCGAGGCGTGGTGTCGCCATCCGCCCAGCCCAGCGTGCCCTGGGTGGCTACATAATCGGTGCCACGAATCGCTGTGCCGTCCTGGGTGCTGTAATCCAATTGAACTGCGCCGGAACTCCCGTTCACGCGTTGCACGGTGAAGGCAGCCGTGCCGCCTGGTCCGACCGCAGCATTGGAGGCGGTGAATGTGCCCACCCCGTAGAGATTGGTGATTCCGCTAAAGAGCGCTTGGGAGGTGACACCATAGATGGTTCCCAGGAAGGCGCCTTCCAGCGCCCCTGGCCCACGAATGTTGCCCATACTGGGAGAGGCGGCCACCAGCCGCCCGTCCGGGCGCAGCGCCAGCGCAGAAATGTATTGATTAGCGCCGTTGGCCGAACCGGTGCCATTGTCCCAGGTTGGATCGAGCGCGCCGGTGCTGGTCAACCGGATGAGATTGTTGTTCGTCACCGCGTTGACCGTGGAGAAGATTCCACCCACCACCACCTTGCCATCTGGCTGAACGAGGATTGACAAGATTCTCACCAGCCCGTTTCCGGTGAACGATGTATTGAAGGTGGGATCCGGGGAGCCATTCCCATTCACCCGAAAAAATGTTTGCCCTCCCACGAGGACTTTACCGTCTGGTTGCACTGCGAGGCTGTGGGGGATGGTGTTAACGTCGTCCGAAGTCACGAGACGGAAGGAATTATCCTCGGTACCATCGGCATGGAGGCGGATGGCCTGCATCCACTGGCGCGGATTAATTTTCGTTTGGAGCCCGCCGACGAACAGAATCCGGACTTCATTGGCGGAACCGTAGTTGTCCAGGACAACGTCGTTGATGTCCGTACCCATGTAGTAGTTGCCGTTGTATCGAAAATCCACCGACCCATCGGGAAACAAGCGGCAGACGCCCAGGCAGGCCTGGCCGCCCACGTTTCTGAACCCGCCCGCCACCACGATCCGGCCATCCGGTTGCACCACTAGGCGATGAACCGGGCCGTCAAAACTGGGGGGATGAAACGTGGTATCCAATGAGCCATTTGCGTTCACGCGCGCCAGGTTGGGCATGGCGGGGACAAGATTGTTGAGGTTGTGGAAACTTCCGCCGAGGAGAATCTTGCCGTTGGGTTGTCGGCGGATCGTTTCGACACCCGAAAATGGTTCCGTGGCACCAATGCCGCTGTCAAATGTGTAATCCCGGCTGCCGTCGGCGAGCAAGCGCCCGAAGTGGCCCACCGCCGGGCTGATCTCGCCCTTCCCGCGCCCAATGCTGGTGAAAAGGCCCCCGACCAACATGGTGCCGTCAGGTTGCACCTCAAGCGACGATATACCACCGCCGCCGAGGCCGTCCATGACGTCGGCCAGGTAATTGTTATCGCAGTTACCCGGAGGACGTAGGGAAACAGTAATGGTGCCGGGGTTGATGAGCACCCCGTTTACAATGTTTGTGAGGATGACGGTGAAGCGCGTTTCGCCCAGGCTCGCGGGGTATTGGAACATCGGGAACGTGAGGACGCGGGGAGTGGTGTCGCCATCGGCCCAGGTCAACGTCCCGGAGTCGCCGATGTAGTTCGTGCCGGAGATGGCTGTGCCATCCACGGAAGCGTAGGTGGCGGTGGTCACGCCGCTGGCGCCGCCGAGGCGATAGACCGTCACCGTGGCCGCATTGGTGGTGGTTTCAAAGAAGACGAACTTGTTCGAGAACGTCAGGCGCGGTTGGAGGGCCACCTGGATGTCGAGATACTCGTTGGGCGCCGTGCCGCCCTGCGCCACGGTGGTAATGGTGACACCCGCGTTGGTGTCGATCAAGGACTGACCGACCTCAAGGGCGGCGTTAAATTCGTTGACGCCGGGGTTGTTGCACACCAGCAGGTCGCTATTGCGGTTGAGTTGGTAGCCGAATTCAATATAAGCGCCGTTGGCAAGGTTGACACCATTTGTGACCTGACGCCGGTAACCGATCCAATAATCGCGAAGGATGTCCCGGCTGATTTTTAACGCCATAGTGTTGCTGAGATAATTTGCGCCCGGGTCGTCAAAGCGATAGACCCGATACGTGCCTGGACTGGTCACCGTCCGCACCGAGTTGTCCGGGATCCAGCCGAGAATGTTTTTGAACCAGGGATTGAAATGGTGGTGGATGTCAATGCCCGAGCCCATGAGGTCATACTGATCCCCATACTCCTGGCTGATGAAGCCGATGGCGCCGTTGTAAAAATCGGCGAGGAGGTCGGTTTCTGTCCCGATGGTGGTATGGTTGGCTGGTTTCCACCAGTTGGCGTGAAAGACGCCGTAGGTGTGACCGATTTCATGAGCCACGACGGAGACATACCAATAGCCGTTGATCAGAAAGTTTTTGCTGTAGATGTTCGCGACGCCGGCATAAGTCATCCGCGAACCGGGGAGCTTGCTCAGGTCGGAGCAGACAACCCCAAGGCGATCATACTGGCCCAGGTCGTAGTTCGTCCCGGCAATGGCCAGGGCATCGTCGCGGATCTGCCCCGAATAATCCGTATAGCCGTTGCCCTGCGAATAGTAGGCGGCTGTATGGGGCAAGCGGTAAACCGGGCTCACGTCGGAGGCACTGATGAGGAGGTCGGTGTTGCTATAGGAGGTTTGGGCAAAATAATTCCGGATGCCATCGGGAGAATTGAACAGGCTCGTAACCTCGTCGGGAGTGATGGCATTGGTGAAGCCAGCGACGATGGGTTCACCCGGCAAATCGCTGAAATCAACACGGATCATCAACACCTTTTTGGGGCCATGGGTCCAGGCCATGTCCGGACGGCCGCTTAACTCCGAACTCCCCACAGCGGCACCGCCCCACGCCTTTCCGCCATAACTGGATGTATCCCGCAGAGCGAGTTGATCATCGAGCGACACGCCTTCGATCGCGGTTTTTTCAAGAGAGGGTTGTTGCATCATTGGCCCGTAAACATAAGCGAAAAAATTTGTGCCGTTGAGCGTCACGCTGCGCCTCAACTGCTCGGGCGCCTCAGGTTGCCCGGGGCGAGGGGTCAGACAATCCAAGTAGTAATTTCCGATGCCGCTCACCTGAGTTTCCAGCAGTGTGCTCACCGCTGCGGGCAGATTCTGTCGATCGGCATCAGTCAGAGCCTGGGCAAGAGCGGTCTTGGGATCGGTTTGAATCAGCGCCTTCAACGCTTCGCGGCGTAACTCTCCGAGTTTGATGCCTTCGTTAATGAGTGTTGCCCGAGTCTGTGCATCGCTTTGCTTGTAACGTTCAGCCCAAACGGCAAATCGTTGGAATGGGGAATCCACCGTCGTTGCTGGAGTGGTGACTGAAGCCTGTTCTTGCTTCTCTGCCACAACCGTTGCTTTGCCGGGTGAAACCTGAGATGCCTTTATGGAAGATAAGTTTGCAGGACTGAGGGAGGCTTTTAGTGTTTGATCAGTGCTGTGCTTCGCCGTGAAAACAGCCACACCTGCCATTGCAATTGCAATGCCTGAGGCAATTACTACCCGTGGCCGAGTGCGCAGGCTGTAACCCAGAAAACCCTTAGTCCCTTTTTCCATAGGCGGCACACGTGAGCAAAAACCATGCGCGAAAACGCTGCTGCTAAAAAATCAATTTAATTGCTGAAATAATTGAAACCATTACTTCATTTTGTCCCGATTGTGGGCATATGTCTCGCAGCGCTGGTAGGCCAACAATCAGATCATAATCACATTTTAAATCATGCTGCTGCCAATAAACTTCCGGGCGGCAGATTCGACAACGGCGCTTTGGTATTGGTCTGCGTAAAATAATTCGCCGACCAATCATTTGAAAATAAAACCACCGGGTTATTGTCACTGTCGAAGGCCAGCTTGGAACCGGTCGGCAACTGCAATGCATCCAATTCCTCTTCCTTCAATTCAGCCGGCAGCCATCGCATCACCGTCCAGGGGGCCAGTTCCAAACGCGACTCCGCGCCATATTCACTCTCCAACCGATACTGCGCGACTTCGAACTGCAACGGTCCTACCGCCGCGAGCAGGGGAATCTTCGCCGCCGAATCCTTTAGATGCAAAATCTGAATGACACCTTCCTGCAGCAACTGATCCAGACCCTGGCGAAATTGTTTATACTTCGCCGTGTTCGGATTGTGTAGAAACGAAAAACTCTCCGGGGTGAACCTGGGGATCTCGCGATACACAATCTTCGTATCCGTCGTCAAGGTATCGCCGATGCCGAAATCAGAATGCCCCACCAATCCAATGATGTCTCCCGGATACGCTTCATCCACCGTCTCGCGTTCGTTCGCAAATAGCTTGTGCGAACTCGACAACCGCACCTTCTTCCCCGTACGCGAATGAATCACTGTCATGTCACGCTCAAATTTGCCCGAGCAAACACGCAGGAACGCAATGCGATCCCGATGCCGCGGGTCCATGTTGGCCTGAATCTTGAAAATAAATCCCGAGAATTCCGGTTGCTCGGGTGTGACGATGCCACAATCCACCGTGTGCGGTTTGGGAGCCGAGGAATGCTTGAGAAAACCATCCAGCATCAACTTCACTCCAAAGTTATTCGCCGCACTGCCGAAGAATACTGGCGTCGTCTTGCCGGCCAACACAGCCTGCTCATCAAACGATTCACCCGCCATTTGTAACATGTCGAGTTCTTCGGTGACCTTTAGATAAGTCTGTTCATCTAACCGCTCGCGAATCACCGGGTCAGAAAGATTGCCAATGGAAACCGGCGCGCGAAATTGTCCACCCACCGTGCGCTCGAACAAATGCACCTCGTGCGAATGCCGGTCAAACACTCCCTTGAAATCGGCTCCATTGCCAATCGGCCAGTTCACGGGAAACGCCCCGATGCCCAACACCCGTTCCAATTCATCCAGTAATGCCAGCGGTTCCAACGTCGGACGGTCGCACTTGTTCATGAACGTGAAGATCGGCACTCCCCGCTGGCGACAAACTTCAAACAGCTTCCGCGTCTGGCTCTCGATACCTTTACCCGCGTCAATCACCATCACCACCGCGTCGACCGCTGTGAGCACGCGATATGTGTCCTCGGAAAAATCCTTGTGACCCGGCGTATCGAGCAGGTTGATGCGATAACCGTCATAATCGAATTGCAGCACGGTCGAGCTGATGGAAATGCCGCGCTTGCGTTCCAGTTCCATCCAGTCCGACGTAGAAGCCCGCTGATTCTTGCGCGCTGTCACCGACCCCGCCAATTGCACCGCGCCGCCATACAGCAGCAATTTCTCAGTCAACGTCGTCTTGCCCGCATCCGGGTGAGAGATGATGGCAAACGTTCGTCTCTTCGCTATTTCAATTTTTATATCCACAAGGGCGCGAAATATAACCTCATTTCAGCCTCTAACAAGGACGAATCTCGCAGTCTTCCAGCGGTTTTATCCTAAAAACGCGGCCGCCACACTCATCAAAATCAAAAGTATCAGGAAAATAAAAATCACCAGCGCGACCTTCGAAAAACCTGAGCGTCTCTGATAAATGGTTTCGCATTGAGCACAACGAACCTGCTCCTTACGACTTGCCCCATAAAAGAATGCAGGAATCCATCCGCCAAACAGGACCCACCAAAGCTTAAACTGGCGCTTTAGAATCACGGTCGGTTGCCAATCCTGACTGCCACACTTCGGGCAAAGGGTGTCTTGATTACTCATGGTTGCAGGCGTATGTCAGTTTTATTACTTACAAAATACCAGGCAAGCACGCCTGTTGCCACGCCCTTTTCAAGTATGGCTAATCCTAAGCTCCTTCTAACTTTCTTCGGGTATATGCGAAAATGGAATGCCCGCTAAAGGGATCCCCCACAGGCTTCCAACTCCACCCAGGCATGCTCGCATCAGTTTCCTGAAATGGAAACCAGGAGCTGATCCCCGGTACCACATAATATCCTTCCTCTGAAGGCCCATCTTTCCTTAGCACGATGACAACGTTTGCCATGTGGTGATAGACCGCAACCGGCTTCAGTTTCCTGACTGCCTCAGGCCAGCAGCCTGGAAGAATGTTCCCATCCTTTAATTTCACAAGATTCCGCTGCATCGTCATCTCATTCACCTCTTTTATTAATTCCTGTCTCTGCAGCTCCAACAAGCGGACTGTCTGGGCTTGCTGCTGCGACTCTGAGTTGTGGGAGCTCGCACATCCTGTCAGAGCTAAAACACACAACAATATTGCAATGATTTCGCGCATATTATCCTTTTGTTTAATTTCGGTTTGCATTTCCCCATTCTTCTGGAATCCAACACGACCGGTGCTCATCTCTTACGGTGTTGCCATCCTGTGAACCGATTCAATTCAGTCCCGTATGACCAGGATCTTCAAATGTTTGAATCGTCGGTCGGAGTAACTATCAAAACCGAGTCGCAATGCCATTCCATCAGTGAACGGAATGCTTGTTGTGGCGACCTTTCCTTCGCTTGACCTCGGATTGTCCGATATTTCCTCTCCGGATGAATAGGGGACGCCAAGGATTTCACTCTGCTCCTGTGTTGGGCTACGCAGCCAATGAATTTGCAAGGTGCGGGCAGGAAATTCTCCCTGAACCACGCGCTCCACGTTTGCGGTCAGGTCGAACTTCCATCGTTTCGCAAGCGGCCCCAGCATGCTTAGATTCTCTCTCAGGTTATAGTCAGCCATCTCCACCACGTTCGTGCATCGAACTTCGAGAACAATTCGGCTGGAAGCCGCCAACCACTCCATTTTATCTGCCGCAACAGCAGTATAGCGCTGCGTGCCCAAGCCTCGGCAACCTACCACAATCGGCAGCAGACAGATCAATAACCACAAGGTCTCTACGTTCATGAATCCAATCCTTACTGTTCAGGCTGCTTCGCGATCTTGGCCGGATTAGATACTAGACTGCCAGCTATTTCGCAAAATATAACGAATAAACCACCCAACCAACCAGGACGATTCCCAGCACGAGAAGGCTCCAATAAAAGATCAAATAATGCCGTTTCTGCCTCTCCGTCTCCTTATTTCGGTTCGGGTTGGTTGATGAACGACTCCTTCAATGGCAGCAATTGCAGCCTGAATGATTCCAAACGGATTCATGTTGTATCACGTTAAACTGAACTTTACGCTCAATGACTTGGTTACAAAACCAAACCACAAAGAAACACCTCTGTACTCATTAACGCCGAGCATCGATTCCTGACAGTCTGCTCAACCCTTCTTCAGTGTCCTTATCCGCGTGCATCGGCGTTCATCTGCGGTTGAAGTCAACGACACGAAGTGCTTCATTCAAGTTTACAAAAAAGCCCAGCATCGGCTGGGCTTTAAATATCTAAATGTTCCAGAGTCCGTCTTATTTCTTCGCCGGCTCAGCAGCGTTCAGGAACGCCCCAATCTCCTGGTCAGCCATTGCAAATTTTTCGATGTTCTCCGCGTTGGGCTGGACCTGCATTAGATCACGGGCCAGTTGTTGCACCTTGAACTTTCCGTCCACCGTGGAAACCAGGAAGACATTGCCATTGGCCACATCATATTCGGTGCCGGCGATACTGATTGTGCCGCTCCTGCCGTCCCGTGTATTGGCAACAACTGGAACTTTCGTCCCATGGGAAGTAACATGCTCCTCCGGATCATTCGCATCGGCAAGAGGGCTGTCGGTGAAAACGAGCACGGTGGTGACGATATCACGCGAGGCAAACCACGCAGCGCCCTTGCTCAGCCTGACGTTCGCAGTGCCACTGGGGCCCTTGGGAATTTCGGCGGGAGGAGTCTGCTTGGGACCACAACCGATGATCAGGCTCGCCAGGGCGATTAAAACTAGAATGTTTTTCATGCGTGTTCTGGGGCCTATCTTTTGCAATGAGCAGGTGGTTTGTCAATAAAGCTAATTGCACTGTGGCTGAGTTAGTCGGTTTCGATCAAAAGGGGAGCTTTCCCTTTCTTATCCACCCCCTTATCGATTCTTTGTGCAATGATATCTCCAATAACTGACTTTACCGTGTATCTCCAGTGCTCAGAGTTGTTAATGCCGTAACTTAAGGTTTAACCAACCGATGCCCTCTCTGTCCTAATTTCCTATCCGCAGGAGACTTGGCAGGACGAAAGCCCTTTGCCATTATGTACAGCCTTGGAATGCTGCGTTTTCGGAAATCGTCGAAAAATGAGCTTTAAATCCATCATAATATTCTTAAGCTCAGGTCTTTATTCAATTGATTTTCCGGCATAATCAGAAGAAGTTTGCATGAAGAAAAGGAACGAACTTGAGCGACCAGACTGAAAATCAGGCAAAGCCAGCTGAAGGTGAAACGCCAGCCAAGGCAAAAGAACAGACCTCCCCGCAGGGAGCAACCCGGCGGCGATACCCTTCAAGACGCCCTCGTTTCCGCCGTGGCGACCGCCGCGAGCGCGAAGAAAGGCCAATCGCCGGCGAGCAGAACACCGAGGCTCCAGCTTCACCCCAGCCAGTTGAACAAACCAAACAGGATGCTGCGGTGGAACCGGCAGAAGCTGTTTCTGCAAGCCAGGAAATGCGTGAACCATCTCACCCGGTGGAAACAGGGGGAGAGAAGACTGCTCCAGAGCAAATCACTGGCACTGAGCAACCGATTCAATCGCACGAGAAGGCGGAACCGGTGGCCAAGGCCCAACCCGCTTCGGAGCCTGCGCAATCTCATCCGCAACGACCCCCTTCAACTCAACCACAATTCCAACGTCCTGAGCGCACCGATCGTGGCGATCATCGAGACCGCGGAGGCAGGGGAGATCAGCGGCAGGGTTATCCACAACAACAGCGGCCACCGCAGCAGCAACGCCCGCCGCAGCGGCCACAACCCTCGCATCCTCAGCAACAGCGGCCGGGAGAGGCGCCATTTCGGAACTCTGATGCTTCCGTGCGCGCGGTGATCCAGGAGGTCCCACGTGTGAAGGCAGAATTGCGCCGGGTTTTGGATGATTTGAACGAAGTCATTCGCATGCTCGACCAGATCGAACGTGAGAAGTCAGCCAGTGAGGAAGAAATCGAAGCACTGCGGGAATCTTTAAGACAGCTGCATCGCGAGCCTTCTTATAATCGACACCAGCGTGGTTCTGATCATCGGGAACAAAGGGGGGACCACCGCGAACATAGAGAGCACCGTGACCCACGGCATAGTCCCCAGGCGCCCGCCGTGCAACCTCCCGTCGCGCACGAGGAGCCGGACCTGCCAGATGATGCGGACGACTTCTGATCCGCCTTTCTCAATTCCCTAAAGTTGGACTCTTCACTTGACGCGAAGTAATTCGCATCCATGGTGAACATAGGTGCGTTTTGACGATGGAAGTCCAGACCGCACCCATTAAGAAAGGAGCTAAAATGAAGATAATGAGTCCAGCTTTTAAGGAAAACGATACGATTCCTAAGAAATACACTGGTGAGGATGCCAATCTTAGTCCGCCACTACATATTGAAGACATCCCCGATAGAGCGAAGAGCCTGGCTCTGGTAGTTGAAGATCCGGATGCACCCAGTGGCACTTTTCACCACTGGGTTCTGTTCAATATGAATCCCCGTACCACCGATATTCATGAGGGCAGCGTGCCGGTCATCTCCACCCAGGGACGCACGGACTTCGGTGATACCGAATATGGCGGACCCAAACCTCCTTCCGGCGAACACCACTACTTTTTCAATGTTTATGCCCTGGACACGGTATTAAGCCTGCCGCGCGGTATCAGAGCAGAAGAGCTGGAGAAGGAAATGCAAGGCCATATTATTGATCAAGCCAGCCTCATGGGACGTTTTGCAAAACATTAATCTGGACCGGTTTTATCTCATTGCCCGCAGGTTCGAGATGGAAACATCCTTGAGCGGCTGAACTTTTACGGAAACCAGACCCTGGTCCGGATCCGCCAATGCCTTGAATGCGGCATGGCCAAGATCGATGATGCGGCCGTCCCGCACCAGATCTTTGGCCGGGCCGCGATCTGTAATGGTGACCAGCACGCTCCGTGGCTGCTTCTTACCATCGCGAACATCGTAAGTGGTGACACGCACGCGGGTTCCGAGCGGATAAAACCATGAAGCAGCGGTCAATCTGTCCGGGTCAAACTTCTTGCCATTCGCCATCAGCCGACCGCGATGGTCCTCTCCATACCACGAGGCAAAACCTGTTGCTGATTGCTGGCTGGCACCTGCGTTAAAAGTTGCCATTGCCAAAAGTGCAAGGGCAATACAATGAACCTTCATGATGAGCCTTTTGTTTTACAGGAGTTGATTCTGTTTGCGATCCGTTTGCTTCTGGTCAGAAGGTCTGGAAGTTGCTCCCTTCAATGAAGGAGAGCTTTTCCGGAAAACTTTAAATCTCAAACGCCTCACGCGCTAAAAAACCGCGACTACTGTAATCTCCAAGCCACATCCTCAGCCGAGCATAATTAGATGCGGCCGTGATTGAAATAGGGTGCTCACCCCACCGGCGTTTACCCGGCACGTTTCGGGTCTATACCCACTTCAAAACTCGGAGGAAAAGATCAAAGCTCATCAAGTAGGTCGAAAGATCTGGCACGATGCAAAACGCTGAAATATCCATCTCAAACAAGGTTGCCGATAAGTTGATTTCCATAGGCATCATCGCCTGGAATGAGGAGAAAGGCATTCGCGCCACCCTCGAATCTCTCTTCCAACAATCTTTGTTTCAAAGGCTTGGCGAACGCGGATTATCCTGCGAGATCGTCTGCGTGGCGAACGGTTGCACCGATAATACTCCCAAGGTTGCCGCTCAAGTTTTCGCCGAATATTCAGCCGCTCACGAGTTCCGCCACACTTTCACGTGCCGTCCTCTGGATGTTAAGGAGCGTGGCAAAATCAACGCGTGGAATCTTTATGTCCACAGCCTCTCGGCCTCCGAAGCACAATTTCTGTTCCTCATGGATGCAGATATCAAATTTCTCCACCCGGATACGCTTTGGAACATGGTGGATGCTCTGCAAGAAAACGAGACAGCTTCCATCGCCACTGACCGGCCGGAAAAGAGCATTTCGTTCAAGCAGGACAAATCATTGTTTGAAAAAATTTCCCTCCGGGTTTCGCAAATGACGCAGGCTGGTGATGCCCAACTTTGCGGTCAGCTTTATTGCATCCGTTCTGTAATTGCCCGCCGCATCTATTTGCCGCGCGATCTGGGTGCTTGCGAAGATGGGTTCATCAAGTGGGTTGTCTGCACCGATTTCATTACCAAACCGCTCAACCCGCAGCGCATCATCATCGCGAAGGATGCCGCGCACGTTTTCGATGCCTACACTTCTCCCTCTGCGATTCTGCGCAATCAGAAGCGCCAAATGATTGGGCAGACTGTTGTGCATATCTTGATCGATGACTATTTGAAAACTCTCACTGTCCCGGAAAGGCTTAACCTGGCGGTTGCGTTACGTGAAAAGGAAAGTGCGGATCCGCAGTGGCTCCAGCGACTCATAGGCGACTATATTCAGCAGACGAAACATTTTTGGCAGCTCATCCCCGGCTTGGCAGGTATGCGGTTCAAACGAATCGCGAAGCTAAAGGGATTAGGGAAAGTGGTTTACCTGCCCACCGCAATAGCTGGATTTGCCGTCTCCATGATCGCCTGCTTTAACGCCTACGGGTTTTTGAAGCAAGGCTCAACGAATTACTGGCCTCACGGGAAATCACCGGCTTCCAATTCCGCAGGTGGTTTGCCGGAAGGCCTTGCTCGTACTGCCTCGCACAGCAACTCCGCCCTATGAAATAAAAGGTCGTGGCATGCCGAATCTGAAGGATTGATTTAAGAGCCGTATACAACTCCGCTTTTTCTTAATGGATACAAAAACTTTGTTTGGAATCACTGTTGTTCCGCTGGCGGTGCTGGGCGGAATTATCCTGGGAACGGCTTCGCGCCGAATTCGCGATCTTTTCTTTTTTTTATACTTGCTGCTGGCCATCAACATTGAGCATCTCGATGTAAATTTCGTCAGCCGCGAATGGTATCGCGGCACCTCCAGAGGTTTTGAGTTTTCCTGTTTGGATCCCCTGATCATTGGCGTCTTTTTCGGCTGCCTGTTTAGGCCGCAACCTGGTCAGAGAAGGTGGTTTTGGCCTGCAAGCCTTGGCCTTGCGCTTCTTTTTTTCTTATATGCTGGCTTCTCCGTGGCTATTTCGGATCCTCAATTATGGGGACTATTTGAACTCTCCAAAATGCTCCGTGGAACCATTGTGTTCCTTGCTGCCGCGCTCTACATACGCTCGGAAAGAGAGCTTCGAGTTCTGGTGACGGCACTTGCTTGCGCGGTGTCATGGCAGGGACTTCTGGTTCTTTATCAAAGATACCATCTCGGCATCCATCGAGTGACCGGTGTGATCGGGGATCCGAACAGCCTCTCCATGTATTTATGCATGGCCGCACCGGTTTTTGTCGCAGCTATTACTTCAAATTTCCCTCGCATCATAAAATGTCTATCAATCCTCGCCATTCTTTTGGGTGGTGTTGCCATGGTAATGACCATTTCACGAACCGGCGTGATTACCATGCTGTTCGTGCTCGCGGCAACGGCCGTGGCCTGCGTCAAAATGGAAATAACCCCTAAAAAGATAATGGTCGGTTTGCTGTCCATTTTGATAGCCGGCGGGGTGGTGGGGAAAGCTTGGAACACTTTGGAAGATCGGTTTAAAGATTTCACCGCGAGTGACATCGATACCAACTCCAAAGCTCAGGGGCGCGCCTACTATTTCAAAATCGCCACTGCCATTGCCGAGGACCGCTGGCTCGGTGTCGGGCTGAACAATTGGTCTTATCACGTAAGCAACGAGTACGGTCCCGCTCTCGGATGGCACTTCGTTCCTTATATCGGCACGGAAAACTATCCCAGCGACAAGGTTCCTGCCGGTCGCAATAATCTCGATGCCGCACAAGCAGCACCGGCTCACAACCTGGGTGCCTTGACTGTCGGTGAACTCGGGATTCCCGGGCTTTTTCTTTTCGCTCTGCTATGGCTGCGCTGGTTTCAAATGGGAGCATCCTTTCTTTGGCGGCGAATCCCCGACCCGGTGCATCGCCTGGGGGTGGGATTATTTTTCTCCTGTTGTGGAGTATTCCTGCAAAGCCTCACTGAGTGGGTGTACCGACAACTTCCCATTTACTTTAGCTTTCACATCCTTTTAGGGGCGCTGGCCAGTTTGTATTTTATAAAACATCAGCGTCAGGAAGTCGATTGGGAAGAGGACTTCGAGGCCGGTGAGGAGGAAGTGGAAGAAGAGGAATCAATAATCCTCGAACACGCCAATATCTCTGCTTAAAAAGGTTGATCGATGCATACTGTCCATTTATTAAGAAAATATAATCCAGCAGAGTGGGGCGGAACTGAAACTGCCATCCACCGGTTATTTGACGGCCTCCGCAAACAGGATGTCTCCTCGGTTGTTTATTGTCCTAAATTGGATTGCGCCTGTTCAGTCAATGACCCGCTGCAAGCGGCAGGTTGTCGTATTGAACGATTTAAAGCCTTCGTTCCGGTTTGGGGAATTTCAACTGCCGAGAAAAGGCAACTCGTTTCTGTCGGCGGCAACTTGATGTCTTTCGACCTGATCTCTGCTTTATGGAGACAGAAGAACGTCTCGCTGGTTCACACCCACGCTCTGGGACGCATTGGAGCAATCGGCGCCACCTTTGCACGTCGGCGCAAAATTCCTCTCGTTGCCAGCATTCACGGCGGGGTGTTGGATCTGCCCGCGAACCTGAAGAGCAGCTTTCACAATCCAATTCGCAAAGGAGTGGAGTGGGGGAGAATATTTGGCATGCTGCTGCGTTCCCCGCAATTGCTCGATGATGCGGATGCTATTGTCACGTGCAATCCCAGGGAAGCAGCGCTTCATCAGGAAAAATACCCTCGTAAGCACGTCATGGTGCAACCCCACGGAGTGCCCATGGATCTTTACCGGCGCGACCAGCGTACCGCTGCTCAAGTCGCGTTTCCTCATTTAACCAATCGGCGAATTTTGCTGGCTGTCGGACGCATCGACTCCATCAAAAATCAGGCCTGGTTAATCGAACAGCTCCCGGCCTTATTGGAAAAACATCCCGAAGCGGTTCTCGTGCTGGCCGGTGCTTGCACGGAAGAAAAATACGGCAAAAGAATCGAGAAACGCATACAGGAACTTGGTCTTGGTGAACGTGTATTTCTTACCGGCGGACTTCCCCCCGGTGACCCGCGGTTAATTGGCCTGTTGCAGGTCGCGGAAGCCTTGCTCTTACCATCGGTTTCTGAAACTTTCGGTTTGGTTCTCCTGGAAGCATGGGCCGCCGGCACCTCGGTTATTTCAAGTCGCACTTCGGGTGCCTCCACTCTGATCAAACAGGGTGAAAATGGACTTCTTTTTGATTTGGATAATCCACAATCTTTCCACGAAGCAGTCGATCATACACTTCTCAATCGGGAATTGCGCAGGGAAATGATTGCTTCCGGCGCCAGACTCGTGGCTGCCGAATATAACACGGATGTGCTGGCGGGCAGGATGAAGCGGTTGTACGAAACTTTAATTCAGGAAAAAAATGCGCTACGTCATAGTTCGTGATGATGATACGAATGCTCTCACTCCAATAAACTGCCTGGAGACGCTCTATCGTCCCTTTCTCAGGCGTGGGCTGCCGGTCAACCTCGCCACGATTCCCAATGTTCGTACCACCACGAAAATCCCGGACGGCCGCTTTGAGGGTTTTTTAATGGCGAGAAATGGCAGAACCCCGGAAACATTGCCCATCGGCTCCAACCGGCAACTCGTTGGATACCTCCGCAGCAATCCAGGTTACAATATTGTCCAACACGGTCTGTATCATGATTACTTCGAGTTCGATTGCCAGGATCAAATGGAAGTTCGCCGCCGTCTGGATGATGGCACTCGTTTGCTGATGGAGGCTGGATTTCCCAAACCGAAGACTTTCGTCGCTCCTTACGATAAGTTCTCTCGAACCAGCCTTAACGAGGTTGCCCGGAGATTTCCCGTGCTGTCGTCAGGCTGGTTTGAACTGGGTCGCCTTCCCCTGGCATGGTGGCCAAAATATCTCCTGAAAAAGATTACCAAAAAACCGCACTGGGAGGTTCGGAAGACCGCATTATTATCTCATCCTGGATGTCTGCTTTCCTGCCACCGGCCTTATAATTCCATGCTGAATGAGGTCAGGAAAGCTGTGCAGCGGGGCAGAGTCACCGTTTTGGTCACTCATTGGTGGGAATACTTCAGGGATAATGAGCCTGATGAAGAGTTCATTTGCCAACTGCACCAAACCGCCGCCTATCTCGCGAACGCTCCCTATATTAAAGTTATCTCCTTCGATGAACTGGCAGCGGGCACAATTTCACTGAACTAAGTTACCACCTCAAAACCAATCCGTGCTCGGTTGAAAAACGGCATTTTCTCAAAATGATCATATGAGCCAGTGACAAGCCCTTCGAATGTCGTACAAGGCTCCTGGCCCGGAGGATTGCATTCCAGGCACACTAACCCGCTGTTCGTAGTACTTCGAGGGAAGAGGTGAGCCGCAATCAGGATTGAGGATTCCTTGCGGCTTGAAAGAACAGGGTTCTGTCGTTGTAAAATTAAATCGTTTACAAAACCGTCTTGTCTTTTCCTTTTAGCAGGAGGTGCTTCAAGAGCACTTGTAGGTCTTCCTTGTTCTTTGAATAGAGCGAGGCAATCTGTCCCATCCATCCAGACGCTGCTCCTTTCACAGCTCGCCGGTTTAAAGCGCAAAGTAAGAAGGGATCTGGAATCGTGACGGATGAATTCATTTTCCAATTAATTAATACATTGCCCCAGGCGATGGAATTTCTTACCTCAGTGAGGCGCCCCACCATCGTTTCCGGTCCAACAATGCTGTTGTTGACCTCACTCTCCGCCATGATAAGGGACCTGTCTTCGATTATTGCCATCGGTCCGATCATTGCCCTTGGCCCGATTCTCACGTTCTCACCAATCCAACAGGGACCTTTTAGCTGTGCGGAAGGGGAAATACTGGCTCTGACCGAAGCCCATACGCCTGGCTGGATCTCCCGGACTCCAATGCGGTTCATCGTTGCGGCGCGGGGAAGCCATGATTGCAGGGCCGAAAAAGTGCCCGCATAATCCTTAAACAGTGGATGATGGGTTAATCCTGGGAAATGATCCATCACAGTTGCATCGTTCGGTTCGGCGAGCCATTCGTCCCTTGGGCCCGTCTGGTATTTGGCCCGGGCCGCAGTTGGCGTGAGTTCTCTGGCTTCCTCAATTACTTCGACGTTTAATCCCCAGCGAGTCCCGTTATAAATGAAGTCTTTAATCTGGCCAGCTTCAGGAGCTGCCAGGACGATTACATCTTCAACCTTTAAGGAAGCCAAATGTTCCAGCCAATACTCCAGCATGTTTTTTCCAGCCAGTGGCACCAGGCTAATGGGCCATGTTTCGGCGAGGACATGCACCCCGGGCCGTTCCGCGGGACAGATTAGTAAAGCTTTCATCAACAAGCCCCCTTCCCGGAAAGCACGGCTGGCAGTGTTTTCGCCAATATCTTGAGGTCTACCCAAAAATTCCTGGTTTCAATGTAGGTCACATCCAGTTTAACCTGCCCGTTGAAATCAATTTCACTTCTGCCGCTGATCTGCCAGAAGCAGGTGATGCCAGGTTTCACTGCGAGCCGGCGATGGTCTGCGAGCGTGTAGCGCTTCACCTCCCGCGGAAGCGGTGGTCGCGGACCAACGAGGGACATATCTCCAATCAGGACATTATACAATTGTGGAAGCTCATCCAGGGACAGCTTGCGCAGCCAACGTCCCAGTTTTGTAATTCTGGGATCGTCCTTGATCTTGAAGGTAACGCCTTGTCCTCCATGTTGGTTCCTCGCAATCAATTCCTTCAGCTTTTCTTCTGCGTTCAGGCACATGGAGCGCACTTTAAACATTTTAAACTCCCTGCCATGCTTGCCCACCCGGATCTGCGTAAAAAAAACCGGTCCTCCATCCTGCAGTTTTACCAGCAGACCAATGACGAGAAACAATGGACTCAGCAGCAGGAGTGCAGTCAGACTCGCTGAAAAATCAAATGTCCGTTTCAAAACGTCTCCGCCATTGATCCAGCAAAGCCAATTCAGCCTCTCGTAATAAAAGTTTAAAGCCAGTCTCCAGCGACCCAGAGGCCTTTGCACTGGAAAGTAGTGGTGAATCAATAGTTGTTGGATTTCATGCTCATTCATGGGGGGGACTCCTTGAACGGTGGAAGGGCATTGCGCATTTTGCGGTGTGCGGTCGCCTTTCGACCTCTGGTTGATACGAGTGCTGTCAAAAGTTGATGTATTGCAGGAATCGGAGAGACCAGTATTCATTGACCCTTTTAAAGTTCCCTTAGGAACTCCAGTTGCTGAGTCACGATGTTTATGGAAAATCATGTTGTTCATTGATGGTGTGCCTCGACAATCACCTGCGTAAACATTTGTTCCAAGTCGGCGATATACCTGCCAAAATCGTAACGTTGCCTCACCCATTCGCGCCCACGCTTGCCCATCGTTCGTCCTAATTCCTTGTTCATGAGCAGTTCTTCAATCCGGCTCGCATAGGCAGCCCGATCCATCCAGGGAACAAGATATCCATTATGCCCATCCACCAGCCACTCCTTGATTCCGCCAGCATCAAATCCAATTACGGGAAGTCCGAAATACATTGCTTCAGGGCCGCTTAGACCGAATGGTTCCGGCCAGACCGAACTGACCACAAAAATGCTGCAATCCTGATAGTAGGTTTTTAATTCCGTCTGTTCGACAAAGCCTTTGAATGTGACCCGGTCTGCCAGTCCCAGCTTTTGACAGAGCTTTTCGCAATAGGGCCGGTGATTTCCTTCCCCCAGAATAATGCATTCAAATGGCACCTTAACCATGGCCAGGGATTCCAGGAGTACATCGACGCCTTTCCCGCGAATTATCTGTCCAGCAAACACTATCAAATTCCGGTCGCTAAAGGAACTTTCATCCTTGACCGCCTCCGATTTTCGCACGGGAACATGAATCTCGATCTTCTCCTCTGAAAATCCGTTCCGGATCAGTTCGTTCTTGGTGTATTCAGAATAGACCACGAATCGTTGAAATTTCTGATTTAATTCGATTTCACGTTTTTTGGCCTTGTAACTTATCCACTTGAGCGGGAATCCCGTTTCGTGGTTCCGTCCAATGGTGCCGCCACAGGGGAATACACAATAAAATGAGGCCGGTCGCAGGCAGATCTTCCTGCTCAAATAATGATATTTGTAGCTCCGCATGCAATAAATGTCATGGTCATGCACCATACGCACCTTCGGCACTTCCGAATCGACCAACGCCTCCACCACTTCCAAATCAGCCATTTTGTGAACGTAAATCAGGTCTGGATTGAAATCATCTAATGCTGCTCTGACCCGGTTACGATTATTAGTTCTTTTCATTGCAAAACAGAATGAGAACACGCCTTTCAATGCTGCTTCCGCGCCTGCGTCTTCCGAGCCATGTATTACTCCGACCGTGTGTCCTCGGCACTTTAGTTCGGTCGCCGTTTGCTGGACATTGCCCTCAGCACCGCCAAAGGTTCCAAACCGTTCATGTACAAAACAAACCCTCATTTAAAAGAGCTGTCCGCGATGTAACCGACTCCGCGTCTCACCTGCCATGTTCCATTTGTTTCGAAGGCCAAATCATATCCGTGCGGCAAGGAGTTGCGCTTCTCCTCACCTCTCGCCTTCAGTCGCATATCGCATGGTTCCTTTGCATCCATATTGCGCTTTCATATTACCCCTCGCTACATGCCGTCTCAATGGGGGTAAAAACCGCAAATGGCGGTAGTCCGACACCCTACCTTTAAATAACCCTATGTCCTTTGACTATAATGTTTAAGACGTAATGACTACTTGGCTTTACGCTTAGGCGATGTAGGTATTATCCCCATGGAAGAAAATGGCAATCTGGGACGCACGTTCGCTGCAAGGGTTATTCTGCTGTCCGTTTCAATTGGCGATACAAAGTATCCGACTGAGGATGCACGCATGATTTTTCGGTGGATGATCCACTTGCGCTTGAGGTTCCCGCATGTTGAACTCGGCAGTCGCGTCATTGTAGCAAAGATCCTTGATAGGCCCTGGCGTTGCTCTTTAATTTGCGTTTGTGAAAAACACTTTCTCATCGTTCCTCGGTGCCCTGGTTGTCTTAACTTCTGGTTGCCAGGTCACCCGAGTGCTCAATGAACCCATACCCGTCTCTGCCTCCTTGGGTATTCATGACGAACGGACCGAGCGGGTCGGCAAGGTTATCCAAGACACAATGAGGAAGAACAAAATTCCGGGTATCTCGGTCGCTGTAATTGATCATGGCGCTCTGGTCTGAGCCCAGGGCTTCGGGTGGCGGGATGTCGGCAGACGATTGCAGGTCGATACGAGCACTCAATTTCAGGCCGGTTCCATCAGCAAACCGGTGACGGCGCTGGGAGTTCTTGAATTGTGCGCGGACGGCAAACTCGATCTCGACTCGGATGTGAACCGCTATTTGAAAACCTGGCAACTCGCCTCCAAATTCACCAATAACCCGGTGACGTTGCGCGAATTGCTTTGCCACCGGGCCGGCATGGTGCCGCGCAGTTTTGCCGGAGAAAGGGAAGCCGGCCGGCCACATACGCTGGACGAGGCCTTGAACAATCATGCCTGGTTTTATGGCTGGATCAGCGGTCATTATTTCGGGACGGTCGAAGCAAAGTATCCGCCCGGTTCCCGATATTTGTACTCCGCCGGAGGATACGCCGTGGTGCAGAAGGCAATGGAGGACGTCACTGCCGAACCGTTCGAGACAGCGATGGCCGGGTTGGTTCTGAAGCCAGTGGGCATGAGCCGCTCGCATTTTCAACAGCCGCCCCAGGACACGAACGACATCGCGCGCGGCTACGGTTGGATGCTGACGTTGTTCGGCGGCGGCCGCTGGCGCGTGCTTCCGGAAAAAGCCATGGGCGGATTGTGGACGACACCGCAAGATATCGCGCGGCTGATTATCGCGGTGCAGAAAGCGAAGTCCGGTGAAGTCGGCGGCCCCATTTCTCCCGCGATCGCGAATGAATATCTGACCGCGCCGTACGATGGCTGGCAGGGCATTGGAATTCGTCTGACCGGAAGCGGGGAAAATCTGAAATTCTATCATGACGGGGCGAACTTCGGATATTTCGCCCGCTTCGGCGCCGATGTTTCAAACGGCCGGGCATGGGTCATCATGAGTAACGGCCAAAAGAATAAGTTTGGTCCGATCACGAAATCAATCGCCAGGGAATTTGGCTGGGCTCCGTGATTTGACGAATACAAAGGAACGGTTCGGCTTATTCAAAGAGGGCTATGACAGGCTGCAAAAGGGACAAGCCTTTCAGCCGGTGGAATGTCCGCTCGCGCTTTGAGCGCCGACCTAAAGCTCCTTATTTAACAGTGCAATTGGTCGTGGCAAAAACGCGTCGACCATCAGGCAATTGAGCCTCCGCTTCAATCCAATGCGGACCTGCTTTATTAGGGCTAAATGTGAACGTTTGGCCAAACGTCGGAGCGTGATCCGAAGCCTCCCAAACAATTTGCGCGTTCTCGAGATCTATTCCCGGTGCCTGTAACTTCAGGATCAAGCGCTCTCCTGAAGCAATCCTTTGTGGTATCCCGGTAATGGTCGCGCTGGCGAATTTCCAGGGTTGATCTTTCAAAGGAGATTGGGCCATGAGCCAGGCCAGATAGGCAAGACTGCGAGCTTGATTCACAATGACGAATTCCTGGTTCAGATTAAAACTGTCACCCCAGCGATCGTAAAACGGGAAAGGCGCGACCTGATCACCGTCCGTTGGAAAGCTCAGTTCGCCCAATTCCTTCTTATAGTTATCCAGCCATCCAAAACCATCCTGTATGTTTCCAAGGGGAATTCCAGTCGGGGGAAGAATACGGCGGCTATTTTGTGCATACTGATCCACAATTTCGTGCTGCCTCATCCAACCCATCCCGGTTAGATAGCAAACGTTGATTGGATTACATCCCTGCTCATAATTTAAATTTGACCAGATTGCCCGCATAAATTTGGGGCGGGGATCATTCATCACGGGAAAGTCCAGCTGGCATGCCACAGCCAGGTCAAAAGCGGCATCACCTGAAAAATACCATCCGGCACTGCGCGATTGTTTTGTTTCTTTCGGCAAACTTGTCCCATACGCACTCTCCTCGGCGCGATCCAATTGATCCTGTGCCGCCGCGATGAGTTCCTCTTCGCATTTTGAAAGTAAGGCTGGGTCCAACCGCTCGCGCTTGATTCTGCCTGATTTTGCTGCGAAGGCGTAACTTCGGGTAGCACAACCATACGCTTCATAGAGCCGCCACCATCCCCATTTGCGCGTTTCCTCGGAAGCAGGATGAAACCACTCGCCTATCAATTTCTCATAAGCAGAATCACCGGTGGCGAGAAACATTTCCACTGCCGCCCATGCCAGTTCATCATCATGCATGAACTCGTTTCCATAATGCGTGATCTTCTGGTAAGCCCCGTCTTTTCCATATTTTGCGATGCCCCGTTGCAGGAAGTTCCAGCCTGCCTTCGCCTTCACCATGTAGGCCGCTGCCGCCTCGGGAAATTGTTTTTTGAATGTTGGTGAGGAGGCGCATTGGGCCAATGCAGCAACCGCGGCGGCAGTAACTGAAGTTGTCTTGGGCCACACCACTTGCGGATCGCCATGATCCGGTGTGACGTCGTTCTCATACTCCCGTTCTCGCGGATACACGAGGAAAAAGAAACCGCCATCGTCGTCCTGCATTTTCGCAAGGAAATCGGCCTCCCATTTCGCTTCCTGTAAAATATCGCTCCTGCCATCACCGCTCTCGGGTATCCCCAGATTGTCCAATGCTGCCACTCCGGGAAACGCATCCGCTGCCAGGATGAGATGATGAATGAGTGCGGCACTGTTGATGGTGTACTTGCTGTAGTCACCCGCATCATGATGTCCGCCGCTGACATCGAGTTTGCCACGTTTAATAAAAGGGTACAATTGTGACTTCTCACCTTTCATTCGCGGAGCCGTGTGCCTTGCGTTTTCTTTTACATCCGTGGTTTTATCGGCCAGAATTTCCCAGGTGGTTTTAAAAGCCGATTGTGGAAAGGGAATATCCACGAGAGCTGTGTGACAGGTGCCATCGGTAAATCTGGTGAAAGGCAACGCATTGCTTGTTCCGCAACGCTGATGGTAGAGCCCCAGTGCATAGGCACGCGCAAAAGCCGCTGCCGCGCCATCAGAGATGGAAAAGGGGAACGAAGTGCCAAGACCCGGCACAAATAATTGATACTCTCCTGGCACCTTGTATTCAGAAAAATTTGCTTCCCAAACAGCTTGATAGGAACTGAACGGAAAACCGCGATCGGGGCGTCGTGTCAATCGGCCTTCGAACACAGACTTTGACGTGTGGGCATCTTTCAAGGAGAACGTTGGTGTAGTTGCTGCCGCACCGTTTGTTGAGGAAGGGATTAGATCTGTGAGGAAGTTTAAATCCATTTCTCCGAGATTTCCGAGATAGTAACCGACCATGGCAGTCTTCGGGGAACTGGTCTGATAGCCTGTTTGGTTCACGTGAATAGCGGGACTCCAACGCAACGAACTAAAAACTGTTGAAAATGGCTTCTTATTCTCCCAAAGATGTTCATCAGGATTACTTACCTCCACCTTTTGATTATCCTTGATTGTAGTTGCGAGCTTTAAATAAAGGTCATTGGCGATTCGGAGGTCCCGCCTTTTCAGTGGCGCATAAAGCACGCGTCGTTTAAAACCGACAGCTACCACCGATGCAGGTTTTCCATCAATTGTAACCACAAACTGTTTGGGAGTTGGCAAGCTTGGTTTACCGTTCAGATCAGCGAACGGCCACTGCTTGACTGGAGCCGGATCAGGATTTTTTGTCGTGATCAGGCTTATTTCGACAAGGCTCGGAGTAAGACACCGGATTTCGGTGTCTCCTGCGTGTGGAATAATTAACGATGGATAACTCTCAGCAATTACTCCGGTGGCTGAGTTTAGGAATAACCAAACCAGGCTGACCAGTCGAACCCAAAACATGCGGGTAAAATGCCTCACCCAATCTGGTTATGCAAACGTAGCCATTTATGAAGAGGTTATATAATCGGTAGGGTTTCACCCCATGTTTACCAAGCCTTAAACGTAGGATTATCTGCATCATTTTAACCACTAATGTGGTGAAATGCTTAATGGGCGATTGGAAGCAATCGGAAGCTCTGCTCTCTGCCGCGAAGACTGAAATTAGCACTGTCCTAAGCGAAGCACTTTTTCACGTCCTGGGAATTTGTTCATATTTGTTATGATACAGAATGCAGGAAATAGAAGAGTCAAACCTCATGAGCATGGTTTTGAGGGATTAACTCCTGCGCATCAATCGGAAGACCGCTTTTTAAATCCGATCCCTGGCTTGTGACCAGTCTTTGAGACTATGGGGGCTGGAGAGCAAACACTGTGAGCAACTCGGCCACTCTAAACGCAGTCCCGAATAGTGGCAGGCATGCTGTGTGTGGGGGAGCGGGTTTCGAGAGTTCGGGAATCAATTTTTGTAAACTGGAGAGAGGATGGCATGGCAAGTGCAGCACGAGTGGAAATCACCACGTCGCTCGACATTGTGAATGCGCGGCAAAAAAGCCGTGCTCTCGCACAGGAACTGGGGTTTGCCGGGAGTGAAATAACTTTGATCACAGCCGCGGTTTCCGAAGTGGCCAGAAATATTCTGGAATATGCCCGCCAGGGTGAGCTGGTTTTTGAACGTCTGGAGAGCGGCGCGAAGAAAGGTCTGAAAATTGTAGCCCGCGATCAGGGCCCAGGCATTCCTGACATAGAACAAGCGATGCAATATGGCTACTCGACGCGCGACGGTGGAGCGGGCGTCGGATTGCCAGGGGCCAGGTGGTTGATGGATGAATTTGCGATCAAGTCAACGGTCGGCAAGGGAACAGTTATCACGATGAAAAAGTGGGCAAATCAACTTGGCTACCAAACCAACCAGAGAAATTTCCGGGATTGAGTGGGGTGTGGCAATCAAACCGGCGCCCGGTCGCGCCGTTTCCGGGGATGCCTATCTGGTGCACGTGCAGCAGGATCGGGCATTGCTGGCCGTGGTGGATGGCCTGGGTCTGGGCAGCGAGGCAGTGATTGCCGCTAATACGGCCGTTTCGATTTTAAGGAAGTATGCAAATGATACAGTTGTTTCGCTGTTCAACCGTTGTCACCGCAGCCTCATGATGTCTCGCGGCGCCGTCATGACCGTGGCTTGTTTGGATTTAAACACATTAACTGCGACCTGGCTGGGCGTGGGAAATGTGGAGGCGATATTATTGAGAGCCGACCCGGCTGTTGTTCCTTCTGTTGAACGCCTGCAGTTGCATGGCGGCCTCGTTGGCTATCAGATGCCCATATTGCGTTCCCGGAACATCTTGGTTCGCCAAAACGACCTGCTGGTGATCACGAGTGATGGCATCGTGGGGGATCCCTCAGCGGATATCCCGCGAGGCGAACCTGTCCAGAAGATTGCTGATTATGTTCTCCAAAAGCATTACCAGGGCAACGATGACGCGCTTGTCCTCGTCGCCCGTTACGTGGGGAGCGCCCATGAATAAGCAATTCAATGGTATTTGCCAGCAGTACGTGGCTGCACTCCGGAGATATCTGGTGGAAAATGATGAGTCTGCCCTTAGTGAAGCCTATGAATTAGGACGGAAAACGATTTCCGATGGTCTGGGGGTGATTGACATGGCCAAAATTCACGAAGAGGTGCTCCTCGGGTTGTTGCCCAAGACGAATGCCCCATTTGAAACTCTGCAGCTTGCGAAAAGTGCCGGGTCATTTTTTTCGGAATCCCTGTCTCCTTTTGAAATCACCCATCGAGGATTCCGGGACGCCAATCGTTCATTACGCAAGGCCAACGCAGATTTGGAAGACCGCAACCAGGCATTGGCCATTGCCAATGGAAACCTGAAACGGGAAATCGAGGAACGCAAGCGCGCAGAACGCGAATTGCGCGAAAGTGAGGAGCACTATCGTATTCTCTTCAACCAGGCCCGGCTCATGCAGGAAAATCTTCGCCACCTTTCCAGCCAGGTTCTGCACGTTCAGGAGGAGGAGCGTAAAAGAATTAGTCGCGAATTGCACGATGAAGTCGGTCAGGCATTGACGGCCGTCAATGTCAGTCTTGCGCTTTTAAAGAATGCCATCGATATCAAAAACGTGGAGCTGCGGAACAAGATCACTGATACGCAAAAGCTCCTCGAGCAAACCATGGAATCGGTGCATGCGTTTTCAAGAGAGCTGCGCCCGGCCATGCTGGATGACCTGGGGCTTATACCCACGTTGCGCTCTTTCGTGAAAAGCTTTGCCAGGCGGACTGGCATTCAGGTTTCCTTCTGGGCCACCGATGCGGTGGAGAAACTCGCGATCGATCAGAAGACCGTGCTTTATCGTGTCGGCCAGGAAAGCCTGACCAATATTGCCAAACACGCGCACGCATCCCACGGCGCGGTCACGATTCGGAAAAGCAAAAATGGTTTCGCTATGGAGATCAAGGATAATGGGAAATCCTTCCAGGTCGACCAGAAGATAGCCCTCAAAGGAAAGAACCGGCTGGGGTTGTTAGGTATCCAGGAGCGGGTAAAACTTGCGGACGGTGAGTTCAAGGTTGAGTCTACACCAGGCAAAGGAACCAAGTTATTAGTTTGGATTCCCATGAATGGAAGTAATGGGCTGATAACGAGGAGAATTTAATGTTAATACAAGGAGATCCAATGATTGCAGCCTCAAATGCGGCCAATTCCGTGCAAAGAATAACTGTTTTATTGGCAGATGATCATACTGTTGTTCGGCAGGGGTTAAAGGCTTTGTTGATTGTGGAAGGTGACATTGAAATCGTGGGGGAGGCAGATACGGGACGCCATGCTGTGCAACTGGCGAAGAAGCTTCTGCCTGACGTTGTTGTCATGGATATTGCGATGCCATTGCTCAATGGCCTCGAGGCAACGCGGCAGATAACCAAGCAGGTGCCCTCAAGCAAAGTGCTCATCCTATCTTCCTACAGCGAGGATGAATATGTACAACAATTAACCGAGGCTGGCGCGGCTGGCTACTTGGTGAAACAAACAGCTGCCAATGACCTTCTTAAGGCCATTCGCGAGGCATATAAAGGAAACGCATTCTTTAGTCCTTCAATTGCCAAACGGTTGCGTGACCAGTGTCGTGAAGCCTTCGTGAGCGGCCAGCCGGTCAGGAAGCGTAACGATTATTTAACGACGCGCGAAGCCGAAGTGCTTCAATTGATTGCCGAGGGCCAGGCCAATAAGCAAATCGCAGCTGAACTTTGCATCAGCATAAAAACTGTCGAAAAGCATCGTCAGCAGGTGATGAACAAACTCAACATTCATGATGTTGCCGGCTTGACGCGACACGCCATTTCCAAGGGCATTATTGAGAGTAACGCCGGGGCCAAGCCCATTCTCTAGATTTTTCGGCAGGGAGGATATTTCAAGGCAACACACGAAGCTGTTTTGTTCATTCACCTATCAGGTCGGGCGCGACCGTTTATGCGGATACCACCCCATGGCAGGGTGTTTACCGCAGATTATCTTCAAAAGAGAATATCATTGTCTTCTGAAGAATTTAAGAGAGCTTCCAGGGAGGCAAAGGCATCCGAGTGATACTATGGCAAAAAAGTCTTTGTTCTGCATGGTTGGCAGCGAAGCGCAAGCTTCCGAAATTGTTAATCAGCTTAAAGATTCCGGTTTTTCCAATAACGATATTTCGGCCCTGCTCCCTGATAAGACTGGAACCAAGGATTTTGCGCACGAGCATCACACCAAGGCACCGGAGGGAGCAACGGCCGGGGCGAGCACAGGCGGCATTATCGGAGGAGCCTTGGGATGGTTGGCGGGGATTGGAGTTCTGGCTATTCCGGGCCTTGGACCTTTCATTGCTGCCGGGCCGATCATGGCCGCTTTGAGTGGCGCAGCCGTTGGCGCGGCTGTGCTGGGAATTGCCGGTGCACTCGTAGGAATGGGAATTCCTGAATATGAAGCCAAGCGTTATGAAGGTAAAATAAAGGACGGAAATATACTAATTTCCGTTCATCTGGAGAATGGTGACTGGGAGGAGCGTGCCCGGCACATTCTTCAGGGTTGTGGAGCCGGTGACGTCGCCATCACTTCCGAAGTTCAGGTTAAAACTTCGGAGCAGAAACCAATCACCACCTAGCCGAAGGGAAGGATGGGCCTGCCTATTTCGTGGTTCATTGAATCCGATAATCTCTTAATTGTAGTTGTAAAGCTTTGCAACCACGGTCCTTCTTGGGCACTTCACCCCATGGGAATTGAGTCAGTGCTCTCCTAGGTTGTTACATGAAGGAACAACGGGTTCGCTTATTGAGTTTTGGGCAAAGAACCATGCTTCTGAGCAGTCTGCTGATTCCGTTAATTCTGACGTCGGCCTGCCGGGACGGTTCGAATCGCCCACTGTCAACGATATCCTCGACTGAAACCGTCGTTCTCAATAATTCCTCCAGCATTGCTTCAGGAGCTGTGGGGGCTGACCTCAAAGGCAACGAGACGGTCTTTGCATCTCCGGTCAGCGATAATCAAGAGGATAAAGCCTCCCATCTTTACACCAGCGCTCCCGGTGCCTTGGAACCTACCTCCTCGAATACCGCGACACGAATTTATTCTGAATCCAGTAATACGAATGAGGTGAATCCGGTTAAAACGCCGGTGCCCACTGTAAAGAATGGGCTGGGAGCCGGCATGGCATCTCAGGATGTGGGGGTGTCGGAAGCTGACCGGGCATTGGCAACCAAAATCCGCGCTGCCATGGGTCATGACCCTTCTGTCTCCCAGATTGGTCCAGAGGTAAAAATCGTGGTTGATAATGGAAAGGTTTCTTTGCAGGGAGCAATCAAGAGCCAGAAGGAAAGGAATGATTTCCTGAATTTTGTCCGAAGTACCGAGGGTGTGAAGACAGTAGACGACCAGCTGGAAATCAAGCCCGCCGCTCAATGACAATCCTCAGATTAAGTTTCGTGCGAAGTAAGTAATCATGTGCCGGTTGAGATCCGGGGCGTGAATGTGAAAACATTATCGTCCTACACTTTGCATTTGGGATGCGATGGAAATGAGGATTTCCAGGGAAACGAAATGGAATTGAGAATCATGAAGTCATGACAGAAAAAAACACAGCGGAAGTTATCATTATCGGTGGTGGAATAGCTGGACTATCAGCAGCCATTTACCTGGGCCGTGCTGAGCGTGACGTGTTGCTCCTGGACACCGGCAAATCAATGGCACGCTGGGAGCCCGAGGTGCAAAATTATCTGGGCTTTCCAGAGGGCGTAGCGGGAGAAGAGTTGCTAAGAAGAGGTCACGAACAGGCCGGGCGTTACCACGTGGCTGTGACGGAAGATGAAATACTGGAAATCGGCAAGGAGGATGGTCTGTTCATTTTGCATGGAAAGGCTGAAAAATATAGCGCAAAAGGGCTGCTGATCGCCACGGGTATTTTCCATTTGCCACCGGAAATCGAAGGTGTTTCGGGATTGTCTCGGGCACAGCATGTTTTTTTGCAAGGATTGTGATGGGTTTCGCGTCCGGGGAAAGCGAATCGCCATCTACGGCTGGGCAGATGAAGCGGTGGAATATGCTTTGGGAATGCTCTTCTATTCCCCTTCAGTTGCCATTGTAACTAATGGAAAAAAGACACGCTGGAGTGAAAAGCACGCAAAGTGGATTGAGGAGTATAAAATCCCGGTCTTCAGACAGCGGATTGCGCAGCTTGGTCGTGAAGGTTGCCAGGTGCGTGAACTCAGCTTCGATGATGGCACCAGAACCGAAATAGAGGCGTTATTCGCCACCAGAGGTGACATCTATTTTAATAAATTGGCGAAGAATCTAGGCGCCGAGGTTGATGAAGACGGCCAGATAATCGTCGATCTGTGTCTGCGTACAACAATCAAGGGGGTATACGCGGCCGGCTGTGTCACTCCCGCAAACTGTCAGATGATAATTGCCGCCGGGCAGGGCGCCACAGCGGCCCAAACGATTAATCGCGACTTGTTTGAAGAAAGCCTCGCCACCCACGCATTGCGCAAATATCGAGCGGTTCAACTCGATGACCTGCAGGAGACCGGTTCCCCCAAGGACCGGCGGACTCTCGCAGAGGCGACTCCGAGTTCCGAGGAAGGCTTGCTTGGCATCGGAATCGAGGCTGAAACACATCGTTTTGATCAAAGCGGATGAGAAGGGAAAGTATATGGAACACATAGAAAAGACAATTGAAGTCGAAGCCCCGGTGAACAAAGTTTACAATCAATGGACCCAGTTTGAGGATTTTCCTGAATTTATGGAAGGAGTGGAAGAGGTGCGGCAGTTGGACGATAAACATCTCCATTGGGTGGCGGAAATTGGGGGCAAGAAAAAGGAATGGGATGCCGAAATCTATGAACAGGTTCCCGACCAGAAGGTTGCCTGGCGCAGCATAACCGGTGCCCGCAATGCCGGGATGGTTGAATTTATACCACAGGAAAGCAATCTTACGCGCGTGATCTTGAAGATGGATTACGAGCCTCAGGGTGCGGTGGAAAAGACGGGGGATGTTCTCGGAGCGGTGTCCCGTCGTGTCGAAGGCGATCTGGAAAGATTTAAGCATTTTATCCAGTCCAGACGCTTGGAAACCGGAGCATGGCGCGGCGAAATCCATGACGAAAAGAATCAATCCTGAAATTCGAAAGCCATTGATCACCTTTCGGTGCGGGTTTTTACAGTCACAAGCTGGTTGCATTTCTCCCCGGTGATTGAGGAAAAGACCCCATACCCTCGAGAATGCGGAAAATGTAACTTGCTCCTGCAATACGGTTCAGGATGGGGAATCAATTTCGTAATCAGTAAAGGAAAACTATGGCTACAAAATCAGAATCTGAAATGGACGACTCCACAGAAAAGCTTCTGCAGGATTTACGTGAAGTTGTGGAAGACGGTGAAGAGTTGCTTCGTGCGGGCGCCAGTGAATTAACTGAAAAAAGTTCAGCAACCCGTGAGCGTCTGGCCGCCGCTTTGGAAGGTGCTAAAGAGACAGGGCGCAAGCTGCAACAGAAAACCGTTGAAGGGGCCAGGGCTACTGATCGTGTAATCAGGGAAAATCCTTATCAATCCCTTGGCATTGCCTTTGGGGTCGGGCTGCTCATTGGAGTGCTGATTAACCGTAAATGACCATGATCGAATCCACCGCAACGGCGCCAAGCCCACCAGGCATTTTTGATTTGGTGCGGAAACTTGCCCTTACTGGTTTGTCAGCTTTGCAGAACCGGGGCGAGCTTTTCCTGGTGGAACTTCAGGAAGAGAAGAACAAGATCATTGAAATGTTTATCTGGGTTGCCGCAGTTTGCTTCCTGGGCTTCATGTTCATAGTCGTGCTCACAGCCACAGTTATTTTGCTCTTTCCTCCAGATTTGCGGGTTTATGCTGCGGGTGGCTTTTGCCTGCTTTACCTGGTCGGCGCAGTGCTTTCGTTGCTGAATTTAAAAGCCCTGATCAAGAGTGCAACGCTGCCTTTCCAGGAAACCATTTCAGAAGTTAAAAAGGACCGCCAATGGTTAGAATCCTTAAAGTAAAAGAGCTCGAGGAACGGAAGAGACTCGTGCTCGCCAGGAGCGAGATGTACCGGCAGACAATGAAATTGGAATCAGCCAACGTCCGTTTTTCTGCTGCCCTCCTGAAGAAGAAATTAAAATTCTTCAGAAGCGCGATTGCCATCCTGGGAACCGCTGCTCCTCTGGCAGGATTGGCCATGGCCCGCAAGCGTGCGAAGCGAAGCCAACGAAGCCAGCGTGGCGGAATGATCGGCAAACTGTTCGCTGGATTGCAGCTGCTGGGCCAATTCAAGCCATTACTGGGTAATTTACTGGTGCAGCGCCGGGCTGCCGGGCACCACCCGGCTCGGGAGAGAGAGCATGGAAACATTTCCCAATATCTCTAACAATTATCAAAGTTTTGTTTTGCTTTTTAATGTTTGCCTATTGGGTGAATACCCCAATTGTGTAGTTGCTTCGCTCAGCATAAATTCCTGAATGACAGGAAGTGAGCGGCTTACAAGTGGACCTGAAGGGAAAAAGCCATCTCATGCAGGAGTTGTCTGTCAGTGCTGACAAATATTCAGATCAGCAGGAATCATCTCAAACCAACCAATACTGACTGGGAAAGAAATATGAAAATCAAAACCTTAATAACAACAATCGCGGTGGGCATGTTCGGTGCAACATTGGCCAGGGCGGAGGATACAACTGCCTCCACTGTCAACACTTACCATATATGGCAGAATCCCCAGGGATGGTGGGCTCAGACCTATGTTTATACGGATACCGGGGGGGCAGCTGGGAACGTGAGCGAGAACGTAAGTGGGAACGTGAGTGGAGCTCCGTACTTGTTTAATGCCAACGAACTGACTCTCGATTTATTTGGAAGTTACCTTAAACGTCAACCCATAACTGAGGGCCGCTTTTTTAGCCACAACGGGTTATGGGGCGGCGGCGTCGGTGCTAATTATTTCTTCACCCGTTATGTCGGAATTGGAGCTGATACTTCTTTTCAGGATGGTGCGAGCGACTTTGTTGACCATGTGGGTGGCAACTTGATCCTTCGTCTGCCCATTGAATACATTAGAAGCGCTCCCTATATCTTCGGCGGTGGCGGGTTCAAGTTTGATCCCCGCGACCAGTGGTTCTACAACGCAGGAGGCGGCTGGGAATTCCGTTTCAATCCGCACCTGGGTCTGTTTGCGGACGGCCGTTTTGTTTGGTTGACTCGGAATACCACCGACAGAAATGAATTGCTGCTCCGTACCGGCCTTCGCGTGGCCTTCTGATTTAACTGGTTTGGAGCGGGCAGCGCCGGGGATCATCCCGGCGTTTCTTGCTTTTCGGTTCACCAGTACAACTTTTCCGGAATAAAAGATAAGGGCGGGTTTCTTGTGAAACCCGCCCGTGTTACGAATCGGAACTAAGTTTAGTTCAGCGTAATGCTGGCACTCCGGGAGGTGCCCAGATTATAGCTGGGGTCCGCGGAGATTGTCAGTGTTGCCGTTTCGGTTCCGGTCCAGGTGGTTCCGGATACGGCGTTAATGGTCAGAGTCGCAGACGCGGCTCCGGCCGGGATGGTCAGACTTTCCGGCATATCGCCTTGAGGTCTCCGGTAGTCAGTCCACTTGGCTGCGGTGCCTGAGAACTGGAAGTTCACGGTCATCGCCTGACTGGTGTCACCCGTGCGTGTGAAAGTCCACACGCCAGGATCCTGGGCGGTGCGGGACGCGGTGGCATCCGTTGCCGTCACGCTGACAGTTGACAGGTTGTTGTAGGCGGCCGCATCGCTCGTGGCGAACACGCGGCGACCATCCGGCCACTGAGCTTCCACTTCGATCCACTGGGCACCATTGCTCGTGGGTGTGAACGTAAACGTGGAGCCGTAGGCCGGTTCCTGGCCATTTGCTTCCCAAACGATGCGTGCACCATTCAGGTCGTAACCAGCAGGTGGCTGGAACGAGACGGTGACCGGCTTGCCCACAGGCATGTTGGCAGGAGTGACAATCGTTCCTGCCTTCGCCGTGTAAGCCTGTGTTTTAGTGCCGGTCATTGCCGCCAGCCCGGCAGTGGTGGCCAGACCGCGAGCTTCATTCAGACCAACCATTTCAGTGCTGACGTTCCAGGTATCACCCCAACGATCATAGAACGGGGTGAAATTTCCCGTGCTGTCTGAAGGATAGCAAAGGTCACGCAAGGTGCTTTGATAGCTGGACAGGTAGGGGAATCCATCCTGCACGTTACCGATCGGTTCGCCAGTAGGCGGCATAATGTGACGGGCATTCGCAGCATATTGCGAGACGACGATCCGTTGTCTCCTCCAGCCCAAACCGGTGACGTAGGTCATGTTCACTGGATTGGAACCGCCTTCATAGTTCAGGTTGGATACCATCGCATCCAAATACTCAGGCTTCTGGTTGAGTTGGTATGCCACCATGATGTCGAACGCCTGGTCTTCCGAGAAGTACCAACCGGCTGCTTTCACAGCCTTGGTTGCGTCCGGGAAGCTGGTGCCATAGGCACTCATCTGCGTCCACTTCATCGCGTCGTCAGCCGCACCTGCAACCTGGGCCTGGCACTTGGCCAGGAATGTTGCATCCAATGCGCTGGCCTGCACGCGACCGCTCTTCACCGCAAAGGCATAGCTGCGAATCGCATTACCATAGCACTGGAACATCTTGACCCAACCCCAGCGCCAGGTGGCCGGATCGGAAGGATCGAACCAGGACAACAGTTTCTGGTGAATGCTCTGATCACCGGTTGCGAGATACATCTCGACAGCCGCCCAGGCCAGTTCATCAGCGTCGTTGAATTCATCACCGTAGAAGGTGATTTTCTGGTAGGCGCCATTCTTGCCATACTTGTTGACGGCGTTCATCAGGAATTGCCAGCCGAGCTTGGCTTTCGCCAGATACTTGGCAGCATCCGCCGGATAAGCCGCCTTCATCTTCGGTGAAGACGCGCACTGTGCCAGTGCCGCCACAGCCGAAGCAGTGGCTGACGTATTCTTGGGCCAGACGACTTGGTTATCACCGTTGTCAGGCGTTACGTTGGATTCGTATTCGCGGTTTTGCGGATAGACGATGAAGTAGAAGCCACCGTCAGAGTCCTGCAGCTTGCACAAGTAATCAGCTTCCCACTTCGCTTCCTGTAACACGTCGCTGATACCGTCGCCGCTCTCGGGAATACCGAGATTGTCGAGGTCAGAAACGCCATTCAAGGAATCTGCTGCGAACATCAGATAGTGGGTCAAGCTGCCCACGTTGATGGTGTACTTGCTGTAATCGCCAGCGTCATGATGACCACCCTTGAGGTCGATCGGGTTCTTGTTCACAAAAGGAAAGAGCTGTGAGGCTTCATCCTTAAGTTGCGGGGCTGTCTGGGTGGAATTTCCACCCGAATAGCCGGCGATCGTATTCCAGGTGAAGGAATATGCCGATTGCGGCGAAGGCACGCTCACCGGTGACGCATGGCAAATACCATGGGTAAACCGTGTGTAAGGCATGGCATTATCGGTGCCGCAACGTTGGTGATACATGCCCAATGCGTAGGCGCGGGCGAAGCTCATGGCCACGCCTTCCGTAATCATGAACGGAAGTGAGGCACCCATGCCAGGGACTACGAGCTGATATTCACCCGGAGTTTTGAAGCTGCTAAAGTCAGCCTGATATACCTTTTGATAAGGAGCGGGGGTGTAGGTCCAACCCGCATCCTTGCGCACTACCAGGCTGCCGCTGAATACCTGGGCTCCGCTGTTCACATCCACAAGGATGAAACCCGACGAAGCCGGAATATCCATTTCGCCCATGTCACCAGCGTAGTAGCCGACCATTGCCTTCTTAGGGAATGATGGCACGTAACCTTCCTGGTTCACATGGATCGCCGGACTGTAACGGAGCGGATTCGCCTGCAATGCAAATTGCATGCTGGAGGAGAAGACCGATCCATCGGGATTTTTGACTACCACGTTTTGGTTGTCAGAAACCGGGCTGGCCAATTTCAGGTAGAGGCTGTTCTCCAAACGCAGGTCATAACTATTAAGCGCTGCATACAGCGGGCGGCGCTTGAAGCCGACCGATTGTACTGCGACCTGCTTGCCATCCACCGTCACAGTGAACTTTGACGCTGAAGGGACGTTGTTCGCAAAGTTCCACGTCGAAGGTTGCGTCGAGTTGTTGGGTTGGCTATTGATATAGACCAACTCAAGGGCCGTTGGTGATAGGATATGCAAGGTATTATCACCGGCCTTGGGCAAGGCCAGAGTCGTATAATCAACAGTGCTTACCGTTCCCGGGGTATTCGTGATAACAACGGGTGGGTTGGTGCTGCCACCGGTTACGGGCGGGGGAGTGTTGGTGATGGTGCCACCGCCGGAATTGCCGTTGGTGCCGCCGCTGGACGGAGGATTGGTCACCGACAGGGTGGAGGTGCCGCTATAATCCCAGGTCGCCCGGCCACCATAGAGAGTGTAGGTCATGCCGCGCAGGGTGCTGCCTTCCAGGCCGACCTTGCTGGCCGGAACTTCCAGGCGGGCCCACTGACCGGCAGTTGGCAACGCGCCCATGTTTTGGCGGCTGACGGTGCCATCGGTGCCGTTGGCAATCTTGTTGGCACCCCAGTAGGCGCGGTGATTCCAGGTGCCGTCATTCCATTCCAACATCACTTCGCTCGGCACGTTGGCCGGGTCGAGATAGACGTAGGTGAAGAGGTTCTCACCGGAGTTGACGTTGAGGGTCTTGCCAGCCCAGTCGAAGTAGAGCTGGTGCATGGCGCTGTTGACGCTGGATTGAACGGCCTTCGTGCCGGAGAACGGAGCGGGACCGGCGCTGACCCAGTTCCAGGTGTCGCCACCATAGCTGCCGAGAACGGCGCCGGTGGGAGCCGCGTCATCCACCCAGACATTGGCGGCCACGTTGGTGCCGCTGGGAGTGGAGTTGGTGTTGCCACCGGTTACGGGCGGAGGAGTGTTGGTCACAGTGCCACTGCCGGAGTTGCTGCCGCCAGTGTCTACCGGAGGCGTATTAGTTACGGAGACGCTGGATTTGCCAGCATAATCCCAGGTCGCCCGGCCACCATAGAGAGTGTAGGTCATGCCGCGCAGAGTGCTGCCTTCCAGGCCGACCTTGCTGGCCGGAACTTCCAGGCGGGCCCACTGACCGGCAGTCGGCAACGCGCCCATGTTTTGGCGGCTGACGGTGCCATCGGTGCCGTTGGCAATCTTGTTGGCACCCCAGTAGGCGCGGTGATTCCAGGTGCCGTCATTCCATTCCAACATCACTTCGCTCGGCACGTTGGCCGGGTCGAGATAGACGTAGGTGTATAACGATTCACCACTATTCACAGCCAACGTTTTGCCTGCCCAGTCGAAATAAAGCTGGTGCATGGCGCTGTTGACGCTGGACTGAACGGCCTTCGTGCCGGAGAACGGAGCGGGACCGGTGCTGACCCAGTTCCAGGAGTCGCCGCCAGCGCTGCCGAGGACGGCGCCCGTTGGAGCGCTGTCATCGAGCCAAGCTACGGAGTTGGTAACGGAATAAGTATTGGTATTAGTAACGGGCGGGGGAGTGTTGGTGATGGTGCCGCCACCGGAATTGCCGTTGGTGCCGCCGCTGGACGGAGGATTGGTCACCGACAGGGTGGAGGTGCCGCTATAATCCCAGGTCGCCCGGCCCCCATAGAGGGTGTAGGTCATGCCCCGCAGGGTGCTGCCTTCCAGGCCGACCTTGCTGGCCGGAACTTCCAGGCGAGCCCACTGACCGGCAGTTGGCAACGCGCCCATGTTTTGGCGGCTGACGGTGCCATCGGTGCCGTTGGCAATCTTGTTGGCACCCCAGTAGGCGCGGTGATTCCAGGTGCCGTCATTCCATTCCAACATCACTTCGCTCGGCACGTTGGCCGGGTCGAGATAGACGTAGGTGAAGAGGTTCTCACCGGAGTTGACGTTGAGGGTCTTGCCAGCCCAGTCGAAGTAGAGCTGGTGCATGGCGCTGTTGACGCTGGATTGAACGGCCTTCGTGCCGGAGAACGGAGCGGGACCGGCGCTGACCCAGTTCCAGGTGTCGCCACCATAGCTGCCGAGAACGGCGCCGGTGGGAGCCGCGTCATCCACCCAGACATTGGCGGCCACGTTGGTCACGGTGCCGCTGGGAGTGGAGTTGGTGTTGCCACCACCGGTTACTGGCGGAGGAGTGTTGGTCACAGTGCCACTGCCGGAGTTGCTGCCATCGCTACTTCCACCGCCGGTCGATGCATTGCCGACAGCAACGAATGCGCCCTGGCTTGGATTGTAGTAGGTTCCGCTGCCGGAGGTTTCCAGCTTCACTGCGCGAACCATATATATATAACTGCCGGAAGCTGCCGAACTATCAGTATAGGAAGTTCCTGTAACAGGCGAATCAGTCAAACGTGTGAATGGCACGGTCATGCTCGTTGAACGAAATACATGATAGCCCACCACAGAATCGGAGGAGGCCGACCAGCTCAGGCTGACGCCGCTTCCGCTTTGTGAAACATTCAGGTTCGAAACCGGAGTAACTGGATGCAAGCGCAAGGTGGGATCACCCATCAAGGCAATGTGAATATTATTGGCTGCGCTATTGATTGCGGTTTGGTACAAGCCGCCATTAGCGTTGTTCTGGGTCAAGCGTGCGGTATAACCAATCGGCTGACCCAAAGCCATATGATGCATGTACCAATGCGGACGACCGCTCCATGCGGAGGCCAGACCGTACGAAGAGGTGGCAAGGACGCCACGCATAATGTCGTCCTCGGCATCCCAGTCACCTAACCAGCTGCCGAACACGAATGTGAAAACACCTTTGACATCGGCGTTCACGAGATCAGTCGTGGTGCCATCATTGTATTGGCCGGAGTTGCCGATTCCGCCGACGCTGGTCCAGCTGCCAGCGCCACAGCCATAGGCACACAGATAGGCATTGTCCTTAAGCGTGGGGAGCCAGGTTCCCTTATCAGGGAGCGAGGTGATGTTGTTTGCACCGAAGAACGGAGCAAAGCTGCGGTAAGCGCTCGCGGCAAAAGCTTCGCCGTCGCGGATGCCGAAATAATCCCCGACAATGGCACGGCGAGGAACGCTCATTTGGTTGAAGCGGAACTTATGATCCTTGTTCAGGTAATTACGAAGCAGTTCCAGTTCGCTCTTGAACGTGGCAGGTCCGCCCCAGGTAAGGCGACCCGGCATGTTGGCCAAATCAACGCGTCCGACCATCAACTTCACAGTTGCGGGAATGGTGGATTGGTCAAACTTGCCGTCACCCGGAACATTGTGATTTCGGGCATCATCCGCAGAAGTGATATTCACCGAGTTATCCGTCCACGTGCCGGTCATGTCGCCATAATAGACGTCTGCCGGCCATGCGCCCTGGTGATTAGGAATATGTCCGTCAGGAACAATATTGCCAGAGTAGGGCACCGGGATGTGACCGAACAGAAACACGGCCTGAACCTTGGCCGGGTCTGCATTGTAGTCGGACTGAATTACCGACTTGATGCTCGGGACAGAAGCAGTCCGGGAAACATCGTGACGCAGTACCGTCCAGCCGTCGCCGGTGAGGTCTTGTTGCAGGCGAACCAACTCATTGCTCAGGGAGCCGGAAAATGAGTTGTCCACCAGCAGGACAACCTTGCCACGAGACTCGGTCATCGGGGCATTGATGCCTGCATAAATATATCCATAGCCATTGTATGCGGAAGTGTTCTTTACAATTTGATACTCGTAAGCAGAACCGACCGTAACACTGCTATCCACATAACTGGTTGCTGACCCGGGCAGCGTCGACAGGACGCTCCAGGAATTCGCATCAAGTGTTTTGCGGTATACTGTATAGCTATTGGGGGTGATGGTTGTGTCCTGAGGCCAGCTCAGGGTGATCTTTGCAGGTGAGCTCTGCACATTGGCGCTCACTTGCACAGCGTATTCCCAGGTGGCTTCCACAGCACGACTGCTCACGGCAGTCACTGCAAACAGAAGCGCACCCAACAGGGCACTTTTTACTTTTCGCATGCGGCTAGAGTGCCCGAGGGGAAAAAATACGAAATCGGAGGCGAGCGGATTATCCTGTCAGAGTCGGGTGTAGGACGGCGTAGGGTTTGTTCCTACAATAAACTGCGAGCCCCTGTACGCGTGTAGAAAGACCGGGATGCAGGATTGAAGCGTGAGCGGCGAAATAAGCGCGCGGCCAAAGGGAAAAACGAGCCCATGCTGCGCAGGTTAATCCGTATGCGGCAGGAGTTGTCTTGAGGACTTTCTCCTACATCGGCAAATCCACTATTGAGTAAACACCGCAGGACTGCTTGAAGACGGTGTGACGGTAATTCTACTTCCCACTGGAATGAAGACACCGGCTGGCAGAGCGGCGCCATTATTATTCACGGCGCGGATTCCTTCATTAATCGCAACCGAACTCACAAAGGTATCCAAGGCGGCATTCGCAAACCTTCTGATCAGGCGATACGGTGCAAAAGGAACGTAAACAATGTCGTGCGGTTCCAGAGTCACATCCGGCGTTTTGCCGGCCATTACATCATAATAATTCACCAACGCGACTTTTGGCTGGCTCAGTGAACCTCTAATCACCGCCACCTTGTAGAGGTACGCGTCCTTGATTGTGCCGTATGAATTAGCAATGGCCGCGGACATGGTCATACCCTCGGCGTACGGAACCGCGCGGGCCTGCCCGACCGCGCCGATGACATAGACCGTTCGGGCATTGGCTGCTGGAAAATAGATGAAGTCATCAGGCTGAAGGTAAATATTTTGTGTGAGGTCTCCCTTGGTGACGAGTCGTTCAAAATCCACCGGGAGCATATGACCCTGCCGGATGAGAAAGCTGCGCTTTAGATCCGCCGTCTCATCGATTGTATTTGCGACTGAAAGGTCCTTTTGCGCAGCATAACTCACCGTCCCACCAGCCAGGGAAATGCCCTCAAGCAGAGTAGGGGAGTTGGTCATGAAATAAACACCAGGGGTTTGCACGCGTCCCAACATCCAGAAACGCCGGCTTTCCACTCCGCGCAGAGTCAGGGCAACACGGGGCTGATTGCGGTAATATTGGGCCAACTGTTTTTCGAGCAAATCCTTTGTCTCCGGCAGAGTTTTGCCCCAGACATCGAGACCAGGCAGGAGACTGAAATAAATCTTCCCATCCGGACCCACCACCGACAGGGTGCGAGAGGTTGTGTCGTCCATTATTTCGATTTCAACCCGATCGCCCGGCCCCAGGCGGAAAGGTTCGGTCGGTGGTTTCAGCAGGTTGGAGTCGATGGCATTGGTGATGGTTTCGAGTTGGAGCGTCTGTGCACTCTTAAGCTCATAAGGGTTAAAGCGTGGCCCGGGATGCTGACATCCGGTGGCAAACAAGGCCAGAGTCAAACCAATCCAGAGATACGATAGGTGGGATTTCATAATCTCAAAAATCTGGAATGAAGGGAGTGCCGATAAGAGGTCCGATGTTCCTGCCAGCCCATTGTGCCGTCATGGACTGAAGAAAAGCGGTTATGCCCAATTCAAGTAAATCTTCCACTCGTGAGAAGGGGCGGTCCGTCACGTAGATAATGTCCTTGGACTGCAACTGAAAATCCTGTCCTCTGGCATCCAGGATGGCGCGCGTATCAACCACAAAAGCCTGCGGATGATTCAATGAACCCCGGATTACCATCACACGCGACTTGTACGCTTTCTCGGCGAAACCACCTCGTGCCGACAAGGCGCCGATCACCGTCATGTCTGAAGTGTAGGGGACCACTCCAGGGAGACGGACCTCGCCTAGAACATAAACTTCCTGCAGAATGGCCGAGGGGAAGAAGATGTAATCATCGGGCTCAATTGGAATATTCTGAGAGAGGTCGCCCTGGCCGAAAAGCTTTTCAAAGTTAAGCGGAAACCTTTTACCTCCTCGCATCAGAAAACTGCGTTCAAAATCAGCCAGATCGAGAGTGTTCCGGTCGGATAAACCGGTTTCCAACCCATGTGCCCGGGCCACCGCTTCGAGCACTGTCAGCGGGCGGTCCAAAGTATAGACTCCACGCTGAACAACCTTGCCCAGCATGTAATACCGTTTACTCATGAAGGAAACTGGTGTGATAATCGTGCGTGGCGCGCGACGATATTTCGAAAGCTCATTGTCAATATTGGTCCGGAGTTCATCTATGGTCAGTCCGGCAGCCAGAATGTTTTGCGCTTCGAGGTAGCCGATGCGCCCATCAGGCCCAATGAAAACTTCTGATCGAGCCGTTTCAGGCTGGCCATAAATCAGAAAACTAAGAACATCGCCAGGGCCTAACGTTAAGTGCTTTTGCCAACCACCGCGGTTGGCTGGGTTTATCAGTGAAAAAGAGACGTTTGTGTTCGCAACCTCAACATCGGTTTCATTCGTGTTATGAACCTGAACCACCGAAGTTGGTGCGACGAACAAAGTGTTCGTTCCCTCGGCTTGAGCGTGAGCCGACAACACGCTTAATCCCAGGAATAAAGCCAGACATCCGAGCCAGCGTGGAAATCTGCTTTTCAGCGGTGTGCCCGGTTCGCGGTTCAACACTGCACCGACAAGGTTGCAACGAGCGTGGCGAAGGGTTTCCAGTTGGGAGCGGGTTTCCGCGGCATCCGCTTTTCCACTCTCAGCCAGCCAAAGCAAATTGGGGAGATTTTCGCCCAACAATACTGCCTCGGACATCGAAGCGGGAGGTAACTCGACCAATATCACAAGATTATCGATTTGCTGCCAGTGCGACAAAGCCTCCTGCCATTGCTTGCGGCGCTCCAGATTCCAAACCCAACCGGGCAGGGGGATATGAACCAGCGGTTGCGGATCCGGTCCCGTCAATTGCTGTGTTACTTCTCCCGGAGAAGTCAAGGCACTGGCGTTCAGAGCGGTTGAGGTGTCACTGCCATGCGCATGTCCATTTGACTGAAGCTTGCCGGCATTGTTTTCCGAGCCGTTCACAGGCTTCTGATCAGGATTGGCTGATTTGGCTTTCCCGTCTGTTTCACCATCGACATTTTCGGATTCGGAAACTGTTGAACGGGTCGCAATAGTTAACACGCGAAAACCGCTCATGCTTGCCGCTTCGGCGAGCATGTTTATCCAGGTGGAGCGTCCTTCCCCGGCATTGGAGGAGGTAATTCCACAAACCAACCCTTGATGTGCTGAGGGACTTAAGCGGCCTTGAAGCATGGTCCAGGTGCGGAAAGCCCATCTTTCCTGTGCCGAGGGCCCCTTCTTCCCCAAGTCATCCAAAGTCGCAATCACGGGCAGTTTCGTAACCCGATTTACATCGGCAGCTGTCTTCAAACGGTCATCGGCAACCTCCACGATTAATACCCCTGCAATCGCAACGATCAGGCCAAGGATGCCGCCAAACACCGTGGCTAATGACACCTTCAGCCAGCGTTTATCGGGTGTTATATTTTTCAATGTAGCAAAAGAGTAGTGTTTGACGTTGCCTGGAGGATTTTTCTGAAATGCTTCCGCTTCACGCTTGCGATCTTCCAGTTGCTGACGACTCGCATCGATGGCTTGCAATTTGCGCAGGATGATGTCGTATTCAGGATTGACCAACGGACCACCAGTCCCGGCTGCGATGGCGGGTAGGAGCGATGAACCAGCGGAGCCGGTGGCAGAATTCGTTGCGGCTAAGGCATAGTCCTTTTCATAAGCATTCACCAATTCCTGCGCTGCCTGGACTCTCGGATTGGCCGGGGTAAGCGTGACCAGCAACTTGTCCAGTTCATCCTTGGCCTGCTGCAGTTTGGCGAACGATCTGCTCATGGATAGCGAAGAGGATGCGGTCATTGGCAATTGTGCCTGGTGATTCAGATTCGAAACAGAACCCTGCATTTGATTGAGCTTGTTAACTAAAACACCCGCCCCGGGAACCGTACGACGAACCTGATCTTCCAGGTTGCTGATGTTGCTTTCCATGAAGGTTAACTGTTCCCTGAAGTAGTTCTCGACAGCTGCCCCGGCTTCGCGTCTCTGGAGTTCCAAGGTAAATCGCTCTGCATTGGAAGCGTATAAATTGGCCAGGTTTACAGCCACCTCAGGATTAAAAGCTTTAACCCCGACTTTCACGATGTCCGATTCAGGCTCGGTCTTGATGAAAACAGCTTTGTTTAGAACTTCCGTGGAAACCGATGGCCGGGAATTGGTGCTGACCATTTGCAGCAATTCGGGTGACTTCAATAACGCAGCGAAGGTATCAGGGGTCAGGACAGGAGGGTTGAAGAACTGCCCAGTGATGGTTGGTTGATATCTCATCAAGGTGGCGGTCGCCATGTAGGTTCGATGCAGGAGAAAGAAGCTGCAGAGAAAACCGATGGTTGCCACGATGAAACCGGTGAGAACAATTGGCTTCCACTTTTGCAGTAGAACTTCCAGGAAAATCCATGCATCCACGGTAGGAGGTGGAGGGGCTGTTTCCTTACGTGTGCGGGATTTGCCGCTGGACTTCTCGGACATCGAACCTTGCCTGTTTTTCGAATGAGAATTATTGCCCGGTTCCGCCGGTGGGTCAGACGGGCCGTAATGGTCGATCTGCAATAATCCACCCATGTTTAAGTCGTTATGGTTGCTCATGTAACAGGTTCATTGATCTAGTAACGGTTCTTTCCTGGGCTTCGGACCTTCCCAGCATGCATACATTAAAAGCCTCTGGTTTCCTACCGATTGAAGTCGAGATTAGTTCCGTTCTGTCCTTCCTGAGAAGTAGGTGAAGACCGCAATTGGGAGGGGCGAAGACCCTAGGCAAATCGCTCTAGGAAATCCCTTACCGATAAACAGATATGGTTATTAACACCACTCTTTCACACTGCATGGATTGTCCAATAAAATAATTAAAAAATTGGGGGATGGACAGCCTATGTCCATGGGGGCTGGCAGAGTGATGCCATGAAAAATCGAATTGCACATTTGATCGGGCCCAAAACTGACCGCTTAATCACCACGTTCGGTAAAGCTCAACTCGTGGCCAGGCCAAATGGTGCCATTGAACTCAAGGGTGGAATGGCCGGCGATAAAACCGCCGCCAAGGAATGGATTTCCCTGTTCATGCACGAGGCGGTCGTACGGTTCTCAAAGTGAACCGGGCGTTTCCGGTTATGGCCTTTTCAGGCCAAGGCTAGCCAATCGAAAGTAATTCTACCTCGAAGATAAGCGTGGCGTTCGGAGGTATCACTCCAGGGTATCCATGAGCACCATACGCCATGTCGGACGGAATGGTGAGTCGCGACTTGTCACCGACTCGCATGGTCGCCACCCCCTCATCCCAACCGCGGATGACCTGTCCGGCTCCAAGGACAAAACCGAATGGATCATTGCGGTCCACTGAACTGTCGAACTTGGTGCCATCGGTCAGCCAGCCGGTGTAGTGAACCATGACCGTCTCGCCCTTTTTTGGAGCTGGGCCGGTTCCTTTATTTAAAGATTCAATCTTAAGGGCGGGTGAAGGCATAAATTTAAATTTCCTTAACGGTCTATCATGGAGCGCGTGGAGTCAACGAGTTTACAAGCCATCCGAACAGAATCTAAACTACGGAAACGATATGATAGTTTATGGTGTTTCCGCCAACCTGCGTTTTCCAGCGTTGTCCTTTTTTCTTGCCAATCAGATTTGATCCGAGCGGAGACTGGGGTGTGATTACGATAATCTCCTTTCGCGCGTAATTCACTTCCAGACCACCACTCCTGGGGCCAATAAAATAAATATTTCGACTTCCATCAGCTTCCAATTCAACCAGTGCGGCCAAATCAATGGGCTCTTCGGCTCCGAAATTGCGTGGAGCCATTGCTTCGTAAATCTTGATAGATTCCATGATTTCCTTCACCTGTCGGGCCTGGCCTCCCGCAAGGTAGGCGGCTTCGAGTCCCCGCGTATCGTATTTGTTCTCAGCCTTGCTGCTCTCATGGGTGGCTTCGGCATGGGAAGCGCGGGCAGCTTTTTCGAGGACCTGCAGGCTTTTGGTCAGTTCGTCGATTACGCTTTTTAGTAAATCAGCTTTTTTCATTCTGTGAATGCTTCACTTATTCAGCAATTTTACCGCAGGTCATGGATCATTCAAACTTCATAATTCGGAATATCTCATCAGCAATCGGGCGCATTTTGCTCATATGTCCCTGTTCCAGAAACCACAAATGACAGTTTTTTTTCCTTTGATTCCAAGGATGTCTTTGTCGCAACTTAGTTCATGCCAACACTTATTCAGAAACCAACCCGCATTGTAGCCGCAGGTAATAAACCTAAAGTTATTGAGGAATATATCGGGCGTGTAAACTCCGGAGATCAAAACTTAAGTATTGCCCGCATGCTGAGTCCTGGAGGTTGGGTGGAACCCGGACAGACACCCGAATTTGATGAGTATACGGTAGTGATTGCCGGAATGCTTCGTGTGACGCATAAGGGTGGCGTTATCGATGTTCAAGCGGGCCAGGCGGTAATCACCAGGGCAGGTGAGTGGGTACAATATAGTTCGCCGAATGCTGAAGGAGCGCAATATGTTGCCGTGTGTCTGCCGGCTTTTTCTCCGGGCACAGTTCACCGGGATGCTTGATTGCTTTTTTGTAGTTCCAAAGAAAATGAAAGTTGCCTGCTGATGGATTCGCCCAAACCGCTGACACCAAGTCCCAATAAACGAAGCGGGCGGGAGACGAGTTTCTCCCGCGCCAACAGGTAACAGCCAAGACGATAAATGTCGGCGGCTTCGGTAATCGGTTCCTCCACCGAAAGTTGGCGGGTAAGAGTGGTGAAATCACTATAACGCAGCTTAACCTGGATCGTTTGTGCTCCAATTTGTTTACGCTTGAGCTTGGCCGCAATTTCCTCGGCCTGCTCCCGCAGGCACGTCTTCAGAATCTTTCGATCTTCGGTATCCTTTAAAAATGTATTTTCACTGCTGATGCTCTTAATGACATCGCCTGTATCCAACTGTCGGTTATCCTCACCGAAACTGAAACGCTTCAAGGTCGGGCCAAATGAGCCCACCATGCTGCGAAGATCCCCGGGAAAGTCTTGCAGATCTCCAATCGTTTCGACACCGGATTTCTTTAACATTTCTTCGGTTACTCTGCCGACACCGGGAATCGCCCGGATTGGCATTGGACGAAGAAACAATACCTTATCACGTTCGGGGATAAGCGTAAGTCCATTGGGCTTGTTAAAATCGCTGGCGATTTTGGCGAGAAGTTTGTTTGAGGCAATCCCGATGCTGGTTGTAAGGCCTCGTTCGCTAAAAATTTTATCCTTGAGCTGTGCTGCCAGCGGAACGGCACTCAGCAGACTTGAGTCCAGATCCGAGCGCTGGCAAACCGGCGAAAGATCCAGATAAGCTTCATCAATCGATACCTGCTCAATGATCGCGCCGGAGGCGGCCACAATCTGCATGATTTGGTTGGATTCCGCCCGGTAGTGATCCATGCGCGGCCGAATGAAAAAGCCATCGGGACATAGCCTTTTGGCGACCACGCTTGGCATGGCGGAACGCACCCCGAACTTGCGCGCCTCATAGCTGGCAGCACAGACCACTCCCCGTTGTGTGGGCGGTGCGCCAACAATCAACGGTTTCCCCCGCAATTCCGGGTTGTCCCGTTGCTCCACCGAAGCGTAGAACGCATCCATGTCGAGATGGAAAATAACGCAAAACATGAGTTCCAATAAACGTCCGACCTATTAAATCAAATGTGTCGAGACTGCAAGGTTACAGAAAGATCACACCGTTAAAGTTTTAACGTTGTATAGCTGAATCAGAAATGGCAGATTGAAAACATTGACGGGACAACACTTGTCTGCAATGTATTCTCGTCGCTAGATTTAAGCCAGTTTAGCTCAGCGGTAGAGCAACGGTTTTGTAAACCGTCGGTCGTCGGTTCGATTCCGACAACTGGCTCCATCTCCAATGTGTGTGTATCAAGGGGTTTGGGAGGTGGACGATGAGTGGCCTTCAGAATAAGCTCCATTATTTCGGTGACAAGAGTGCGATCATCCAGCCACGCCAGGTGAAAATCATTGAACCTCTGACGCCTCGTGAATTAATGACGTACCAAGCCCTCGAAATAATTTTACCCCGTTTGCTTTTCATTTCACGCTGGCTTTGGCGGCAGCATCCGGATCGATGGCCTTAAGTGCAGTGTCTATCTGTGGTTTAAGGAAGCTATTATTCTCCTTCATCAAATCCAGCATGGCAGGAACTGCATTGGAGGCCTCCGTTCCAAATTTGCTCAAACCCGCCAGGGCTCCGAATCGCAAGTCCATGGAAGGGGATGAAAGCCGGGTGATGAGTAAGGGAATGACGCGCTCCTTTTCTTGTCCGATCATCCCGAGTGCCCATCCCGACAATGCATGGACACCGTTATTGCGATTGGTCCCGGCCGAGATCAAAGCTTCCATTGTTTCTGGTGTTGCGACCCGTTGGTGACCCAGGGCCCAAACCGAGTAAATGGCAGACCAATCATTCGTGCTGTTGAGTGTCCGAGTAAGTATGCTCCAGCCTTTAGGGCCGACAGCAGACAAGGCGGCGGCTGCGCCCTTGGATCCTTTCTTATCAAAAAGCGCCTGGGTTAACTCTGGCAGAACCGGTTCGGCCATTGGTCCCAAGGCGTCGAGTGCGAGCACCGCGCGTCTTCGCGCGACATTGGGCCTGGGAAGGTTAATCGTGATCCACGATTCCCTGGCGCTAATGTCTTTTAGTTTTTCCATGAAACGAGAATCCTTGTTGGTCAGTGCATGGAGAAGATAGGGAAAGCTGTTGGTTCCAATTTGGCGTATGGCTTCAGCAGCTCGTTCCTCTTCGGGTGAACGCGGTGAATGCCATTCATCCCACATTAGGCCCCCATCTGTTTCAAAACCTGCCACTCCGTTTTTTGATTCCAATTGGTTGAGCCACGAGCTCAATGAACGCCCGGCGTAATGTGGTTCACGTGTATGGAGTATCAGCCACATAAGACCTCCAGCAAAGGCAATCAGCATGAAAGCCAACAGGGCACGGGACCTTTTCCTCATGGCTTCTATATAATTTGAGTCCACGGGCAGAGACGAGCGAAAAAAGAAGGAAAATATTACTGACCTCACAACCTTGCGGCAAGGTGAGTGGAAAGTGTGCAAAAGGCCGGTGTCGGCAGCCGCATTAATGAAACGATGGTCGTGTTTTGGGTTACTTAAAGCGGTTTTGCCGAAGCTATAATCCTTAAAGAATGCCAATTACATGAAGATGTGAGCAAGAGTGTTTTGTTCATCGAAGCGCCTTTGCTCGCGCGGGTTACATTCGACGAAATATGCGCTTCGGCGGGCTGAAATCAGGATGGTTTGCGCCGGACCGGGAACGGTCTTAACCTTACTCGCATGTCGCGGAAGATACAGTTCCTGGTATGCCCTCCAGACCTCTACAGTGTGGATTATGTCATCAATCCATGGATGGAAGGAAACATTCATAAGACCTCGCCCGCCTTGGCTTTGGCTCAATGGGATGGGTTGGTTAAGATTTTAAAGCACCATGCGGAAGTGGAGGAGATTGCGCCTCAACCGGGATTGCCTGATATGGTTTTTACTGCCAATGCGGGATTGGCAGTCGGAAAGAAATTTGCGCTCAGCCGGTTTTTGCCAAGGGAACGGCGTGGCGAGGAACCTTACTTCAAGAAGTGGTTTAAAAAGCAGGGATTTGAAATTTGTGAACTGCCGCCGGATCTGCCGTTCGAAGGCGCAGGGGATGCCTTGTTGGACCGTCGTGGAGAGGTCTTATGGGCAGGTTACGGATTTAGAACTGAGCTCGATGCGCATCCCTGGATCGCGCGGTGGTTGAATGTTGAAGTCTTATCCCTTCGCCTGATTGACCCACGCTTTTATCATCTGGATACCTGTTTCTGCCCGCTCGAACGGGGATATCTGTTGTATTATCCCCAGGCGTTGGATGCCTACTCGAATCGCCTGATTGAGCAACGTGTTCCTGAGGAGAAACGCATTGTGGTGTCGGAGGCAGATGCGGCGCGATTTGCCTGCAATGCGGTGAATATCGAAGACAAGGTGATTCTAAGTCAGGTTGGTGCGGAACTGCGGGCGAGGCTAGAAGCTGGAGGTTTCCAGGTGATTGAAACTCCACTTGGTGAATTTATCAAATCAGGTGGAGCGGCGAAATGTCTGACCTTGCGGATCACCGAACCCGAACCACCGCGACGCAAGGCCAAAACCGCGGTGCAAAGCCGTGAGCTTAAATTGGAAGGACATCTGCTTGATTCCGGTCTGTTGGAACGAGCGCTGGATTTGACTGTGCAGAGTGGCGGAAGTTTTCAGATATTGCATTTCAATCTTGGTAAACAGCGGCATAGCACCTCCAACGCCGACATTAGAATCTCCGCCCCCTCAGAGATTGTATTGGATAGAATCGTCAGCCAGATGATTGAACTCGGGGCAGTTGTTGCGCCACAGGATGAGGAGGATGCGGAATTAAAGCCGACGACCCAGCTCGGCGTGGCGCCGGATGATTTTCTTTCCACAACCATTTATCCAACAGAAGTGCGTGTGAAGGGCGAATGGGTACGCGTGCAGGACCAGCGCATGGATGGGGTGATCGTGGTGGACGAAAAGCAAAAGACCGCACGGTGCACTTTGTTCCGTTACTTGCAATTGGGAGATCGTGTTGTGGTGGGAAGCAAGGGCGTGCGGACCGTGCGCAAGACGGATTCACGCGAGGTGCCCGGCGGTTCGCAAGCCGAACATGAATTCTCTTTCATGGGCGCAGGTGTTTCGAGCGAAAGACGGGTGGAATTGACCGTTGACCAGATCGCCTGGGACATGCGCCGGATTCGCCAACAGGGAGGTAGAGTCGTGGTGGTGCCGGGACCGGTGGTGATTCATACGGGCGGAGGCGAGCATTTGTCATGGTTGATACGCGAGGGTTATGTGCACGGCTTGTTAAGTGGAAATGCCATAGCTGTGCATGATATTGAGCAGTCGCTCATGGGAACCTCCCTGGGAGTGGATTTGAAAATGGGCGGTTCGGTCGAGGGCGGGCACCGTCACCATTTGAAGGCAATCAATACCATCCGCGGTTGCGGGAGCATTGCCAAGGCAGTGGAGCAGGGCGTCCTGACACGCGGAGTCTTTTACGATTGCGTCAAAAAGGGAGTGCCATTCGCTCTGGCCGGTTCGATCCGTGATGACGGACCATTGCCGGATACGCAAATGGATTTGATCAAAGCGCAGGAAGAATATTCCCAGTTGATCAAGGGAGCTGAGTTGATACTGATGCTCTCATCCATGCTGCATTCCATTGGAGTCGGCAACATGACGCCTGCAGGAGTGAAGCTGGTCTGCGTGGACATCAACCCGGCGGTGGTCACAAAGTTGAGCGATCGTGGTTCCGTTGAATCAATCGGCATCGTTACCGATGTGGGACTGTTCTTGAACCTCCTCACACAACGGCTGCAAAAATTGCAGGGAACCGAACGAGAAGGAGCTTGATGCCGGCAGAAGTCGGTTAAGCTAAATCTTATACTAACCGAACCGCAAGTTGGGCATCGTGTTGCGACCGATATCCACTGACCCATAAAGTTTCTGTTTGCTTCTGCCGGGAGTTATTGCAGCTTGTTGAAGAGGAGAACTAATACTCGGCTCGCTAGAACCTCCAGAAGTAAGCGGGATTATACTTTCCTTTCGGCGCAATGTTTCCTTGCTGGTCCGTCGGGCGAACCTACGATGAGCCATGCATGGTGCGTTTGATTAAACGTCAACCAAAGGAGAATTCAACCGCGAGGCAAAGATGAAAGCAATCATTGTTGCTGAAGCCATACTTGGAGAAAGTTTATGATTCAAAACAGAATGGGCTCTTGTATGGAATCATGCAGGTTTGGGTGTCAAAAACAGGAGATCTTCAGACCATGTTCATATGGGGCGGTTTACCACTGGTAATTAACTGGAATCTTCGTAGAGTCGCGCAAACTTAATACCATGACTGAAATATCACCACAGTCTGTCAAGGAGGTATATGGGCGGATCACACAGGACCTGGGTAAAGTGATAGTTGGCCAGGACCAAATCATCCGGCTCCTCCTTGTCAGTTTATTTTCACGCGGTCATTGCCTCCTCGTGGGCGTGCCCGGGTTGGCGAAGACACTTCTGGTCAAGACGCTTGCCGAAGTGCTGCACTTGAGTTTCAAACGAATACAATTCACGCCCGACTTGATGCCGGCGGATATTCTGGGCTCCGATTTATTGCAGGAGAAGGATCGTCGATTGGAATTCGAATATCAGCCAGGACCGATCTTCGCGAACCTGTTGCTGGCTGACGAAATCAATCGCACACCGCCGAAGACGCAATCGGCCCTGCTCGAAGCGATGCAAGAGCGCAGGGTGACGGTGGGCGGAAAGTCACGGTCGTTGCCCGATCCCTTCCTCGTGGTGGCGACGCAGAACCCGATTGAACAGGAAGGAACCTATCCATTGCCTGAAGCGCAGTTGGATCGTTTCATGTTTTCACTTTACCTCGATTACCCGCGCAAGGACGAGGAGATGGAGATTGTGAAGCGCACCACCATCATGGAACTTCCGGAGTTAAAGCCCACGGTGACACTGGACGAAATCGTTCAGGTTCAGAAATTGGTGCTCGCCGCGCCGGTTTCCGATCACGTAATCGATTATGCCGTGGAACTGGCCACTGCCACGCGACCTAATCGATTGGGAGCCTTGCAGGTGGCAAAGGATTACGTGGAATGGGGTGCGGGACCCCGTGCGTCGCAATACCTGATTCTGGGAGCGAAGGCCCTGGCGTTGATGAAAGGCAAGCTCACGCCGGAAACGGAAGAAGTCAGAGAAGTCGCGATGGCCGTGTTGCAACATCGGGTGATCACGAATTATCGGGCAACCGGGGCGGGGAAGAAATCGCGGGATATTTTGGAAGCCATTTTGAAGGGAGTGAAGGAAAAGGAGTATTAGAATCCCCCTAGATCAATGGATATCCCATGAAAAGCCCTGACATGCAGTTTCTAATTAAAACTGAAATAACTGAGTAGCAAATGTATGGGGGAGGGGGGAGACAATTCAAAGGAAGAGAGCCGGCAGCCAGCTACTAATATGAGCGGTGCTGCTGGCAGACCGCCCGTTATCCAAAAGCCGCCGCCCGTTCCTGCACATTTGAAGGAGCCAAAGCCTGCGTCTGAACCAACCATTCTGGGCAAACCAATAGGCTTTCAACCAGCTGCCTTGCTCAATACGGAGGAGTTGGAGCGTTTCAAAAATCTCCTCGTTTTTGCCAAATCTACTGTTGAAGGTTACTACGTTGGCAAGCATAAGTCGCCGTTTCGTGGAGCTTCAGCCGAGTTCGCGGATTACAAGGAATACGTTGCCGGCGACGACATTGCCCACCTGGATTGGCGGGCATACGGCCGAACCAGACGATTGTATGTGCGGCAATTCGAGGAAGAGACTGACATGGTGGTGTATCTCCTCGTCGATACCAGCGCCTCAATGCGCTATGCCGGAGAGAAACGCCAGCCGAAATTCTATTTGGCGGCAAAAGTCGCCGCCGCCCTCACTTACCTGATGCTTAAGCAAGGAGACAAGGCCTCCTTGACTCTCTTTTCCAACAAGGTCAATCAATTCATCCCACCCGGCGGAACGCGACGCCATTTGCATCGCATCGTGACTGAGCTGGAACGGGTCAGGCCAGCCGCGACAACGGGCGTTACGCAGGCTTTGAATGAGTGTGCGGGAATCTTCAAAAAGCGTGGACGTTTGGTCGTGATCTCCGATTTTCTGGATGACAATAGAAACCTGTTCGAAGCCTTGGGACAATTCCTGCATCGCAAGTTCGAGATATTGCTGCTGCATGTGGTCGATCCCGATGAGTTGCACCTGCCGAGCTTCACCGTGGCAAAGTTCGTGGACATGGAAACGAGCGAAGAGGTGCAGGTTGACCCGGAGGAAATACGGGCATCCTATCGCGAAAATATGAAAGGAACCATTGATGCGCTCGCTCGGGAAGCTGATTTGAGGCAGATAAATCATACGTTGTTGGACACCACCAATCCTTACCTGGCCGCGATTGAGGCGTATCTCGGTTTTCGCGGTGCCAACAACGTCCTTGCGAGGCCATAGCCAATGTCGTTTCTAAATGCATCATTACTTTACGGCTTAATACCCTTGGTGACACTGCCGGTGATCATCCATTTGTTGAATCGCAAATTTCCAAAACTCTTCTCTTTTTCATCCATTAGGAATATCAAGGAAACCGTTGCTCGAAGATCCAGTTTGTTCAAGTGGCGGCACTGGATTCTCGCAATGTTGCGAACCGCATTCCTGATTCTTTTGTTATTAGCCTTTCTCAAACCAGCTTTGCCGAAGTTTGGCTCCTCGACCAAAACTGACGGGAGCCGGCAGGTGTTGTTGCTCATCGACCATTCGTTAAGCATGGAATACAAGGGCGATGGAGTAAGTTGCCGTCAGCGAGCAATTGTGGAAGCTGATAAGTTGCTGAACACCCTCGGCCCGGAAGACCTTGTGAATGTCATGTTGGTGGGACAAAATCCGTCGACTTGCTTCGTGGAGTTCTCCCGGAACCATGCGGATGCGAAACGGTTCATCGATAATCTTCGACCTGGATTTACGCGCGGCAATTTCAACCAGGCCAATGGAGCTGCTGCGCGATTGGTCTCTCAAAAGGGGAATCGTCCGGAAATCTATTACATCTCGGATTTTCAACGAAAGAACTGGGCCAATGTAGATTTTACTCCGTTGCCGGCAACGGCGCGGCTGTTTTTCGTGGATGTCTCCTCGAAGACGAAGGACAACCACGCAATTCTTGGCGCAACAATCAATCAAGCGGAAGTATTGGCTGGAGATACCGTGATGTTGGAAATCAGTGTAGGCAACTACAGTGAAAAACCCTTGCAGGATCGGTTGAAAGTCTTCGTGGATGACAAAAACAGCTTTGAAAAGGAAGTGTTTGTATCGCCATGGTCGGTGGGGAAAGTAACTTTGCCGGTGGCACCCGGAGCGCCGGGATTGCACCAATGCGAAGTACGACTCCCGGCAGATGGCTTGGAACAAGACGACCGGTTTTTCGTGACCATACCCGTGCTGGAGAAAGAGGAAGTATTGATTGTCTCCGATGATCCAAATCCTGAGAAAGATGCCGTTTATTTCGTCAAAACCGCGCTGAATCCGTACGAGAATTTGAAAGGCTCACTCCTTCCCCGAAACATCAAATCCGGAGAGATCACCGAAAGCCAGTTGGTTTCTGCCAAAAAGATTTTCCTGACACGGACCGGAGCTTTAACCGACAACGCCTGCAAAGCCCTGGCCAAGTTTTTGTTCAATGGAGGTGGCGTCGTTTATTTCCTGGATGGAAAATCCGACGCGGAAAATTTGCAGCGTTTGGAAAAGGTGATCGGACCGGGGACAATGCCCTTGAAACTTGGAGAAAAGCGAACCGTTGAGAATGTTGGAACCGGCGCGCAACAAATTATCAAGGGGGATTTCAAATCCAAGTATTTAAAGCTGTTTCGTGGTTCGACACGGCAGGATTTGGGGTTGCTGGAGTTCTACGACTTCTACAACGCCAGTTCTTCTGGAGCCGGTAACATCCTTTTATCCTATGCAGACGAAACTCCCGCCATGGCTTCGATGACCCACGGGTTAGGGACAATGTTGTTGGTAAATTTCTCGGTCGGCGAGTTCTCCAGTAACCTGGCGCGGCAGAAGATTTTTCCGGCATGGATCCAGGAGATGGTAAAGACCATTTCGAGCGAGGAACCGCCGCCGGTTTCCTACGTGGTGGGAGACAACGTTCAAACCGAGGTATGGCGAAACGATTTAAAGGAGAACAACCTCCGGGCGCCTTCCGGTAATCCGGTTGAGATAAAGCGGGAACTCGCAGGCGAGAGATATGCCATTTCCTTCGCCCCTCAGGAATTGGGTTTTTACACCCTCAAGCAAGGCAAAACAGTGGCCGCATTTGCGGTTAATGCTAGTCCGGACGAGTCGGATTTGCGGCAAGTCGATAAACAGTTATTGCCCGATTCCGTCAGGGAAGGGCAGCAGGCTCATTTCGTCGCGGGACAGGCGGACTACGAAGATCTCGTCAAGGGAAGGCCGGTGTTTCAGTATTTTGTTTACGCCGGATTACTGTTCCTTTTGTTGGAGATGGCCTTTCAACTCTGGATGCGGAGGCTGGCGACGTGAATCTTCTGCTAGCCAATTCTGAGCTCGTATTGGACCCGATGTTGCCAATGCCGATGGTCGTCCTGATCGGGCTGATAATGGCAGCACTAACGCTCGTTACATACAAGAGGGTTGGGTTCCGGGTCGGCAATTGGAAAAATGGATTGCTTACAATTTTTCGAGTGATTGGGATTGCACTTGTGATGCTGGTATTGCTTCAGCCATCCCGGTTGGAAGAAATTCCACCACCGATGCATCAAAAGGTGACGTTGGTGGCACTGGATACCTCGAGGAGCATGAAGCAAGCTGACGAGGAAAAAATGACAAGGTTAGAGGCGGCCGAAAACCTTTTGATGGATGCGGACATCGTTCCCCGCGACGGCGTGGTGAAGGACCCGGGCGTAAGACTATTTGAATTCGGTGAAGATGCAACCGCGGTTACGAAATCGATGATGGACCTGGCTCCCGCAGGAAATAGCACTCGATTTCATCGTTCCATCAACACCATGGTGAATTCATTAGGAGCCGATGAGGGAGCCAAGGCGCTGATTCTTTTTACCGACGGCCACGACTTTGAACTGGTGAATCCTTCCAAAACCGCCCTCATTGCCAGGGCACGCCAGGTTCCAATCTATGCCGTTGCACTTGGAAAGCAGGGTAAGGTGAAAGACACCTCGATTCACATCACCAGCTATCAGCCCTACACCTATGTAAAGCAGAAAGCACGCATTTCCGGAATGTTGCGGATGATTGGTTGTGATTACGAAGACATTCAGGTGGAATTGCTGCGTCAGAACAAGGTGGTACAGACCCAGAAAATAAATGCAGGGGAGAGTCAGGAGATGCCGGTGCAGTTCGAGGTGATGGAAAACGAAGTGGGTCAATATGAATACGAAATGCGCGTGATTCCACTGGAAGACGAAGTTGATAAGGACAACAACAGCGCCATTACTTATCTAAATGTCATTGATCAGCAGATTCAGGTTTTGCTGCTTGAAGGCTCACCCTACTGGGACACGACTTTTCTGCAACGCTCCTTGATGCGCAACGACAAGATTGATTTGGATTCCATTACCCACTACGCGCCACAGAAAGTGCGGGTGATCCGCAAGAAGCCTTCAGAGCAGGAATTGAAGGTTCCCGAAAAAGCTGAGGAATTTAATCATTATGACCTCATCATCCTTGGCCGGTCTGTCGAAAAGTTATTGAACCGGGAACAGCTGACCTTGCTTGAGAACTATGTAAAAAACCAGGGCGGAACTGTGATCTTTGGTCGCGGAAAAGCTTTTGATGGGGATTTGGCGAAGAATGAACTGGAGCCGGTGATTTGGGATGACAAGGTCAGCGAAAAGGTCCATTTGCAAATCGGTCGCGAAGGACAGGCTCTCGCACCGTTTCGAATTCTTACCGAGCAGTATGGCGGGTTGGATGCCGTGCCCGACCTAATCGCGGGACGGAATGCGCTTGAGAAAAAACCGCTTACGGCCACCCTGGCTTCGGTGCAGAGCGCAAACGGTGGTCAGCCGATGCCAGGCATCGTGCAGCGCCGATTAGGGCAGGGACAAGTCTTGAGTGTGGGAGTGGATGGATTGTGGCGCTGGGCGTTCAATGCAAAAGTGGAAAGGCGTCAACAACTTGTTCGACCGGTTCTGGGACCAGATGGTTTTGTGGTTGATGGCGGGGAGAGACTTTCTACCGAACCAGCAATTTTCCCTGCGAACGAGTTCAGCCAACATCATGCTGGGTGAGAAGATTTATTTCCGGGTAGTGATGCGCACTCCCAACGCACAGGTGAAGCAGGTGCCGATTGTTTATTATCTCGGAGATAAGGAGGTTGGACGAACCACACTGAATCCGGTGCCTGGACAGGATGGCTTGAGATTGATGGCCGAGTATCTGCCGGAAAAGGTGGGAAAATATCGCGCGGCAGTTAAATTCCCAGATGGAACGGCGCAGGAGTCCAGGTTCATTGTTTACCAGGAGGATTTGGAAGATACCGAAGTGGCTACGGACGTGGGGTATCTGAAACGACTTTGTGAAAGTAGTGGTGGACGACTCTTGACGCGAAGTGAATTGGGAAAGTTGAACCTGGAACTTAAGAATGAGAAATTGGACAGCACGCCGAAAACCAGGCTGGTTTCCATATGGGATAGAACTTGGTTTTTCTATCTAATAGGTTTACTGTTCGGCATCGACTGGTATCTGCGTCGAAGGTGGGGGTTATGCTAAAGGAGATTCACCCAATCGTCTCTGGTTTGGAGGCTGCGGATCGTTCCTTCCAAAAGGAACAAGGACGGGGATTCCTCTTGCGCGCCTGCTCTTACCTGCTGGGCTTCATTTTATTTTGCTTCCTCCTTGATCTCTTTTTGCAACTCACTTCAGGACCCCGGTTGGTCCTGCTTGCGGTCCTTGCAATACTTTTCGTAGGCGTGCTGGGGTGGAGTTTCTATGTAGCCAAGGTGCGGCGCAACCAGTTGGAACGCACCGCGCGCCTGTTAGAGACGCACGATCCGAATCTGGGTTCGAAACTGATTAATGTTTTGCAGTTGGAAGCAGAAGCCCACAATCCCAAACTCAATGCCCTGACCCGCCAGATGGCGGCCCAGGCAGTTGCCGGTTATGCCACGGAGTTGCGCGCAGTTGATTTTCCAAGGCTCGCGAAATCGGGTCGATTGGCAAAGGATTTGAGGCTGGCAGGAATCGCCGGTTTGGCTTTCGTGCTGATTTTGGGACTGTTTTACCAGGTCTCAACCACGGAGATTTTGCGCTTCGCTGATCCGCTTGGAGATCACCCGCCATACTCGTTTACGCAACTCGCCATTGTTGACCCTGGAGATAAGGGAGCACAGGTCGTTTATAACAAAAACTTCATCGTGAAGGTGAAGCACGGCGGACATCGCCCGCGTGAATTGTTTTTGACCTACTTCCCGGCAAATCATCCGGAACAGGCGGTGACGGTGCCTATGTTCGATAAGGGTAATCTCGGATTTTATCAGGAAATTTCCAGAATCAAAAATGACCTGGTTCTATTTGCCCACACCGGAAACAAACACAGCCTGAGCCGGCAGCGAAAACTCAATGTATTGCTCACACCGAAATTGGAAAGGGCTTTTGTGCAGGTTACTCCCCCGGCTTACACCGGCTTGAAGTTGGAGGAAAAGCCATTCGACTTTAAGAACCTGAAGGTTTTGGCTGGAACCAAGCTGCGTTTTCGCTTTCAGTCCAACCGGCCCTTGCGCGAGGGAACATTGGAGTTGGTCAAGTCCCCCACTGAAATTCAGCGGCTTCAGATGACCAAGTCGGGAGGAAACGAAATTGCTGCAACCGTCGATGCACATGATTCAGGACGACTGCGCTTTTCCATGGTTGATGTCGATGGCATAGGGTCGGAAGATCCATTTGAAGGCTCACTGACTGTCACCCATGATCTGGCTCCGGAAATCCAAATTGTAAGTCCCAAGCAGGATTGCTTCGTAGCCATGAATTTTAAGACGGAGGCGCTGATCGAGGCAAATGATGATTACGGATTGAAGATGGTGCGAATCCATCGCGCGCTAAACCAGGTTTACTCAGCGCCAAAGGTAATCACTTACGACAAAATTATCAGGAATGCGCGGGAGTCTGTAACCTTCGATTTCGAAAAGCTGGGAGTGAAATCCGGGGACGTGATTTCATTCTTTGCCGAGGCGGTTGACACGGCTCCCGAGGCCAATCTGGCCCGGAGTCAAACCATCAATCTGACCGTCATCACTGAAGATGAGTATAATCAATTTCTCCGTGAACAAAATGACATCAGCGACATCGAGGGTAAATATACCGACCTGCTGGATCAGTTTCACGATCAAGTCGAGCAACAGCAGAAAATTGGGGACGCCATCGGTGATCTGAAAAAGAAACTGACACACGCGGATGAGAAACAACAGCAGGCTTTGCAGCAGTCCCTCGACAGCCTCCTCGCAAAACAAAATGAGTTGAATCAAAAGCTGGGCAAAACGGCGGATAAGATGGACCAGTTCGTTCGACAGAAGCCGCTGTACGATATCGAAGCCGAATTTCAAAACAGCTTGAAGCAAAAGGCACAGGACATCCGGGATTCAACTGCCAAAAATAGTCAGGCTGCCGCAGATGTGGCCCGGCGGAGTTCCCCGGCACCCGGGCAACGTCAGATGGATCAAAAGATGATGGAAGATTTTAAGAAGGCGTCGGATGAACAACTGGCCAGGCTGGGTGCGGCTCAGGAACAGGCTGAGAAGGAAGTGGTTCAGACCATCGAGGACATGAGCCGGATGCAGGATATCCTGAAGGACTTCAACCACTTTACAGATTTATATCAGGCGCAGCAGGCACTCGCAGAGCAAACAAGGGCGTATAACCGTGCGAACACTTCGAATCGTGAAGATCAACTGGCTTTAAAGAATCTGGCGGCTGATGAAAAGCAGATGGCTGACGAGCTCAAGGATTTGGAACAAAAGCTTCGTGAAGATTCCAAGGCTGCCCAGAAGCTTTTTCCCAAGGGTGCCCAAAGTGCCAAAGATCTGGCAAACAAAATGAATAGCGCGAGGATGAATCCACTGGCTCAACAGGCGACCAGTTCCATGCTCGCGGCCAAGGGCGAAGAGGCGTTTCAATCCTCGGATCGTTTGCGCTCAGAAATGGAAAAACTCTTCGGCGAATGCAAGGCGCAGGGACAACAACAAGGCGAGGAAATGGATAATTATCTTAAATTGCAAAAGAAGATGGGGGCGGGAAACAGCTTTGCGCAAATGATGCAGTCCCATAAATTGGGTAACGGAAAGGGGCAGGGACAACAAGGCAAACAAGGCAGGGGAGCAGCCGGCAGTTCAGGCTACGCGGTGATGCAAGGTCCCAACATGGGAGTTCTCGGCAACGAATCGATGATTTCCAAAAGTGACGCAAGACAATCCGGCGGCAATGGCCGGAGCCAGGAAAAGCAAAAGCTCGGGAGCGATAACCTTTCCTACGAAAAACCCGAATCCACGAAGGATGTGAAATCGGTTAACCGTAAGTCCGAAGCGGTGACCTCGGAAACCACGGTCGATGAATACGGCGACATCGTGGATCAGTATTTTAAAGCCATAACCAAGTGAATGTGATATGAAGCTCAGCGCGGCAAACGGCGGTGGCGAGTGGTGGAAACTCGGCAGGACCTGCATCCTGCTCTCAGGAATGTTGTGGCTGGAAACCTCAGTGCGTTCTGCTGCACCTGTCGATTTAACTCGCATCCAATGCGGTAACCTCATTTACGCAGGAAACAAAAGCTCCGTTTGTTTTGCCGACAAATTTCTATCGGATGTTGCGCGCGATACCACGTTGGATGTGGGGAAACACTTCTGTCCGGTAAAGCTGGATGCGGACACCCTGTTTGATTATCCGTTTTGCGTTTTCTCAGGGAATGAATCATTCACGCTGACGCAACGGGAACGGGATAATTTAAAAAAATACCTGAGCAACGGTGGGTTTCTCCTGGCCAGCCCCGGTTGTTCGGATGAGAAATGGGATGCCTCCTTTCGCAAGGAAATGAGACTTTGCTTTCCAGAGGCGGCGTTAAAGAAAATTCCCATGTCTCACCCGGTTTTTTCGGTGGTGAATAAAATCACCCGGTTGGTGGACAAACACGGCGTGCTGGTGATGCTGGAGGGATTGGAACTTAATGGCCGGATCGTGGCGATCTATTCCAAGGAGGGAGTTAACGATGTGGCACATGCAGAAGGTTGCTGTTGTTGCGGGGGCAATGAGATTGCTGATCCTGCGAAAGTGAACGTAAATATTTTCACCTATTCCTTGCTCTACTGAACCGATGAAACGCTGGCTGGCGATAATCATTATCCTGATCGCAATGGGAGCGCTGGGTGGCTATTTCGCTTTCAGCAAAAATCCCAAGCCGGTTCCTGTGGATCTCACTGTTCTTTTTACCGCAGACACCCGTGGACGATTGGTTCCATGTGGATGTTTCACCGGGCAGTATGGCGGGCTCACGCGTCTAAAAACAGTTTTGGATAACGAACCTGTTCCCAATGGAATCCGTGTGGATGTTGGCAATGCCATTCGCGGCAAGGAGGATTACAACCTGATCGAGTATAAATATATGCTCAAGGCTTACGCTTCCATGAATTATGACGTTGTGAACCTTGGAGAACGGGAAGCACAGCTTTCCCTGGCACAATTGCAGCTGTTAAAAAGGGAATCACCCGTGTCACTTATCAGTGCGAATCTGCTGGATGACAAGTCCGGCGCGCGTATTTGTGAGCCCTATAAAATTGTGCAGCGAGGCAAGTACAAAGTGGCATTGTTAGGAGTCACTGACTCGCGCATTCAAACCGGCAACCTTGGTCCAGGAGTGGCCGTTGAGAAGATGGAGGTCACATTGGAAAAATTGCTGCCCGAACTAAAGCCCAAGGCAGATGTGATTATTCTGCTTGCGTTTACGGACGAGGAGACTTTAGCCAGGCTGGCCCAGGAGTTCTACGAACTGGATGTAATATTAGGCGGCAAAGTCAGCCAGCCTTCCCAAAAGCTGGACCACGAAAATCACAGTCTGATTCTCTATACCGCCAACGAGGGAAGGGCGCTAGGAGTTTTGAAAGTTCGGGTGTCAGGCAGGGCGAAGCTGGCCGGACTCGGACATGAGATTCTTCTTTTGCACGATAAAGTGCCCGAGGATGAAAGCGTTCGCGCACTGGCCGCTCAGTACCGTAACGAAGTTCGCACCACCAGGCTTGCAATCGATAATCCTGCAAATTTGCAGGACAACATGGTTCCCGGGGTAAAGGCCGCGGCAGAGTATGTTGGCACCGAGAGTTGTGTGGAATGCCATAAAACGGCTGCGAAAGCGTGGCATGATTCGGGACATGCTGAAGCGATGACGGCCTTGATCTCCAACCACGCTGATGCCGATCCAAATTGCATTCAGTGCCACACGGTAGGCTTCGGTTCTCCCTCAGGTTACCGGAGGGAATTTGCGGCAAAGAAAATGGCAAACGTCGGTTGTGAGAGTTGCCACGGGCCTGGAGGTTTGCACGTTGCGCAACGGCAGCAAAAATTGGCAATTACTTTCAAGTTTCGTCCATTGGCTGCAGGCGATTGCCAGAAATGCCACTACGGCGAATTCAGCCGGCCTTTTGACTGGAATCATTTCTGGCCTCAGGTGGAACATGGCAAGGAACCTTTGCGGACCGCTGGCTTGAAAAAGGAATCTCCATGAAAATTCCCAACCAACTCATTTTCGTCCCCCTGTTGATCCTATTGTTTGCCGGTCGGGTCACAGGTGAAGTAACCAATTGGAGCACCGATTTTACAAACACGCTCAAAACCGCCCAAGCCAGGCATCATCCTGTGCTGATGGAATTCACGGCCCCGTGGTGTCCCTATTGCAAAATGATGGAGACAAAGGTTTTCAAGGACAGGAAAGTTACCGATGCCTTGAACCAGTTCGAACGGGTAGCGGTGAACATTGATAATAATGCAGAACTTGCGGCCATGCATTCCGTGCATGGCATTCCTGCTTTCGTCATTCTCGATTCCGATGGTGAAGAGGTGGTGAAATCAAGCGGTTTTATGGAAGCTGAGCCTTTCACCCAGTTTCTTCAACAAGGCGTCACAAACCTCAGCTTTTCGGTGGCTCAGAAGGAAGAGTTTGATTCCAAAGCCCGCCAAGTCGAAGCAATGTTGAACTCCACCAATCCCAAGACAGTCCAGGAGGGGATTGCCATGGTGCTGGATTTTTGTGACCGAAAGGAAAAAGTATATCGGACTTTCGGTGTGGATAAGCTCTCTCTGCTCGCACAACGGCAGCCGGAATTGCTTCTCGAAGGCTTGAGAAACCCGGGATTGATGGCCCGCATCCGGGTTGCCAACCTGCTGCGGCAAAAGTTGGGTAATGATTTCAATATTGATCCGTGGGAAAAGGAGGAGGCACGCGAGAAAGCCATTCTTGAATGGAAGTCGCGGCTGGTGTCAAACCTTCCTCCGCGGTAGGTATGTTCATGGTTGCATCTAATTTCATTTGTGGTAACTATTGGCCATATGCTTGTTAAAGCCCGTTAAACGGAGCTTGGCACCATGAGCATCCTCGCCTCTCTTACGAAAAGATGGAACTACTCGGTCGAATGCCCGGGCAGCGGCCGGCTCCTCTATCGCGAAGGAAATCGCGAATTCATTTTTCCCGCCTACGAAGAAGACGGGGTCATTGTGTTGGCTGGTGTGCCTTCCTCTCAACGCGTCCGATTCTTTTTCAATTGGTACAAGGCTCATAGTGCATTCACCCCTGAGGACAGCCAACGCATCCTCCCGCGGATACGAAGCCATCTCAATGCCCATGGAGTTGAGGTGCGTATTTTTGCCCAATCTGACCAGGAAACGAAGGCATTCGAGTTTTACCCGGAATTGTTTGAATGTCGGAGCCAGGCATCTGCTATTTTGGAGGAAATCGGCTTCAACTGGTTTAGTGACTACGGTTCGATAGATATTCTCCACCATGAATACGGGCTGGAAATTTGCGGAATTCATGAAGAGGAAAGCATCGAACCAATTCTGCTGGCCTTGCAGCAGGGATTTCCGCAGTGGCACCACTTTGGTGCTTATCTTCATGATTATGGCCGGGAGCAGGGCTGGGCTCTTTCCATATCTCTCTTCCCTGCTGAACCATGCGGTTCAGGGTGGATCGACGAGAACTGATTCAATCCCGGCACCCATTTCTCTTTATTTGGTTTTTGACATGAACCCAGTCGAACACCTAATGTCTAGAGCTCTTGAGGCCTCATCTTTATGTCATTAAAACAGAGCATTGAAGAAGCTTTTGCCGATGTTACCTATCCGGGCGATAACAACATCACCCGTTGTCCGTACAATTGCCGGGAATGCCGCAGAATCGCGGAATATTTTAGGGGAAAACAATGGACTGGATATCCGGTTGAAGAATTGCGGAATAATAACGCCGCTCTGTCCCTGTTCACCCCGCAGGCCTTTCATTATTTCCTGCCTGCTTTCATGCTTGCTTCCATCGATTTCTACGAAAAAGGTGACGTGATACCGGATGCCATCCGGTTTCATTTTGAATACTGTCAGGAGGCCAAAGGTCATTTCGTAGTGCGAATGAGTAAATTGACCTCTGCACAACGCCAGGCAATCATTGATTACCTTATCTACATGGAAGACAAAGGCGCTGGTTCTTCTGAACACGCCATTGGCATGTTGAGTGAGGCATCCGAGTTTGCCTGAGTTACCTTTTCCACTCTCGCAAGCTTTTCTGAAAAATCCTTCACGATCATCAGCCCCGCTCTGGCCTCGACCAAAAGCGCAAAGCGGGTAAATTCATTCATATGTTGATGGCTTTGTATGAGCGGTTCTGAGCGTTCGACCGAATCAAGAGAAGCGCGTGATTCTGGACGGGCTGAGAGTCCGTATGCCGTGCTGCAGAACCGCGATTTTCTCTTATACCTTATCGGCAGGTTCATTGCGTCGTTTGGCCAGCAAATGTTGGGAGTGACGGTTGCCTGGGAGATTTATGAACGCACCGATTCCTATGCTGCCTTGGGAACCGTGGGGGTGGTGCAAATGGTGCCGATGTTTCTGTTCACTTTTCCGGCAGGTCATGTGGCGGATAATTATAACCGTAAGAGAATCATCCTTTGGGCGCAGTTGGGATTTGCGATAAGCTGCCTGGGGTTGACCTTCGTCTCTGCCTTCAGTGCTCCTGTTCTCTGGATGTATTGCTGTCTTTTCATCATGGGAGTTGCGCGCACTTATTTGTGGCCCGCGAGCGCGTCCTTTATGCCGCAACTGGTGCCGCGAAACCAGTTTTCAAAAGCAGTGACCTGGAATAGCGGATCTTTTCAGATTTCAGCCGTGGCTGGTCCAGCAATAGGTGGATTGTTGATCTCGCTGGCCCACAGTCCAGTGCTGGTGTATTCCATCGTTGCGGCGACTTCTTCCATCTGCTTCGTCCTGATCGCGCTCGTAAAAACCCATCATGCGGTGGCGTCCAGAGAAAGGATGTCCCTCAAGGGCCTGGTCGTCGGGCTAAAGTTTGTTTATCGAACCAAGATTGTTCTCGGGAGTATCACGCTGGATCTGTTCGCCGTCCTGCTGGGAGGTGCCACGGCAATGCTACCCGTTTATGCCCGGGACATTTTACACGCAGGCCCCAGAGGGTTGGGAATCCTGCAGGCAGCCTTGCCATTGGGATCACTACTCATGGCTTTAATCCTGGTGCACAGACCGCCATTGCAAAAGGCTGGTCCAACTTTGTTGTGGGCGGTTGTCGGTTTCGGACTGACAACCATCGCGTTTGGCTTTTCAAGGTCATTTTGGCTTTCATTCCTGATGCTCTTTCTTTGCGGAGTCACTGATTATATCAGCGTGGTTGTAAGGCATACTCTGGTCCAACTGCTTACTCCAGACGAAATGCGTGGACGGGTTTCGGCTGTGAACAGTCTTTTCATCGGTACGTCCAACCAAATGGGCGAGGCCGAGTCCGGATTCGTTGCCACCCTGACCGGTCCGGTATTCGCGGTGGTTTCAGGAGGCATAGGCACCATTATCGTCGTCGCGCTTGCGGCAATTTGGTGGCCAGAAATTAGAAAATACGGACGTTTGGATTCTTGAGCCGTAATTTCTCGTAGAAAGCAGACCTTCATTCAGTGATAACAACTTCCAAATTGTGGGCAGTCCATGACCATCTGAATTTGTTTTCCAGTTATTCCAAACTTCCCGAGCGCTGAATCACAATTTTAAATCGAGTTTTTTTGCAAGGATTTAAAAAAGATATAACCCCTTGATAGGCAGGGGCGTGTTTGGTAAAGCTCCATTTTTGTCAGGGAAAGTTTTCAAGGCAAGCAGTTGCACTCAGATCATTTATGTTGTAACGAGTTACTCCAGCGTGGTTTCAACTCATTTGCAGAAGGTTTTGAAGCAAAGCTAAAGATTCGATATAAACGCAGTGCCCCAAATGGAGTTCAAGCCAGAAAATGTTGTTTCAATGAAGCAACCTACCCGCCATCAACTTCTGGTGGAATGGAACGCCACAGCCTATACGTTTCCTGCTGGCCGGTGCGTTCATCAGCATTTTGAAGATCAGGCGGCAGCAACTCCGAATGCCGTGGCAGTCGGCTTCGGAAAGCAGACTCTTACATTTCGCGACCTCAATACGCGCGCAAACCAGGTCGCCCATTTTTTAAGGTCGTGCGGGGTTGGCCCTAATGTTCTGGTTGGCATCAGCGTGGAACGCTGCTTTGAAGCTGTGATTGGCGTTTTGGGAATTCTAAAAGCCGGCGGCGCATACGTTCCACTGGATCCTTCTTACCCGCAGGAACGGTTATCGTTCATGTTGCAAGATGCCAGGGCTCCGGTTCTTCTCACGCAAAGAAAGCTGATCGACAATTTGCCCACCACCAGTGCATCCGTGATTTGCCTTGATGCCGATTGGCAAAAGATTGCGGCGCACGGGACACACAATCCCGAGGCCACGGTCAGTCCTGAAAATTTAATTTACGTCATTTATACTTCCGGTTCCACCGGGCGGCCCAAAGGGGCGGGAGTGTACCATCGAGGCTTCATGAACCTGATGCACTGGTTCGTGACTGAGTTTTCGATTACTTCGGAGGATAACGTCCTGCTCGTCAGTTCCCTTAGCTTTGATCTGACCCAAAAAAATCTCTACGCAACCTTATTGTGCGGAGGACAACTTCACCTGCTTCCCAGCGGACCTTACGAACCTGGACAAATCGCAGGTCTGGTGCATCAGCACAGGATTACTCTGCTGAATTGTACGCCAAGTGCATTTTACCCATTGATCGAACCGGCAACCGTCCCGGCTATGGAAAGAGTTTCGTCTCTGCGGTGCGTGTTGCTCGGCGGTGAGCCCATTTCAATCCTGCGACTCAAACCCTGGCTCGAGAACGAAATCTGCCGCGCGGAAGTTGCTAACACCTACGGCCCGACTGAGTGCACGGATATTTGCGGATGTTACCGGCTGAATCGCGGGAACATGCATCGATTCGATTTCGTCCCACTTGGCAAACCGATTTACAACGTTCAACTTGCGATTCTCAATCCAGATTTATCTCTCTGCGACATCGGTCAGGCTGGCGAACTTTACGTGGCTGGCGAAGGTGTGGGCGCTGGTTACATCAATGATTCCGCGCTGACTTCAGCGAAGTTTATCAGGAATCCGCTGCCTGAAATTCCCGGCCCACTCATTTATAAGACAGGTGATCTTGTTCGCTACCTTCCGGATGGCAATATTGAGTTCCTCGGCCGTATGGACCATCAAGTCAAAATCCGGGGCTTTCGGATTGAACTCCATGAAATAGAGAACGCCTTGGCAAGTCTTCCAGCGATCCAGGAAAGCGTCGTGATCGTGCATCAGCCTTCTCCTCTGGGGCGGGGCGGAATTGCGTTCGCAGCCGATCCGAGGTTGATTGCCTATTACGTTCTTAAAAACGGCCAATCCCTTGAGGCAGCTGAAATACGCCAGACTCTCAGGCAAAAGTTACCTGATTACATGGTGCCATCTGCATTCATGCGGCTTGAAAGATTTCCTTTATCACCGAACGGCAAGGTCGATCGCAGGGCGTTGCCAGGTCCTGAGCTTTCTTCGACCGCACAAAACCCGGTCGTTTCGGTTCCCCAGACACAAGCGGAACAGGCCATTGCGAAAATCTGGCAGGAAGTTCTCGCAGGCGCTCAAGCAGGATTGGATGACAACTTCTTTGACCTGGGTGGAAACTCCATTCAACTCGCGCAGGTTCACAGCAAACTCTGCGAACAGTTCAAACTGGATTTGTCTATTACCAAGCTGTTCGAATTTACAACCATTGCCACGCTGGCTAGGCACTTGAGTGTTCAACCAGATGGTAAGCCCGGGGCGCAGGAGTTTCAGGATCGTGCTCGAAAACAACAGCAAACTCTGGCCCGCCAGAGACACCTCGCCATCGGTAAATAGTAGGAATTGAGGAGAGAAGGTGCACTCGATGAATAATTCAGAATTAGTGGAAACCAATTTTGAAACCGGCGTCGCAATTATCGGCATGTCCGGACGTTTTCCCGGTGCCAAAAGTGTCACTGCATTCTGGGAGAATCTTAAGAATGGTGTCGAGACCATTTCCCGTTTCCAGGAGGAGGAGCTTGAGTTTAGGAACGGCACCGAAATAGCGAAACAACAGGGCCACAAATTTGTAAAAGCCCGTGCCATCTTCGATGACGTTGATATGTTTGATGCTGCCTTCTTTGGGATTTATCCGAAGGAAGCCGAAGTGATGGACCCGCAGCACCGTGTTTTCCTCGAATGCTGTTGGGAAGCCTTGGAATCCGCCGGATACGACCCTGAAGCGTATCCGGGTTTGATTGGGGTCTATGCCGGGTTGAGCATGAACACCTACTTGCTTGCGAACCTGGTCGCGAACCGGGCATTTGCTGAAAGATTCACTGGTTCATACCAGGTCGGCTCCTACCAGGTAATGCTTGGGAACGATAAGGATTTCCTTCCGACACGTATTTCCTACAAGCTGAATCTCCGCGGTCCGAGCATTGCCATTCAAAGCGCATGCTCTACGTCGCTTGTGGCAATATCCCAAGCTTGTCTCAATTTGATGAATTACCAGTGCGATATGGCGCTGTCTGGCGGGGTATCGATCACTTTCCCCCAAAAACGTGACTACCTTTATGAAGAGGATGGCATGGTTTCCGCGGATGGAACCTGCCGCGCTTTTGATTCCAAGGCACAGGGAACAGTCTTTGGCCACGGTGCTGGCGTTGTTCTCTTAAAGCGGCTGGCTGATGCAATTGCGGATGGTGATCATATTCTCGCGGTCATCAAGGGATCAGCCGTCAACAATGATGGCTCGGTGAAAATTGGTTACGCCGCACCCAGTGTTCAGGCACAGGCAGATGTGATCGCCATGGCACAGGCTGCCGCCGGAGTTGGAGCGGAATCGATTTCTTATATTGAGGCGCACGGAACAGGCACAGTGCTGGGTGATCCCATCGAAATTGCTGCTCTAACCAAAGCTTTTCGGATCACCACTGAGGCGAAGGGTTTCTGCGGCATCGGGACCGGGAAAACCAACATTGGCCATTTGGATGTTGCTGCAGGTGTAACCGGTTTGATCAAGACCGTTCTCTCTCTCCAGAACCAGATGCTGCCTCCGATGCTCCATTTCGAGCAGCCCAATCCCAATATCGATTTTGCCAATAGTCCATTTTATCCGGTCACGAAACTCACCGAATGGAAATCCGGTCCTGCGCCTCGCCGTGCGGGAGTGAGTGCTTTCGGCGTCGGAGGAACCAATGCGCACGTGGTGTTGGAGGAGGCGCCAGCGCTTCAGTCTTCAGACGATTCGCGCTCACAACAGCTTTTGATACTCTCGGCCAGGACTCCCTCTGCGTTGGATCAAATGACGGCAAACCTGGCTTCGCATTTGGAAAGCCATCCCGAAGTTGTTCTGGCGGATGTAGCCTGCACCTTGCAAAAGGGGCGGCGCGCTTTCAGTCATCGCCGGATGCTCGTGTGCGCTGATCGAAGCGAGGCCATCACAGCTCTGAAATCGCTTGATTCCAGGCGTGTGATCTCACAACAGCAAACATTGCGAAATCCACCTGTGGTGTTCATGTTTCCAGGGCAGGGCACTCAGTACCTCAACATGGGCGTGGAACTCTACCGGACTGAGCGGGTATTTCGCGAAGAGGTAGATCTCTGTGCGGCGATTTTGCAACCTCATTTCGGATTCGATTTAAGATCAGTCCTTTATCCTTCAGCCGAAAGGAAAGGGTCTGCGGGGCAGCAGCTCAATCAAGTCTCCGTGACGCAGTCGGCAATTTTCACAATTGAATATGCTCTCGCAAGGCTCTGGATGTCATGGGGCATTGTGCCTCAAGCGTTGATAGGCCAAAGCATTGGCGAATATGTTGCTGCAACTCTTGCCGGTGTTTTCTCGTTGGGGGATGCGCTCGGTCTGCTGGCTGCCCGTGCCCGGCTTATGCAATCGTTGCCTGCCGGCTCCATGCTTGCTGTTCGACTTCCAGCCAGGGAACTCGAGCCCATTCTGAATGGAAAGCTTTCACTAGCTGCCATTAACGGCCCATCCTTGAGCGTGGTTTCAGGACCGACGAGAGTTTTGGAGGAATTTCAAACCAAACTTGGTAAAGTCGCCAGCCGTTTCCTTCCCACCTCGCACGGGTTCCACTCTGCCATGATGGATCCCATCCTGGAGCCCTTCACTGATCTCGCGGCAAAAGTTCCACACCGTGCATCCCAAATTCCCTGGCTTTCAACCCTTAGCGGAAACTGGATGACGGCGGATGATGTGGCTGACCCTCGTTACTGGTCCAGGCAGCTTCGTCAGACTGTCCGGATGGCCGATGGCCTCCAGCAGTTGATCCAGGATCCGCAACGCATATTGTTGGAGGTGGGACCGGGACAGACACTGAGCACGCTGGCACGACAGCAGCCCGAAAAAGAATCCGAGCAGGTCGTGCTCGCTTCATTGCACCATTCGCAGGAAGAAGGACACGATTTCGCCACACTTCTGAACTCTTTGGGCCGGCTCTGGTTGAACGGAGTCGGAATTGACTGGAATGCCTTTTATCAGGACGAGCGGCGTTTGCGCGTGCCATTACCGACTTATCCATTTGAACGAAAACGTTATTGGGTCGATCCCACCAAATCTGAAATCGATGATGGTGTCTCTTCAGTTCCTGTGATGAATGCGTCGCATGCGCATAGTCCGACTATTGAAGGCGAACCTGCCAATCTGGAGACACTGCAGCCCAAAACTGAGACTATTATGCCTGCGACACCGACAACCACCGCCGATGCCTCCACTCGCAAGGAGCGGATTGCTGCCCAACTCAGCGCGTTGGTCCGAGATCTCTCCGGCTTGAATGAATCGGAAATCGATTTCTCCGTTTCCTTTTTGGAAATGGGTTTTGACTCCTTGTTCCTGACGCAGGCGAGTCAGGCTTTCCAGGAAAAGTTCGGCATCAAAATCACTTTCCGTCAGATGTTGGATGATCTCTCCATGGTTAACACCCTGGCAGAATACATCGACCAAAAACTGCCAGCCGATGCGCTGCCTGCACCTGCTGTCGTGCAACCAACAACCACTCAATCCACCGCCGCTCTCGGCCAGCAGCAGATGGCCACGGCACAGATAGGAAATGCCGTTCCGGCCAACGGTTCACTTTTGGAAAAGGTGTTGGCGCAACAATTCCAAATCATGCAGCAGCAGTTGGAAATGTTGCGAGGGGAAACTGGATCGAGGGCGATACCTGTTGTTCCTGCCGCTTTAACCCAACCTTCAGACCTTGCAAAGGGAACCGGAATCAAAGTTCCGACTTCTGCACCGGCTGAACCTGAGAAAGAGTTCAAACGGTTTGGTCCGTACAAACCGATTGAGAAAGGTGCCAGGGGTGGATTGACGCCGCGCCAGCAAAACCATCTGGATGAGTTGATGGTCCGGTATACGAAAAAGACGCCTGGTTCCAAAGCCTACACTGCCGAACATCGCAAACACTTCGCTGATCCGCGTGCAGTCGCCGGTTTCAAATCCAACTGGAAGGAAATTGTTTATCCGATTGTCTCCGTTCGTTCCTCAGGTTCGAAGCTGTGGGATGTCGATGGAAATGAATATGTGGATTTGACCATGGGCTTCGGTCTGAACTTTTTCGGTCATTCTCCTTCCTGGGTGACCGAAGCCGTTGTCGAGCAGTTGAAACTCGGTGTTGAAATTGGGCCGCAGAATCCGCTGGCGGGCAAGGTCGCCAAACTTTTCTGTGAGTTCACGGGCATGGAACGTGCCACCTTTTGCAATACTGGCTCCGAGGCCGTGATGGCGGCGATTCGTCTCTCACGCACTGTGACTGGACGCAAGAAGGTTGTGTTCTTCGCCGGTGGTTACCACGGCACGTTCGATGAAGTATTGGCGCGGGGCATTTCCAGCAATGGCGAACTGCGCACTACTCCGATTGCTCCGGGCATTCCCCAAAGCCTGGTCGAAAACATGATTGTTCTCGAATACGGTGCGCCGGGTTCGTTGGAAGTAATCCGGGCGCATGCGGATGAACTTGCCGCCGTTTTGGTCGAGCCGGTTCAGAGCCGCAAGCCCGACTTGCAGCCACGGGAATTTTTGCATGAGCTTCGATCCATCACCGAGAAGTCAGGAACGGCACTTATTTTTGACGAAGTCGTTACCGGTTTCCGTTGCCATCCCGGCGGTGCTCAGGCCTGGTTTGGAATCAAAGCGGATCTGGCTACCTACGGCAAGGTGGTTGGCGGGGGAATTCCTGTCGGCATTCTGGCGGGTAAATCCATGTATATGGATGCGCTCGACGGTGGAAACTGGAATTATGGTGATGATTCCTTCCCGGAAGTCGGTGTCACTTTCTTTGCCGGTACTTTTGTGCGGCATCCGATTGCGATGGCCGCTTGCTGGGCGGTGTTGAATCATCTGAAGCAGGAAGGGCCGAAGCTTCAGGAACGACTGAATGCACGCGTTGAGAAATTTGTCGGTGAACTGAATCATCATTTCGAGGAAATTCAGGTTCCCATCCGCCTGCCTCATTTTAGTTCGTGGTTTGTGGTGGAGTATGCACATGATCTGAAATATGCCAGCCTGCTCTGGTTCTACCTTCGCGAACTGGGCGTGCATATATGGGAAGGTCGCCCTTGCTATTTCACGTTGGCTCACACGGAAGAGGATTTCGCATTTCTTAACCGCGCTTTCAAGGAAGCGGTGGCGAAAATGCAGTCGGCCGGTTTCCTGCCCGAGACACCGGGTGCATCGGGATGCGCGGCCATTTCTGCCGGCACCAGCTCTCCAGCCACGGTCCCCGTGACCGAAGCACAGCGCGAAATTTGGTTCTCCACACAAATGGGAGACGAAGCCAACTGCGCCTACAACGAATCCAATACGCTTCACTTTGAAGGTGATTTGAAAGTTGTTGCATTGCAGCAATCGTTGCAGAAGCTGGTGGGGCGTCATGATGCATTACGCAGCACGTTCAGCCCTGATGGTGAAGTTCTGCACATCGCTCCGGAGTTGATTCTCGAGATTGCCTTCGAGGATTTATCTGCACTGTCTTCTGGTGATGCCGATTCGAAGATCGCGGCAATTCAAGCGAACGAAGCAAAGCTTCCATTCAATTTGGTAAAAGGCCCGCTGCTCCGTTTCCAACTGTTGAAAGTGTCACCGATCAAACATTTAGTGGTCATGACCGCGCACCACCTGGTTTGTGATGGCTGGTCCTTCGGTGTGTTCGCTCATGAACTTTGCGAGCTTTATAACGAAGCAGTAGGAGGCAAACGGGCCGATCTGCCAAAAGCCATGCAGTTTAGTGAATACGCTCAATTGCAGGTACAAAAAAAGGACAGTGCCGAAGTGAAGGAAGCCGAAGCTTACTGGGTGAAACAGTTTGCTGAAGCGCCGCCGATTCTGGAGTTGCCCACGGACTATCCGCGTCCAGCCGTGAAGACTTTCAACGGCGCTCTTGAGAGCATCGTGATGGATCCGGAACGGTTTAAGCAGTTGAAAAAGGTAAGCGCCCAACGCGGGAACACGCTGTTTGCAACCCTGCTCGCCGGCTTCAACGTGTTGCTTCGCCGGTTGACCGGACAGAGTGACCTGGTGGTTGGAATTCCGGCCGCCAGCCAGGCCAAGGCAGGCAGCAACGAACTGGTCGGTCATTGCCTGAACTTCCTTCCCATGCGCACGCGTTTGGATGGAAACAGTACCTTTACGGAATTTGTGGCTTCCTTGAAAAAGGCTGTCCTGGATGCTTATGATCACCAGAACTACACGTTCGGCACGCTGATAAATAAGTTGAAGCTTCCGCGTCATAGCGGTCGTCTGCCGCTGGTTTCAGTGATGTTCAACATCGACAAGGCTGGTCTGGATCGATTGAAATTTGCGGGCTTGAAATTTGATGTCACCACCAATGCCAAGCGCCATGTCAATTTCGATATTTTTTTCAATTTGACCCAAGGGGATAATAAACTTGAGGTTCAATGCGAGTTTAACACCGATTTGTTTGACCGTGCCACAATCCGGCGTTGGCTTTCGCATTTCGAAGCGTTGATCCAGGGAATCATTGAGAACTCCGACCAGCCTTTGGATGAACTGCCGATCCTCAACGAAACCGACCGCCGCCAAATTTTATTGGGATGGAATAGTACCAGGAAGGCTTATCTGAAGGACAAAACAATTCATGCTGTTTTTGAGGAGCAGGCCTCGCGGAGACCGGAAGCAACGGCTCTCAGGTTTCAAGGAAAGCAAATCACCTATGCTGAACTGAACCGGCGGGCTGATGGACTGGCGGCGCAACTCCAATTGCTGGGGGTAAAACCGGGCGTAATGGCCGGCATCTTCGTCGAGCGTTCCATAGAGATGGTTGTCGGCGTGATGGCGATCATGAAAGCAGGCGGCGCTTATGTCCCCATGGACCCTGCGTTCCCGAAAGAGCATTTGGGATATTTGGTGGAGGATGCCCGCATGCCGGTCATTGTGACCCAGCAAAAGCTGGTATCGGAACTGCCGCCACATAAGGCCCAAATCGTCCTGGTAGATACGGCTCCAGGCGGTGGCTCGATCGCGCCAGTAAAAAGCCCGGCTACGGCCGAGGACCTGGCTTATGTCATCTTTACTTCGAGCTCAACCGGGCGGCCAAAGGGAGTGCAAATTTCTCATCGCGCGGTGGTAAACTTTTTAAACTCGATGAGGCGTGAGCCTGGGTTAAGCAGCCAGGATATCCTGCTGGCGGTAACCACGCTTTCCTTTGATAGTGCCGGATTGGAAATATTCCTTCCCTTAACGACTGGGGCGTGTGTCGTGGTCGCCAGTCGTGAAACCATTTCAGACGGCAATCAGTTGCTGAAACTGCTGAACGACTCCAAGCCAACGGTCATGCAGGCCACTCCGGCAACCTGGCGCCTGCTCCTTGAAGTGGGTTGGCAGGGAAGCTCAACCTTGAAGATTTTAGTGGGCGGCGAAGCCTGCCCACGCGAACTGGCCAACACCCTGGTCACGAAGGGCAGTTCAGTTTGGAATATGTATGGGACGACTGAGACCACCATTTGGTCAGCGACCTGCCGCCTACAAGCCGGGGAAGGGCAGGTAGTTATTGGTCGGCCGATTGATAATACCCAAATTTATATTGTCGCACGTAATCTTCAGCCGGTGCCTGTCGGTGTTCCTGGTGTGTTGCTGATCGGTGGCGACGGCCTGGCTCGCGGATACCTGGACCGTCCGGAGCTGACCAGGGAAAAATTTATCGCAGATCCTTTCAGCACCAAAGCTGGGGCGCGTCTTTACAAAACAGGAGACCTCGCACGCTTCCTGCCTGATGGAATGATTGAATACCTCGGTCATATTGATCACCAGGTGAAGGTCCGCGGATTCCGCAGCGAACGGGGCGAAATCGAAACCATCCTGGGCCAATACCCGGAAATTCGCGAAAATGCTGTAGTGGCCCGGGAGGACCAATCCGGCCACGAGGATATTGTCGGCTATGTTGTGGCTAACGACAAGAATACAAACGGTTCATCCACGACTCATTCCGAAGCGGAACATTGGCGCAGCCAGAAGGACAAGCTGTTCACCTGAGCAATCGATGAAAGCGCGGGTAAAAAGGATGGCATTGCAAAACTGGATTCCACAAAAGAAATGAAAAACCCAACTGGCAGCTACCTGCAAGTTGGGTCAGGAAATTGGTTGCGGGGGCAGGATTCGAACCTGCGGCCTTCAGGTTATGAGCCTGACGAGCTACCGGGCTGCTCCACCCCGCGATCAAGGTGGGACAATATAAAGACCACTTCCTCATTGCGCAAGACCTTTTCTTGCAAAACTGTATTTAAATCGCGCCGGGAGCGAAAACAGCTTCCGGCATGCCATGAATGATCTTCTTGTCCGCCGGGCAAACGGTTGCCAGCACGCCTCCCAAGGTGGCCCGCGCAGCATCGCCTTCACCCGAAACAAAGTAATAAGGGCACAAACGGACTCGCCCCGGCATTGGCACAATTTTGTTGCTCTGAAAATCAAACCACTGGAATTGCACCAAACTCGGTTTCTCGTAGCGCTGCAGGATGTAGGGCGAAGTGGGAAAACTTGTGATGGCCCTATCCACTGCCTCCGACCATTCAGCGTGCGAAAGATCACTCCCCAACGAAACGCCACGAGCACCCCATGCATTTGGCGAAAAACCCGAAACCTTCAAAATCAACTCGCGTTCCTTCTGCGACAAAGTTTTCAACTGGTTCCAATCCGTCAAATTCAACTCCGGAATCGCTGCCTGAGGCGGCATGGGGGAGGGATCAACCATCCAAGTGTATGGAACCAATTTCAACATTCGGTTCAAAAAACTCTCGCCCAACTCCTGGCGCCAAAAACTTTGCAAATTCCGATTCCACAACAACGCGAACAACATCTTCTCTTCAAAAATTGGCTTCGGTGGCGGCGTCAGGCGAATCTGCTTCTCCTTGGCACAATCAAACAACTTCACGGAACTCGGCACATTGGCTGCATCAAATAATTCAAAGAATCTGTAAACCGCATCGCCCGCCTTAAACTCATTGTAACCCGGCGACTGCACTTTGAATCGATTTTCCCCAAGTTGCTGCGCCAGCCACGCCATTTCCGGCCGATACGTCGCCGATTCCTCTGAAATTACCAGGTGCACATTCGGCGCATCGCCGAAAATACTCGCAAAACCCTTCAACATCCCATCACCACCGCCCACCACCTCCATGCCCAGGTGCGAGTACGTCTGGTTCAACCACGCCGTCAACCCAATCCCGCCCGGAACACTATCCAGTTCCGTCACCTGCAATCCCGAATCTGTGATTAACAAATCCGGTCGAATCACCCTTGGCCATTCATTCTTCAATCCCGCCGATCGTTGCAACTCCACCAACTCCGCCGGCTTCCCATGATCCAGCCACTCCGCAATCCACGCCGGTTGCTTCCCCTCGATGCTCAGCCGATACAATCGATTCACTGCCTTGTTGAATTGCAACAGCACCCGCCCCAGCTTCTCCAAATCCTTTACCACTTCGGCGCCCAGGTGAAATGGAGCAGGGGAGACACGCCAATCATGACCCGCGAACAGACCGCCATTCGGCATCGTATCCCGAATATGATGCGCCCGCTCCGCCGCCTTCTCCGCGACTGGAGAAATCAAAGTGTTCATTGTTTCCTCTGAATGCAAAACTCAAGCCCTTATCTGGCCGTTGCCAATCCCGATCCATTTATACGTCGTCAACTCTTCCAGCCCCATCGGTCCGCGCGCGCCAATCTTATCCGTGCTGATCCCTATCTCCGCACCCATGCCGAATTCCCCGCCATCCGTGAACCGCGTCGACGCATTCCAATAAACCGTCGCCGAATCTGTTTCCGCCAAAAATTGCTTCGCACGCTTCTCGTTCCGCGTCACAATGCTGTCCGAATGCGCCGAGCCGTAATGATTGATATGATCAATTGCTTCCTTCACTCCATTCACCACGCGCACCGCCAAAATCAAATCCAGATATTCCGCGAACCAATCCTCCTCCGTCGCAGCCTTCAAAATCGCGTTTGGAATCGTCGCGCCTAAAATCTTTTGCGATGCCTCATCCACGCGCAATTCCACCTTCTTCTCCGTCAATCGCTGTGCGATCGCCGGCAGAAAGGTTGGCGCAATCGCTTTATCGACCAGCAATGTCTCAATCGCATTGCACACACCAGGCCGTTGCACCTTGCCGTTCAGAATGATCTCCTCCGCCATTTTCGTATCGGCTTCGCCATCCACATACACATGGCACACACCCTTGTAATGTTTGATCACCGGCACCTTTGAGCACTCCGCCACCGCCCGGATTAAACCCTCACCACCGCGCGGCATGCACAGGTCCACATATTCGGTGAGCGACAACAACTCCTTGATTGCATCACGATCCGTCGTCTGCACCACCTGGATGGCCTGTTCAGGAAAACTTGGCAACCGCTGTTTCGCCGATGCCAACATCACCCGCGCAATCGCCTGGTTCGAATGAATCGCTTCCTTCCCACCGCGCAAAATCGTCGCATTCCCCGATTTAAAACAAAGACTCGCTGCGTCCGCCGTTACATTCGGCCGCGACTCATAAATGATTACCACGACCCCGATCGGCGTGCTCACCTTCTGCAACTTCAAACCATTCGGCCGCGTCCGATCATCCAGGATTCTTCCCACCGGATCAGGCAACGCCGCCACTTCGCGCAATCCCTTCGCCATCCCCGCGATCCGCTTGTCGTCCAGCTTCAGCCGATCCAACATCGCCGGGGAAAGCCCGCTCTCAGCTCCCGCGGCCATGTCCTTCGCATTCTCGGTTTTGATCGACTCCGCATTTCCCTCCAGAGCCTCCGCCATCGCGATGAGACATGCGTTCTTCTCCGCCGTCGTTAGCTTCGCCAATTCCCGCGAAGCCGCCTTGGCCTGCTTCGCCAATCCAATCATTTGATCCCGTAAAGTCACCCCGCCAAAGTAAATCAAAACCGAAAACTTGAAAGTGAGAAAATCCTCCCTGCAAAAATCATCCGTACTAGCATCGTAACGTGCTATGGACCAATGGTTAATATTGTAAATCGCACCGCAATCAGGTTGCTTCGTAAATTCAGTGTTCAAAACAAAATTACCAAAATGACCTTTATCACGCATCTGCTTATCGTTGAGAGGCCAAGGCTCATTATCAGCCATATATTCCGGGATTTGCTGTCCATCAAAGCTCTGCTCGAAACTTCTGCCTAATGACGCAGTGCGAACAGGGTAAGCTGTAATTTGGGATTTCATCGGGCATTTAAATTCCGCATCCAAAATTTTTTAACCGACCGTTACCGACCATTGGCGTCTATTACCGACCATTACCGACCGAGCCCCAATGCACCTATTAAATTTCAACCGACCACCACCGACCGAAAAGTGCCACTTCAATACCGTTCCGGCTTTTGTTGTTCTCCCAACTCTCATCCTTCAACCTTTCCCCTTGTTTCCATTTGAAAATCGAAATTCGCCATTCGCAACTTCCTTGGCCGTCCGATACCGTCCGATACCGTCCGATACCGTCCGATACCGTCCGATACCTTCCGATACCTTCCGATACCTTCCGATACCTTCCGATACCTTCCGATCTTGCCTTGTTGAGAGCCGCCTTTCGCCTGCACTTTTCGCTGTTTTCATTTCTCAACCTTCAACGCGTTTTCCACATTTTTAACCCGAGTTAGCCCGAGTTTCAGTTGCTTCCGGTTGGCGCGCCGGGCCCTCGGCCGGTGCCCCGCAGATAGCCCACCTCTGAGCGAGCTTGCAACATGAAGTATCCGAATCATTTGCTGACTAACGAAAGCTCCTGCCTCATTATAGCGTTTCTTAGTCATACATAAGTGTGCCATATTCTTATTGAAGGTAAGCGAGAAGCTAACTATGTCAATATTTATTTTGTGAATGCTTTTATTTCATAAGCTATTATTAATAAATATATTGCACCCAATGCCTCCGGCTTGGTTTTGGATTTGAAGTTGAAAACCCCCTAGATGTATACATGACTATGTCAATCTTCAGCGGCCTCGCAATCTTAAATAGAATTCTTCGCGGAAAACCTACCTCTGAATCCCGGGACTTTCATAATAAAAAAGACCAGTCTCATCGCTGAGACTGGCCCTCCCTACCTCCAGGCTTGGACAGCACTGTATAACAGCACCGTATGGATGCTTTCATCTATAATACGGACCGCAGAGGGTGAATCTTTCAAAAAAATTCAAAAAAGATTAAATTTATGCATTAGCTCATTCAGATGCACGATTACTTCCCTACGATATCTTGGTTTTTCCCCTCTAAATTCAACACCCATTTGCATTTCGCGATAAAAGCCATGACATCAAGTCATGCAAAGCCGAACCGGAAATATTAGGTGAATACCAGTGTTCCCCGACTTCTGCCAGGGATTCTCCATGCAAAAAGGCCAGTCTCATCTCTGAGACTGGCCTTCCTACCTCTAACCAGATGCGCAGCCCTATGTTTCTGCGCTTAATTATACTACGAAGACTCAGGTGGCATTCTTTCAACAAAGTGTAAAAAATTAATGCCACCTTCGTTCCTATACCGAATGCCGAAAGAGATTTCCGGATGGCAGGAAGGATTTTGGGGCCGTTTTCACCTCACCAACAACTCAGATGGTTGCCGCTGACCCGATTCGAAAATTTCCACATTGCAGGGCTTTAAGATTTCCTGTGCCGCTTCTGTTACCAATCCAAGCATCTGGTTCAAATCAGCGGTTCCACTGTAAGAAAACTCCTTCATGGGAAAATAGTATCCCACCTCCTCGTCGCATTGGATGTGACGCGAAAATCCGCGCCGCTCCAAGGCGGAATACAAATCGTAGTAATCCGTATTCGAGGGGTCCAGAAATTCCACGCGTGTTATGTACGATTCCATAGATGTTGCTTAAATAACTACGTAGGAGAAAGGGCGAATCTTTCAAAAAAGTTTAAAAATTGGAATTTTATGCCCGAACTGGCTTACGAGGGCTCTTTGAACTCTCCGGCATGACCTTCAGCCAGAAATGCCATTACTCGCTTGCTGCCAACCACCGTTTCGCTATCTTGCCGTTGTGTCTAAAAGGACCGGCATTCTCATCCTCCTCTGCCTCTCCATCTTGGGACTTCTTACCTGCCTCTCACTATCTCAGCGCGAACCGACGTATCAGGGCAAGGGAATCACTTTCTGGTTGGACCAATATTTTGAAGTTGATTACGGCAACATCCCGACGTATGGCAACTTCCCGACAGTACCCACCAAAAGTCCGGCCAAACAATTTGAGCTTAAAAAGCAGGCCCGTCTCGCCATTCAAGCCATCGGCACCAATGCACTGCCGGCCTTGCTGAAGATGACTGCCGCGACAGACTCTGCCTTAAAATTGAAAATGATGGGGATGGTCTCCAGGCAACACGCCGTTAACTTCGGCCTAAAGGAAGACTGGTATTACCACAATCTCAGCAGGACTGGATTTCAGATTCTTGGTCCAGCCGCCGGACCTGCGATCCCGGCCCTCACAAATCTTCTGTATGATGCTGAACCAGATGTTCGCGACACCGCCCTTTTCAACCTTGGCTCCATCGGTCCCCAGGCCGATGAGGCCATTCAAACCGTCGCCAAACATTGCGTTGAAGATGAAGAGTTTTCTTGCTTATATAACCTGGAAACTTTGGTTAGCGTGCAAAAGCAACCCCGGTTTTTCATCCCTCTCCTGATCAACAAACTTCGCAAACCTCAAACGAACATTACAATCTACAAAGTGGCCATTATCGCGCTCGGACAATATGGCCCGGACGCCAGTAGCGCCGTTCCTGAAATCACTCGCTTCCTCACCAACCAAATACCCTCGCTTGCATCCGCCGCTTCCAATGCCTTGAAGCAAATCAACCCCGCTGCCGCTCAAGCCAGTGTGAAATAAACCAGGACTCTCCCGGTTCAAGCGGTGCCTTTTTTCACGCAACACGCAACACGCAACACGCTTGCCCCTATTTCGTCATCGCCGGCCTCGGCCTCGGCTTGTGCAACGCAAAAATATCCGTTTGATGTCTCACCCCCGACCGCACACCATGCGAATCCATATGCCCGAATGCCGGACTATCCATCCGATCTCCCGGCTTGCCCGTCTTTACCTCATCCACCAGGTCCGCGACACTCTGCAGGATTCGTGTTGGCTGGTACACATGGTCACCCACATGTTCAAGCTGCGTCGACCCGCTCAACACCAGGAACGATTGAATTCCCGCCTCGAACGCGCCGCGAATATCCGTCTCCATTGTATCGCCGATCATCACCACTTCGTCCGGTTCCTTCATCGCCAGGCTTGCCAGTTTCCGTCGTGCCCGATGAAACATATAACCGTTCGGCTTCCCTAAATAGTAGGCCCGTCGCCCTGTGCTTGCCTCCAAAAATGCCGCCGTTGCACCCGCACCTGGCCGCGTTTTGTCATGTGATACTGGACACCAATTATCCGGATTCGTTGCCAGCAACCTCGCGCCTTTCTCGATGCATTCATGCGCCTTCGCCAGGCGGTCCATCGTCGTTGCCCCTTCGCCCACTACTACGTAATGCGGCTTGATCGAATCACTCGCGATCTTGCGCTCATGCAATGCTGTCAGAATACCGCCTTCACCCAGCACAAACACTGTGCAGTTCGGATCCGTCTCGCTTAGAAAATCCGAAGTATTTAAGGCTGAGGTGTAAAAATGCTTGGCCGCCAAACCATTGATTCCCAAATGCCGCAGCCGCACCGCCAAATCCTCCGGCGTCGGAGCGGAATTATTCGTCAGGAATAAAAAGGGCGTTCCTGTCGAAACCAATGCCTGAACGAACTCCACCGCGCCTGGAATCAATTGATTCTCCCGGTAGATCACCCCGTCCATGTCGATTAAATAACCAGTTTTCATAGTAATAAAACTAATTTGCCATCTAAACTAAAACCCTTCCGCCGGTGACGCGTATTGGAAAAGACTGACAGAAGGTGTGCCGGGTTTTGGCACAGGCTTACTCTAGAGCGAAAATCATGCCATGGCTAATAATTGTTCCAAACCCCTGCAAACGGGGCCTCTGTCCTATTTTCGGACTACCGCCAAATAGCCACTATGCCAAAAACACAACACCGCTCGCGCATCCCAATGCGCACTCACACTACCACGTTCCATTCCTCCCAGTGTTAATTCCCGGTTAACTTTTCTAGCGGACCTTCTCTGAATTCGATCCACGAAAGCAATCGCGCAACAACGCCAAACCAATCAAGCTCCGCCACACTGTTCTCTTTCACCCTTTGCAATTGGCGCAATGGGAGAATGCCAGGATAAGGGAAAATGGGGTCAAACCTTCAACTGCTTCGGAGACCTGCGCTACTTGTCCATCCTCTTTTGTAATTTTACCGACGACAGCGGGCGCATTTTAGAGCTCAATTTATCGAGATGAAGGCTTATAATCACGCCTATCGGCCACTTTTCCCGTTTGATCGTAATAATATGTAGTTGAGCCTGAAAACTCCTTTTTATCGAGATTCAAATACATGACAGTTTTGTTACTGCCATCTGGGCTGCGGTAGCAGAGAACTAATTGGCCATTTTGAACTGCTTCGACCGAGTCACTTGAATCCGGGTACCCAATAGTATGTCCAAACATGGAATCTCGGTCACGAATTCCAATATCTTCCTTTGTAACCAAATTGTAGATGTGGTACGTCACGGAGTAATCCTTTTCATCAGTAATGAATGTAATTGAATTTATTTGGGGCAACTTGAAATAGAATCTTTCCCCACCACGCACTCTTTCAAAACGCTTGCCGTCGACGATCAAAACCTGTACGTCGCTTACATGCGGATTGATAAGCGATAGCAAAGGGCGTTCTATTTTCCACTTGATGCGGCCTGATAAATCGCTGTGGTTTGAACATCCCAGGCATAGTGCAAGGAAGGTCACACTTATTATAAAAGCTAAGTTTATTTTATTCACATCCAGCGATCGATCCGCATTAAAGTTACTTACCGACTTTTTTGTGGCACTAAATAATCCGTCTCAACCTTGTCCATCTTTCGGAGGATGAAACTCTCCTACCGCAAAGTAAAGCTGGAAACAAAAGACTTTGAACGGAAATCTTTCCTTTCCGAATCCAACCCACGACAGCAATCGCGCGACAGAGCCCAATAAAGCAAGTCATGGCTGACGGTTCACCTTCTCCCGTTGCAATGGGAGAAGGCCGGGATGAGGGAAAATGCGCCCAAACCTTCAACTGCTCCGAGTACCTTCTGCGACCCGTGTTCATCACCTTTCATAATTTCGTCCTCCCGACTGCAATCGCACGAGGACACCCAAATCTAACCAAGGAACCACAGGCCAAATTCAACCAGATAATTTCCTTCGCCTCCTCATCTCTTTATGGTTAATAATTCCCCTGGTTCCATCAAATAATGCAATGAACACTCTGCAACGTTATCTAATACTTTCCGTCGCCGCCTTATCGTTGGTCTCCGCCGCCCATGCCTCGGTCGGCATCGGCGCCCAACCGATACACGGCGCTGAAATCCTCATCGATGGCACCCGCAGAACGCTCGATCAAAAATGGATTTATTGGCAAGGCCCTCGCTTTGCTTCCTCCATGCCCATCAAATGGAAAATCGTCCATGATCCTGTGGACAAAGGCACCGTCCTAATGACCGATGACCCCGCCGCCGCTGGTGGCAAATATGGCGCTGCCGATATCGTTACCACCAATGCCTATCGCGACTTCCGCCTGCACATCGAATTCAACGTTATGAAACCCGGCGGCAACAGCGGCGTTTACCTGCAGAACCGCTACGAAATCCAAATTTTTGACGGCGATAAAACCACTCACGGCATGGGTGCCATCATCAACGAACATGCGGCTCCCTACGAAGTCTATAAAGGTCCCGGCAAATGGAATGCCTACGATATCAATTTCCGAGCCGCCCGCTTCAAGAATGGTAAACGCGTTGAACCCGCCCTGGTCACCATCTATTTCAATGGTGTTAAGGTCCATACCAACCAACCCATCAACCAGGTCTGGGGCGGTCCCAACTCCGGCATCGATGGCGGCAACGACGGCGGGAAGGGAATCACGGACGTGCCCGGCGGTCTCAAGCTCCAGTGCGAAGGCCATGACGTCCGCTTCCGCAACGCCTGGATACGGGAAAAACTCATCGAAGATCCCCAGACCGATTTCGAAGAATAAGTTTTCTATCGGACCGCAGGTCTGGTGGCCTCGCCGGACCGCGCTTCTTCCATTCGCGTTTTTTTTGTGTCCTTTTGTGCCTTTTCGTGGCAATCCTCTCTTCATTGTAAATGGCAATGAAAAATCTTACTGACCAACGAATCCTTGTCACCGGCGGCGCCGGTTTCATTGGGAGTGCCTTGATTTGGGAACTCAATCGTCGCGGCTGCGAGCAACTCGTGGTCACCGATTTCCTCGGCGAAACTGAAAAGTGGCGGAACCTCACACCGCTCCGTTTTGCCGATTATCTTGAAGCCGATGACTTGCTGCCTCGCCTCAACGCGAACACTCTCGGAAATTTCGACCTCGTCCTCCATCTCGGCGCTTGTTCCGCCACCACGGAGCGCAATGCGACTTATCTCATCCGCAACAATTTCGAATACACCAAGGAACTCGCCGCCTGGTCGCTGGCCCACAAAGCTCGTTTCGTCTACGCCTCCTCCGCCGCAACCTATGGTGATGGCAGTGCTGGCATGAGCGACCTGGAGCCTGACATCGAAAAATTCCGCCCGCTGAACATGTACGGTTATTCGAAACACCTGTTCGATCTTTATGCCAAAAAGCACGGTTTCTTAAACCAGATCGTCGGGCTCAAATATTTTAACGTCTTCGGTCCCAACGAAAATCATAAGGGCGATATGCGCAGCCTCGTCAACAAGGCTTGCGCCCAGGTTCTGCAAACTGGCAAAATTCAGCTCTTCAAAAGCTACCGCCCCGACTATCGTGATGGCGAACAAAAGCGCGACTTCCTCTATATCAAGGATGCGGTGAAAATGACTCTTCACCTCGCCACCACGCCGGCAGCGAATGGATTGTTTAACCTCGGCTCCGGCGAAGCCCACACCTGGATCGAGCTCGCCACCGCCGTCTTCAAGGCACTCGAATGCGAACCCAAAATTGAGTTCATCGAAATGCCGGACGTGCTTCGCGGCAAATATCAATACTTCACCCAGGCCGACATCACCAAACTTCGCTCGGCAGGTTTCAAGGAAAGGTTCGTGCAACTCTCCGACTCTGTCGCAGACTACGTAAAAAATTATCTCGTCCCCGACAGGAAGTTGGGGGAATAACCAGATGTTTTGAATCGATGGGGTGCACGATTGATGGAGTCTCGGCCTCGAACTGTAGAAGTTCATCCAAACACAGTTCCCAGCCACACCAATCACTGCACCCCAAATTTTCAATGCCCACCAATGGAGCAGGGGATGCTTTGCTTGATGTTTAGAATCGCAACGTCAATCCAGCACGGACCCGATAATTCGGCACCGTTTGAAACGAGGTATTCTGGATGCTCATCGGCACATCAACTCCCGCCTGGGCGCTGAGTTTGTCACTCCAGGTGAAGTTGATTTGCGGTCCCAGATAAACCGAAGTCACCCCGGTGTCATCGGCTGACTGTCCCTGAAAAGTATCCAACCCCTTCGTTTCACCGGAAACCACGGCCTGCACGGCTAAAGTGTATTTGGGATTCAGAAGCACCGTCACGCCCGGTCCGCCCCACCAGGTCAAGTCATTGGCGAACTTATACTCGTAGCTTCCTTCACTTCGAACCGCGTACTGGGTGCTCGCCGTGAGAAATAAACGCTTCCAGCGCGTTGAGAAGCTCGTTCCCACAATGCCATCGATCGACCCTGTACCCAGGGTCAGATCGTGTCCATGAATCCCACTGGGAGGAGCGCCAGGAATTTCCACTTCAACAAACTCTTCTTTGATTCGTGAAGGGCTGCCACTGGGAAGCTTCAACCCGCCGTCCACTGACCAAATAAATGAAAAATCATCCCCCACGTGGCGATAAGGGACGAGGTTTCCCAACAACGAAATGTCGCCCAGCCCTGACACAGTCCCATATTGAACATCGAATCCTACCGGACGTTTAAATGAGCGGTAGATGATGGGGACATTCAACTGGAAACCTAAACGATCGTTCACATTATATCCGGCAAACAATTGTGAAATCGAACTGTTCAGGTATTGTCCTGTAGGATTCGGGACTTCCCTGCCATCCAGTTGCGTGGTGCCAAAGTGGGTGAACTGCTCGGCCACGCCGCCGAAAAATCCTTTGCCTTCCTCGGCCCTGGCTTCATTAGCCGAATAAACCGCGCACAAATCACAAGCCACAACCGGCGACACAAGCGCCCCAGTCAATATCACGGACAAACCAAATAATTTCATTACTACTCCAAGGTTATGAAAAAGCCCAAGGCTCTTTCAGATTACAAACAGACACATTTTGCCTGCTGCACACACTGCAACAGACGAACTAACTGTCGAACTTTTAACCAAGGAGACTTCGAGGCGGGGGGACAGGAGGGGCGTTGGCTCGCAACAAAGATGCTTCTGCACGTTCAGGAAGAAGGCTGAATGCTTGAGGGGAATAAATAACAAAGCTGACCGTGTTATCAAAAAACTCCAGCTTCTTGATTTCAGTTTGAAATTCGGCTTTACGTTCCGACTGCTTTCCTTTGGCAATTTGTTTGCACAGACTGCAGGGATGCTTGCCATCAAAAGTCTTTTCCAGGGCGACATGGAAGGACTCCACCTTCGCATTGCCCGCCAGCATCGTGGCCCACGCCACCGACTGCATTACAATCCAATGCGAACCCGTCGCGCCTAAAAGAGCGAGGATCAACATGAGATGAGCAGCACGTGCAAGCACACCTGATTTATCGGAGAGTCGTACACGGTTGTCAAGATATCAGCAAAACCTTGTAAACTTTAAAGGTTGAGGATTTGAAGAGGGGTTCTATAAATGCCAGGGTGAAGTGGCGTCTGCTTTCAAACCTGATTCTGTTCTTGTGCTTTGGCACAGCCTTCTGGTTTGAAATGAACCACCACGAAACTTCGCGCGATAACATTGCAAGTCATGGCACCCATCCGTCGAGCTTGTCCACAATCGGGTTGGTTCCAAATCATCCTTTGCAGAAGGAGAGTGCTAAACATTCGTTCACGCAACTTGACTATACCACGCCAGCCAACCGGCAGAGACCTGCGTCCCTCCCGATTCCAGGACGGCGGATTCCATCGGCGATTCCGTTTGCACAGCTCACTTCACCGCAGTTGCCCGGGCAAGCCGTCCCGCTTCCCGAGGCGAATACGCTGGCGCATATAAATTTTCAAAAGGGGGATTTTGGAATTTTGAAGGCGTCCAATGGAGAAACCATCAGGTTTAATCCGGAGATGATTCTGGTAAAATTTCGCGATCTCAATCACGTGGCCGCTCTGCATGTGGAACCAATGAGAGAATGGGATGCAGTTCAAATAGTTCGCCAAAGAACCGATGTCCAGTTCGCGGAGTTGGACGTGTTTCAACAGCGGCAATTCACTCCCAACGATCCAGCGCTATCAAATCAATGGCATCATCAAATCATTGGCAGTTCTTTTGCCTGGGAGAAAAGCTTGGGCCAACCTTTCGTGCGCATTGCCATTGTGGATACTCCCTTTCAAATGAATCATCCGGATCTCGCTCCAAACACAGTGGCTGGTTGGGACGTAGTCAACAATGTCCCCGTAACCTCGAGTGCTGGCAGCGATCATTCCACCATTTCTGCCGGGATGGCTGCTGCGGTGATCGGAAACCATTTGGGTATCGCCGGAGCAGGGAACTGCACAATCCTCCCGATTAACATCAATGGCGCTGCCAGTGAAATGTATAATGCCACCATCTGGGCAGCCGACCACAATGTTCGCGTGGTCAATATAAGCTGGAGTGGCGCCGACAGTGATACCGTCGAAGCCGGTGCCTTCTATTTGAAAACGCACGCACGAGGCATTCTCGCCATGCCCGGGGTGAATGGTTTTGGTTTTCTAAACTACACCAATCAGCCGGACATCTACTGCATCTCAATGACCGACGCGGCAGATAATGTAACCGGATCGAAATTTGGCAATCACATCGATTTCGCCGCACCCGGCGTTAACATTTTCTCCACCACTACCAACAGTGGTTATGTTACTGCCACCGGGACAAGTTACGCCACTCCACTCTTCTCTGGAATCGTCGGTGTCCTCATGAGCATCAATCCCACCCTGAGCCCTAATGAAATTATTGATGTTCTTAAGACGACCGCAGTTGATAAAGGCGAAACTGGTTGGGACCAATTTTACGGTTGGGGACGTGTTGACTTTGGAGCGGCGGCAACCGCCGCGGCCTCTTCACTGCCCAGGATTCTAAGTGTTCAACCGGCCAACAACCAAATCATGGTATCCGCGGACTATAAATCCGGACTTGTTTACTCCTTGTGGAAAACCACCAGCCTTTCCCCCGTGAACTGGATTCAACTTACGAATTCCTTTCAAACCAATGCAAGTTCCATCGCCTGGCTCGATACTTACTCCGGCACCAATTCAGCTTTCTACCGCGTGCAGGCAGCCCTTCCGTAGTTTGGTGGGGATTCAGTGCGCACTACTCCTTTCGGCCCATAGTAACTTGCTGCGCATTTCTGGTAGTTTTTAAATCACGAAGTTGGTTTACGCACAGGAATCTGCGATTGTGAAAAGTCTCAGCGATGGTTTGCAGGCACTTTCAATACGTTCGCGAATTGGATACATGCTATTAGCTGTACTTTAGCCGACCCGCTTTGAATCGGATTAACTGTTAGCTCAAAATTACGGTCGGGAAGCGCGCAATTAAGTTTTTTAATTGACACCTCTTGAGCCGAGTTATTATACCAAGAATTCGCGTATGCCTCGTGCGTGTGTCTTCTCGAACAACGAAGGTCGCTCAATATCAGTCAAGGTCCTTTTAATACATGCATTTTTTAAAACGATATATTTTGTCGTTGGTGATTTGTTCTCTCTGCAACGGCATGCTGCAAGCAGCCAGCTTCACCTGGACCGGATCAACTTCAACCGATTGGTTCAACACCAATAACTGGAATCCCAAAGCCATTCCTGGACCTGCCGATACCGCTGTCATCAATAGCGGCACGGTGAATGTTGGCAGTGCCGCCAATGTCGGAACCGTTACTCTCAGTGGTGGCGCGCTGAACGGTGCTGGCAGCCTCGTTGTTTCAAATTCTTTCAATTGGACTGGAGGAACCCTGGGGGGAAATCTCACCATCTCCGCAAATGCGACTCTTAATCTGAGCGGCAGTGGCGTTCGCGATTTGCCAAATGCCACGCTGGTCAATTATGGCACGGTGGTTTGGACAGGCGGTCAGGTGCGCGGTAATGGCAGTACCACCATTACCAATGCCGGTCTTTGGATCGCGCAGGTGGACGATCAAATCAACAATGCCTACGCTGGCACACCCAACTTTTACAATACCGGGACCTTCCGCAAATCAACCACCACGGGCATTAGTTATTTTTCCGGCATGCTTTTCAATGGTGCCGGAATTGTCGATGTTCAAACCGGTACGCTGAATTTTAATGCTGGCGGAGTCTTCGACGGTTCTTACAGCGCAGCGAATGGGGCTACGATTAATTTTAACGGGGGCGGCTCTCTCCAAGGCACCAATACCGCGGCCGCAGGTGGAATAATTGCGCTCACTTCGGGAACTTTCACCTATACTCCCTCCCTCAGCTTCAATGGCCCCGGCATTTGCCGAATCACTGGCGGCAGTCTTGCCCTTGGCAATGACGTGATTCCCAACCTCCAACTCGCGGGTGGAACCATTACGCTGAGTCCGACATTTCAAAGCGGTTCAATCACCAACCTGACTCTTCTAGGCGCCACTCTTAATACCACTAACACCGTCACTGGCATCTTGAACTGGAACGGCACCATCAATGGCGCTCTGACGATTGCCTCCGGAGCCGTTTGTAATTGGACCAATGGTCGTTTTGGAGGAATGCTGATTGTCGCCACCAACTCGGTCCTCAATATGAGCGGTGTAAATGTCAAAGACCTGCCGGATTCGACCTTCGTGAACAACGGCACCTTAAACTGGAGTGGCGGTTCTGTTCGTGGCAATGGGGTGACCGTTTACACCAATAACAATCTCTGGCTGGCCCAATCGAACGATCAACTCAATAGTGCATACGGCGGGTCCTCCACATTTTACAACAACGCAACGTTTCGCAAATCCCCGGCCACCGGCACGACCACCGTCTCTGCTACCTTCATTAATAATGGACTTATTGACGTCCTGACCGGTACGCTGACCCTGTCTGGCGGTGGTTCCTTTGGAGGCACCCTCCAGGCGGCGGCGCCCACCACGGTTAACTTTTCCGGTGGCGGGTACCTGAATGGGAACTATACGGTTGCATCCACCGCCAGCCTTAATATGACCGGCGGCAACTTTTTTTATGGCCCCTCCCTCAGCTTCAACGGAGCTGGAAGCAGCAGCTTTGACGGTGGCAATATCACGCTCACCAATGCTCCCATCCCCAATCTTCAACTCACGGGCGGAACGATTGCCCTGGGCCCAAACTTCGAAAATGGCTCCATCACCAACCTGACCCTGAATGGTGCTACGCTCTCCGGTACCAATACAGTTACTGGTACTTTAAATTGGCTCAGCGGTTCTGTTTCGGGCTCGCTCACCATTTCAACGACTGGTGTGCTCAATCTTTCGGGCTCAAGTTCCAAGACTCTCAGTGCCGTTTTGACCAATGCCGGCACAATCAACTGGGCTGGTACTGGGGATTTCCAATTGATTAACAGCGGCGGACCCGGCGCCATCTACAATTTGGCCTCTGGTATCATTGATGCGCAATCCGACCAGGGCCTGCGAAACTATTATGGCGGTGAGTATTTTAACAACGCCGGCCTGTTCCGCAAATCTTCCGGAAATGGCACGACCACCATCTACGTCACCATGGATGATACCGGCACGGTGAGTGCGCTGTCCGGCACGATTTCGCTCCACAACGGCAACTTTGGTGGAAACTTTCAGGCAAACAGTGGCACTTCCATTAATTTTGCAAATGGCGGTAATCTTTCAGGCACTTTTACTGCCGCTGCAGGTGGAAACATCAACTTGAGTGGCGGGGCATTTACTTATGTCCCTACAGTTGTTTTCAACGGTGCAGGGAGCAATCAGATGACCGGCGGAAGCATCACGCTCATCAACGATGTTATCCCTGGTCTTCAGCTAATCGGCGGTACGGTCGGTCTTTCACCCACGTTCCAGGGCGGATCCATTACTAATTTTACGCTGAACGGTCCCGCACTGGTTGGCACCAATCTGGTCTCCGGCATTTTTAATTGGAATGGCGGCTCGATCAATGGCGTTCTGACCGTAGCCACGAATTCAACGATGAACATTGGTGGCGGCGTGACTAAAACCCTGTATGCCTCATTGACAAATGCGGGAACGGTTATATGGACCGGCGCGGGGGATGTGCAGTTGGTAAATAATAGCGGTTCAGGTGGAGCGATATATAACCTGGTGGGTGGTCTTTTTGATATCAGGAACAATCAAGCGCTGAACAACTACTACAGCACTGAGTCTTTCAGCAACGCTGGTCTGGTGCGGAAATCCCTCGGCACCGGAACCACCATTTTTAACCTCTTCTTCACCAATACTGGCACGGTGAGTGTGCTTAGTGGTTCACTTAGCTTCCGGAATGGAAATTTCGGCGGATCATTCCTCGCCGCCAATGGCACCGGATTAAATTTCTCAAACGGCGGTGTGCTCAGCGGTTCCTTTAATGCCGGTTATGGAGCGCTCATCAACTTTAGCAATGGCACGTTTACCCAGATGCCTTCGTTGTCCTTCAGCGGGGCGGGGAGTGCCACATTCACAGGTGGAACGCTGACTTTGTTGAACGATGTCATCCCAAACCTGCAACTCACCGGCGGGAATGTCATCTTGGCACCTTCGTTCCAGAATGGCGTTATTACCAATCTCACCGTGAATGGCATCAGTTTAAACGGCAGCAACACGGTGACGGGAACGCTCAACTGGCTTTCCGGCACGATCAATGGCCAGTTGTACATTGCCACGAATGCTTCCCTGAACATTAGTGGCTCGGCCACAAAGTCATTAAATGCCTCGGTTGTAAACGCCGGAAATATTCTGTGGACCGGGGCTGGGAACTTCCAGTTCATCAACAACGTTGGGATGAGCAACCTTGCCGGAGCCGTATTCGACATTCAAAATGATCAAACGCTGGGTAATTATTATGGCGGTGAGTACCTTAATAATGCCGGACTGATTAGAAAAACAGTAGCTGGCGGGACCACCACCATGGGAGTGATGGTAAACAATGCCGGCACAGTCGATCTCGAATCTGGAGCCTTCACCTTTAATACGAGTGCCACCTTGGGCGGCAGCTATCTCGCCGCCACCAATACGGTAATTAATTTTTCCGGTGGCGGTACCTTAAGTGGAACTTACACCGCTGCCGCCGGTGGCAGCTTCAATTTGTCAGGCGGAAATTTCATCAACACCACGAATGTTCTGTTCAATGGAGCGGGCTATAATGCCATCACCGGCGGCAGCCTCACACTCCTGGCTGATACGATTCCGAATTTGCAACTGCTGGGCGGCACTCTCTCCTTGAGCCCCGCCTTCCAAGGCGGTTCGATCAGCAACTTCTCCTTGAATGGGCCGAGTCTTGCCGGCTCCAATTATGTTTCAGGTGTATTTAATCTGAATGGTAATAGTGCCGTGAATGGTTTCCTGACGCTGGCACCCAACTCAACATTGAACTGGACCAACGGTGGCTTTGCCGGGGGATTATTCATCGGGACGAATGCCAACGTGAACATGGGTGGCAGTGCAACCAAATACATATCATCCACCGCCACCAATGCTGGAACAGTCATTTGGGCCGGGACGGGTGGCTTCCAGTTTTATAATAATGCCGGTTTCGTGAATCTTCCGGGAGCCATTTTTGATATTCAGAGCGATCAGAACATGGCTAACTATTATGGCGGCGAATATTTCAACAATGCCGGCCTCCTGCGCAAACGGATAACCACAGGCACCACCACCATCAACCCAATCCTGAACAATACTGGTACTGTTGATATCCAGACTGGCACTCTCACCTATAATAACTCGGGCAGTGTGAGTGGAACATTCCTGGTCGCCAGCGGAGCAATCCTTAATCTCAATGGAGGCGGCAACCTGACGGGAACCTTTACTGCAGCCGCCGGTGCCATGCTCAATCTGACATCCGGCACTTTCACCTATGGTCCCACATTGAATTTCAATGGCGCTGGCGCTTATCGCTTTACCGGCGGCACCATCACCTTCAACAATGATATCATCTCGAACCTGCAACTTCAGGGCGGCACGATCGCACTCAGCCCCACTTTCCAAGGTGGCGTGATCACCAATCTTACGCTCAACGGTCTGACCTTGAACGGGTCAAATTATGTTACCGGCATTTTGAATGTGAATGGCAGCGTGACCGGGCCGATGACCATCGCGCCCAACGCAACAGTAAACTGGAGCGGTGGCGGGTTTGGAGCCGGATTCACAGCGCTTTCCAACTCAACGATTAATATTACGGGAAGTGCGGGTAAATCCATTTCGGCCAACTCTACCAACGCGGGCACCATTGTCTGGGGCGGAACCGGTGGCATTCAGTTCTACAACAATGTTGGCTTGAACAATCTTCCCAGTGGCATATTGGACATCCAAAGTGACCAATCTTTTGGCAGTTATTATGGCGGCGAATTTTTTATCAACTCCGGATTGGTTCGCAAATCAGTCGCGACTGGCACCACCACCATTGGCATTTTATTTTCTAATTCCAATACTATGGATGTTCAGAGCGGTTTGATCAGCTTCAACAACACTTTCACCCAGAGTAATGGCACGTGGAATTTTGGGGTCAACGGCCCTGGAAATTATGGGCATCTCGGGTTCACCGGCACTGCTCCGCTGGCGAAAACTCTCAATGTTAATTTGAACAATGGTTACATTCCTCCGACCGGAACTTCACTGGCCATTGCAACTTATGCCTCCCGCAATGGGACCTTCACGAATGTGAGTCTTCCAACCAATGGTTTGTTCTGGCAACTCGCCTATGGCGCGAGTGCGACCACTCTCAGCGTGACCAATTCTGCCGGTCCGGTCATCGCCATCACCAGTCCCACAAATAATGCCGCATTCACCGGTCCGCTAAGCATCAATATTAATACTTCGGTGACGGACACGAATGCAGCGATTGCGAAGGTGGAATATTTCCAGGGCACGAACAAGCTGGGGGAAACCTTGTCGAATCCATATAATTTTACCTGGAATAGTGTTCAGCCTGGCCTCTATACAATCACTGCCCGGGCCACGGACGCACTTGGAGCCCTCGGTACGTCAACGCCGGTTAACCTCACGGTTTATTCCTCGAACCCGCTTCAGACCACCAACTTTGTCTGGAAGGGAACCATCTCCAGCGACTGGTTTACCGCAGGTAACTGGAGCCCGACCGGTGTGCCCGGCGTATTGGATAACGTGATTATCACGAATAACAGCACGGTGAACGTGGGAGCAAATGTCAGTGTGAATAATCTCACGCTCACCACTGGAACCCTGCAGGGTAACGGGGTGTTGACGGTCACGAACAGTTTCAACTGGAGCGGCGGGGTGTTCACCGGTTCGCTGGCGATTGGCAGCAACGCGATCTGGAACATAACCGGAAATGTTAATCACGATTTCCCCGGGGCGAAGATTGTCAATTATGGCTCGGTTGCGTTCGCTGATGGAAGTTTGCGTGGCAGCAGCACGACCTTGACCAACTTCGGGCTCTGGACTTACCAGGGAGACCTTGATTTCAATAGTGCTTATGGTGGCTCCTACACTTTCTACAATATTGGAACACTGCGGAAGGCTGGCACCACCGGAAACGCTTACTTCAGCAGCGTTGTCCTCAATAACATCGGCACAGTGGATATCCAGGCAGGCACGTTCAATTTCAATGGGGGCGGCACGATCGGCGGAGCTTTGAACACGGCAGCAGGCGCCGTAATCAATTTTGGGAGCGGTAGTTTCGTAGTGGGAGCCACTCCGGTCATTACGGGCTCTGGTATTTCCCAGTTCAATAACAATTCCAGTTTGACGTTGCTTTATGATCGAGTGCCCAATCTGCTGTTGAAGGCCGGCACCATCATTCTCGGACCTTCCTTCCAGAACAACGGCGCCATCACGAACCTCACTCTTTCCGGCGCGTCGCTGTCGGGCAGCAATCTTGTCACTGGAACATTCAATTGGTTCAGCGGGAGCATCAATGGTTCTCTGAATATCGCGAATGGGGGCACCTTGAACGTGCTGCCTGGCAATGTTCATGATCTTCCCAACTCCAGCCTGGTTAATTCGGGAACTGTCATTTGGACCGGCGATCAATTCCGTGGCAATTCAAGCACCTTCATCACCAACAATAGTTTGTGGCTGGCTCAATCGGATGACCAAATCAACGCGGCCTACGGCGGCACCGTTACTTTTGTTAACAATGGAACTTTCCGTAAATTGGCCAGTGGCGGTACCAGTTATTTTTACGGTACTGCCTTCGTAAACAACGGCACAGTGGATGCCCAAAGTGGCACCATCAGTTTCCAGAGCGGTGGCACCATCGGTGGTACATACAATTCAGTCGCCGGTGCCGCAATCTTGTTCGAAACGGGCGGCTTCACACTAAATTCCCAGCCAAACTTCACCGGGTCGGGTGCCTTTCAACTCACCGGCGGCACTTTGACCATGACTCGGGATATCGCTCCCGCCCTGCAACTGACGGGTGGCAATATCGTGGTGAGTCCCTCATTCCAAAATGGCGGCAGCATCACCAATCTCATCCTTTCCGGATCGACCCTGACCGGGACCAATGTCGTGACGGGCTCCTTTACCTGGAATAAGGGAAATCTCGTTGGTGCCCTTACCGTGGCAACCAATGCCACACTGGTTTTGGGCGGCAATGGCTTGCATGACATGCCGGGCGCAACCCTGACCAATTTCGGCACGGTGCTCTGGAATGGCAACCAGGTCAGGGGAAATGGCACCACGCTGATCAATAACCAAAATCTTTGGCTCGCGCAGTGCGATAGCGATTTGAACAGTGCTTATGGCGGACAGGCGCAATTTGTTAATAATGGAACCTTTCGTAAGCTTGCCAGCGGAGGAACGACCACCTTCAACGGTATGGCGCTCAATAACAATGGATTGGTCGATGCACAGACGGGCACAATCAATTTCAGTGGCGGCGGTATCATCGGCGGCAACTACAATACGGTCAAGGGCTCATTGATCGACTTTGCCTCCGGAAATTTCTTTTCCACGGTCACACCAATCATTGCCACCAATGGCGTCACCCGCTTCAGTGGCGGGACTCTCAACCTGGCGTATGATTGCAGTCCCAACCTTCTGCTGGTCGGTGGAAATGTCAGCCCGGGCGCTGCCTTCCAAAACGGTGGTGCGATTACGAATTTGACGATTGTTGGATCCACACTGATCGGCTCCAACAGCGTGGCCGGCACCTTCAACTGGATCGACGGAAAGCTCAGCGGATCGTTGACGGTGATCTCCAATGGCTTAATCACGATCAGCGGAGGCAGTGACAAGGACATGCCTGGCGCCTGGCTGGCTAATAACGGCACCGTGCTGTGGCAGAGCGGTCGTATTCGCGGCAACGCCAGCAGCAGCATCACCAACAATGGTTTGTGGCTCGTCCAAAATGATTATGAGATGAACAACGATTACGGTGGCAGCGGCAATCTCAGCTTTGTGAACACCGGCACCTTCCGTAAGCAGACCACCTTTGGGGGAACCGCCTTCAAGAATGTTCCTTTCAGCAACTCCGGAATTCTTGATGTTCAGAGTGGCACGATTAATTTCAACGCCGGTTACACGCAAACCGGTGCCTCCATGTATTTCGGCATGAGCAGCCCGAACGTTGCCGGTCACGTGAATATTTCCGGAAATGTAAATCTCGATGGCACTCTGCGCCTGAAATTTGCGAATGGTTACACACCGGTTACTGGTGACACGGTTGCCTTGGTGAATTACGCATCGCATAACGGGACCTTTGCCAACCTTGACCTCCCAGCCCTCGCTAATGGGCAGGGATGGAAGGCAGAATACGGTGCGGGCGGAGTTGTCCTCACCATTATTCCTCCGCCAGCAAATTATAATCTCCAGATCAGTGGATCAGTAACTGATAACCTTGGTCATCCGATCGCCGGGGCCAATGTTTATGCGGTAATTGACCCGCTCACGACCACGAACCTCATTCAAAACGGAAGCTTCGAACTGCCATCGAATAACGGCAACGGTTATGTGCTGTATAATTCCGGCGCCACCAACATTCCCGGTTGGCGAGTGATGGGGCCGGTGAATGCAAACATTGCTCTGGTTAATGGTTATCTGGGAGCTCCAGCCGACGGCGCACAATATTTGGATCCATCCGGCAACACGGGCAATGGCGGAATCGCCCAGACCTTTTCCACCGTTCCCGGCAAGACTTATCTCCTCATCTTTTATCATGGCACCTATAGCACTCACGGGTTGAATGCGCTCGGAGTGAGCGTGGGCACCAATGCCTATACCTTCGGAGAAACCAGCACGAGTAACCTGGGCTGGACGCGCGAGGAAGTCAGTTTCGTGGCCAGTTCGAATCTCACCACCCTGACGTTCATGGATTTGTCCGGTTACGATGCCAACGATGCCTTTGTGGACAACGTCCAGGTAGTTCCGCCCGGCTTTGGCAATGTGTTGTCAGCCGTGACGGATACGAACGGTCATTATGTTGTGGCGGTGCCGAACGGCACCTGGCAGGTGGGCGTGAATGGACTGCAGGCGCTGGGATACAACGATGTGTTGAATCAAACCATTGGTCTGAACAATTCGAATGCAGTCGTGAATTTCGTCACGACCCCGCTTGTAGGGCAGGGGACGACTTATTCGATCACCACTTCCGTAAATCCTCCGGGCGCAGGCAGCGCTATTGGCGGTGGCACCTTTGTTTCCGGGGCGAATGTAAGCTTAACAGCAACTCCCATCACCAATACGTTGCCTTACCTGTTTGCAAACTGGACGGAGAACGGTGTGTTCCAGAGCGCCAATTCAACTTACACTTTCCCGGCGATTCGGAATCGTCAATTGGTGGCCAACTTCACTCTTCCGCAGTATGCAATAGCAGCCACGAACTCGCCGTCGAACGCAGGTTCAATTACTGGCGCGGGCTCGTATTTCTATGGCACAACCAATGTGCTGACCGCTTACCCGAACTTCGGTTACTACTTCGCCAATTGGACGGAGGGAACCAATGTGGTGGGAACAAATCTCAGCCTGTCCACGGTGGTTTACAGCAATCACACTTTTGTCGCGCATTACAACGAAGCCAATGTCTCCCACGTGGTAACCACCGTTACCTCACCCGCCGGTTTGGCTGCGGTGGCGGGTGCGGGTGTTTATACCAACGGGCAGGCGGCAAACTTTAGTGCGCCGATTTCCATCACCAATTCGCCATTCGTTTATACGTTCCACCAATATACCTTGAGCAACACGGTGGCGAACACCAATGCCAGCTTCAGCAAGCTCTTTTCAACGCTCGACCCGACGAACCTGCAATACATCGCGGTCTATGATGCCAAGAATATTCTTCCGCTCGTCACGAACGTGAATTTCAATTTTGGCAATGTCGTGCCGGCTACCACCAACTTCCAGCTCAGCTTGCAGTTTGACCGGACGATGAATACGAACTTCGCCCCGTCTCTGGTCGTCACGAATACTGCTGCGGCGGTTCAAGCCAGTGTCCCGGTTGGTGGATATTGGGCGACCACCACGGTTTCGAACGATACCTTCTTCGCCCCGCCGATCACGTTTTCGACCGGCATGGATGGCACCAATCGCTTCTTTGCCTCCGGTGCGACGGATTTATTCGGTAATGCTCTCGCCCTGACCAACGTTGCAAATGTTCTGGTGGATGTAACTGCGCCAGCGAATCCTTTGCTGGCCATCGCCTCCTCCAACAGCACTTCGATCATGGTGAGCTGGTCCAATTACGTAGCCCCGGCTGATCTCAGTGGCTTCCGCATTTATATCCAGACGACGAACTTTTCCTCCGTTGCCGGATTGCCGATTCTGACAGGTGTTGGCTCAGCCGGCCGCAGCTTCCAATTTGGAAACCTGGCACTGGATACGCCGTATTATGTCGCGGTGCAGGCGCTCGACGTGGCCGGAAATAGCAGTGCTTCCGTGACACCGTTGCCAATGACGCTGGCCAGCACCATTCCGCCAGCCGTGGCCGTGCAGTCTTCAGCGGTTGGGGCATCCTCCGCGCAACTGAACTGGAATGCATACAATGCTTCGGGTCTCCTCGGCTTTGCCGGCTTCCGCGTTTATTACGAACAAACCAACTTCACCTCGGTGGTTGGACTGGCCTCGCGAGCCACGCTGGGCACTGGCGTCCGTTCCTTCCAGGTGGACGGTTTGGATCGCACCAAAACCTATTATCTGGCCGTTGTTGGTTATAACCAAGCCAATGGCTTCAATCCAAATGTCACCACCGCCAAATGGTCTGATCCTTATGGCGGCACCATCGGCATCAATACCACGATTGGCGGGGCAGGGCAGGCAGTGGTGGCGATTAATCAAAGCATCCTGGTGGCAAGCAATGCCACACTCACCATCCAGCCTGGCACCACGTTGCTCTTTGCACCTGGCAGCAGCTTGACGGTGCAACAAGGCGCCCTGGTTGCGAATGGCACCGCTCTCGACCCGATTACTTTCACGTCCGCCAACGATACGCAGGGCAATACTCCGGCTCCTGCGGATTGGAACGGGGTGACGCTGGGCAATGGCGCGGGTGCGTCGAGCCTGAGGAATGTGTTCGTGAAATATGCGAAGGGTGTCACGGTCAGCAGTTGTGCCCCGACCATTGATGCGGTTACGGCTACTTACAATTCTCCATACGGACTGGGCTTGCAGAATGGCGCGACGTTGACCACCAGCAATGCACTGCTTGTCGCCAATGACCTCGGCATCAAGCTTAACGATACCTCCTTCCTGAACCTCCAGAATTCTGTCATCAAGAATAATGGAACCAACATCTTCAACGCTGGCAGCACGGTTCTTGCCGCAGCGCAAAACTGGTGGGGTTCGGCAGCGGAACTGGATGTAACCAATTCCCTGGTTGGAAATGTCACTTATAATCCGTTTCTCACCTTTGAGCCGCTATTGACACCGGCACTTGGAACCTCCAATGGATTAAGCCAGGTTGGCGGTCAGGCCGTGAATTTGAAACTCGCCTGCCGGACCGCGGATGCGATGCGCCTCAGTGAGGATTCCACCTTTGCCGGTGTGTTCTTCACACCTTTCACGAATTACACCGCCTTGCCGCTCTCCGGTGGCGGAGGAGTGAAGCATATCTACGCGCAATTCCGCAGTATCACCGGCCAGACCAATACACCTGTTTCCCTGACGGTGAATTACATTACCGGCGGACCGGTGATTCAGTCGTTCAGCTTGAATGAAGGGCAGATTTTGAGCCGGCCAGTTACGGTGACGGGATCAGCCACGGCAGTTTTGGGCATGGCGAACATGGAGTTTTATGTGGATGGTGTGCTGCAGGGCACTAATGTCGGCGGCACGTTCTCGCAATATTTTGATATCAGCCAGTTCAGCAACGCCGTTCACCGCGTGAAATTGCTGGCGCGCGACACCAGCGCAAACATTGCCACGTTGGAAAATAATGTACTGATTGCAGTGACGTCGCCCAATACGCCGATCATCACTGTTCCGAGCAGCGATATTCTGATCGCCACCAATGTTTATACTGTGAGTGGCACAGCCGAACCGGGCATCAACATTCAATTGACGCGCAACGGTCAAATCGTCGGCACCACCATAGCGAATTCAAGTGGCGGCTTTACCATTACGAATGCTTTGCTGGTCGAAGGTGCAAACACTTTGGTGGCGGTGGCCTCCGATAACACGGGCGTCACACCCTCAGCTGTGCGTCATATTACGGTGGACAGCGGACCGCCCGTGGCGGTGACCCTGGACGCGCCGGTTTACAATCCTGCCTCAGGCCTGGCTCTGACCTGGCATTTCCCGACCACCGGTGAACATGCCACCAAGTTCAAGGTGTTTTGGCGCAGCAGTTCCTTCACCTCCACCAATCAGGCGACTGGTCAATCGGTGTTGCTAAACTCCTTGAATTACACGGTGCAAGGAATCGCCAATGGAACCTACTATTTCGGTGTGGTTGGGTATGATGATGCCGGAAATTCCAGCCCGCTCTCGCCGCTCGTTTCTACGACTTACGATGCCATCCCGCCGACCATTGGCATTGCCTACGACAGGCCTTCACCCGTTGGCCTTGGCCCGGTTCACGTCGTCATTACTTCAAGTGAAGCTCTGTCGGTGGCACCAGCGGTCACCATCAAGCCGAACGGTGCTCCGTCACCCATCCTGCTGAATTTGACCAATACGGCTCTGAATACTTATGAGAGCTCGTTCAATGTCACCGCTGCATCTCCGTCAGGATTAGCGGCAGTGCAGGTCACGGCTCAGGACCTGGCCGGCAATGTTTTCAGTGGCAGCCCGAATGGCGCGCAATTAGTCATCGATACCACGGCACCGGTGGCAATCATTGCCACCTTGCCCGTAGCCCCGGTTCAGGTAACCAACGGCACCAGCCTGGGAGTTATTTTGCAACTTACCGAGTTGGTCAAGGCAGGAACGACACCGACCTTGAACTTCACACCGCCGGTTGGCAGTGGCGTATCCATTCCGCTGTCGGGATCGGGCAGCAATTGGAGCGGCAATCTCTCGTTGACCACTTCCATGGGAGCCGGATTCGCTCAATTTTCCTTTTCTGCCCAGGATGCGGTCAGCAATGTGGGAACTAATATTTTGAGCGGTGGCAAACTGGAACTTTATACGAATGCCCTGCCAACGCCACCGGCAGCGCCTATTAACCTTGCTGCCACCAGTTTGCAGGGAGGCTACGTGCGTTTGACCTGGAATGCCGTTTCCAATGCGGAGATTTATCGTCTTTATCGCGATGCTGACACCAATCTGGTGGCTCCCACCAATTTGGTAACGGACGCCATCACCAGCAATAACATTGTTGATCTGCCGGGTGTCGACGGTTTCTATCATTACGGTGTGACTGCGAGCCGTCGCGGGTCTGAGAGCGGTATCTCGAATGTGGTCGTGGCCATTGCCGACAGCATTGCGCCGGCAGCCCCAACCAATGTCGCCGTGGCTTTGGCGGTAAGCGGCGTCCAGGTTTCCTGGCAGGAACCTGCCGGTGGCGAAACTCCGGATCATTACAGTATCTATCGCAACGGCACATTCCTGAGGACCGCACCCGATACCACACCGATAGTTGATTATCCTCCGCGCGGAACGAACTCCTACGTCATTGCCGCCGCTGACAAAGTCGGAAATGAGAACGCTAGTGCTCCGGCTTTGATCCAACTACTCGTTAGCCCGGTAGTGAACCTCTCCGTGTTGGTGACTGCTGGTCAGGCCACAGTCCTTAACTGGGTCGGCAACGATGGCACTGCGGTTGGTTACAATGTTTATCGTAATGGCATCAAGCAGAATGCCTCGCCAATCCCGGGAAGCACCTTCACCGATAATCTGCCTCCATCCGGAGTCATTCAGTATGCGGTCACGGCAGTTAACAACGCCGCTCAAGAGAGTCCTCAGCGACTGGTAAATGTTTATCAGGTGGGATTGGGGTTGCTGGTTAATTCAGGAGGCACCGGCACCAACAATTCATTGCTCACCGGCTATTTTGACCAGTTCCAGGTGGGAGTTACGAACCAGACCAGCACGAACAATCTGCAACTGACGCAACTGGAATTGTATCGCACCATCACGGGGCTTGATCCGGCGACACTCACGCGTGCCGTCACTACCAATCTTGATGCCGGAGCCAGTGTGGAGCAATCCGTCATCTTTGTGGAATCGCCGGTGGCAGCAGCTCAAACCTTGCGTGTGCGGGCCTTCCAACACACAGACAGCGGTGGCAGCAGCGTCATTTACCAGCAAATATTTGCGCTCAACGATATTCATCAGCCAGATAAGGCAGTCAGCGTCTCCATCAACCAGTTGCCTTTGGCCGGCGGTTTATCTTCGTTCCAGATTCAACTGGCCAACCGTGGCTATGTCGATATGGATGTGATTGTCTCCCGCGGCAACGGCGGTCAGCCCGGAGATATTTATATGTCAGTGCAGAACGGTTTGGGCCAGGAAGTCAGCCGCACTCCGTTCAGCGGCACTCCGGCCGGAACCACCTTCCTGAACGACGGGCGTGCCTACGTTCATATCAAAGCCGGTGCGACATTGAATTTTACCCTGCCCAACGTGCTGGTTCCTGATGCCCTGGCCGGAACGACCAACACAACCTTCGTTTGTGTGGTGAGCAACATTTACAGCCAGATCAACACTCCGTTCGAACTCACCTCCGGACCGTTGAGCGGCAGCATGGTTTCCAGCCTGGCGCAAACGGCTTATTATGGAACCTCCCACACTGACAAGACCAACTATTCCAACGATGATCTGATCTTTATCAGCGGTCAGTCTTTGGATCGTCAGACTGGTTTGCCGGTGCCGAACGCCGCGCTGCAGTTGGGCTTTGGCTCGCGCGGGTTCAAGTGGTACCGGCAGATCACCACGGACGCCAACGGGAATTATCAATATACTTATACCAACACACCTGGCTTTGGCGGTAGCCTGACCATTTGGGCGGCGCATCCGCAGGTGGTGGATCAGTTGAACCAGGTGCAGGTAAATGTTTACCGGCTCTATCTCACTCCGGCCCTGGGCGATATCCGCATGTCGAAAAACGATGTGTTGAACTTCTCCATCCAGATGGTCAATCCGGGGAACATTCCTCTGACTGGATTTAACTACAGCGTGACTGCTTACCAGATGTCCGGCACCAACCAGATACCAGTGACAAAAGTTACAGGGACCAACTTCATCGCTTCAGATTTCGTATTGGGACCGAATCAAAAGCAAAGCATCAATTTGCAACTGAAGGCGGCCATCGATGCGCCGGATAACGTGCAGGTGGTGTTCAACTTCACTTCGGCTGAGGGCGCTTTCGCGAACTTTGTGGGCAATGTCACCTTGTTGCCGGCGATTCCCGTGCTCTCCGTTGTTTCTCCAGCGTTGGGTTATGTTGATGTCAGTTTGAATCGCGGCGACCAGATCAGTCGCCAGGTCACGATTGCCAACAAGGGATTGCGAGACCTGCAGGGCATCACCGTCGTCCCGCCCACCAACGTGAACTGGATGTATGTAAACCTGCCGATTTCCGCCGACGGCCTGATCCATCTGCCCGACCTCGGCGTGGGTCAATCGAACAGTTTCCTCGTGGTCTTCGCACCGCCCACGAACACGGTGCAGGATTACTATTCCGACACCATCCGCATTCATGGCACCAACTCACAGACAGACTTCCTGATCAATACCTATGCGCTGGTTACGACCGGCCAAAAAGGCGGTGTTCAATTCGAAGTCGATGACATTTTGGGTGAGCAGGTGCCGAATGCAGCGATTCGTTTGCGGAATACTCTGCTGCAAATTGATCTGCCCCCGGTTTATTCTGACACCAATGGTTTCTTCACCATTACCAACCTGCAGGAAGGCAGTTGGAGTTGGCAGGTGAGCGCGCCGGGCTATTCACCCGCAGTCGGCACGGTAGACGTGGTTCCGGGTCAAACGGTTTATCAGCATGCGCGATTGAATAAGAGTCTCGTCACGGTGAACTTCACTGTCGTGCCGGTGCCTTATACCGACCGGTATCAAATACAGATTGAGCAGACGTTCGAAACGCACGTGCCATTGCCGGTTCTGGTGCTGACGCCAAACTACAGGCATTTCGATAATGTCACACCGGGATTCGAAGCCAGCTTCACCGTCACGGCGCAAAATCAGGGTCTCATCCAAATGGAGAACGTGACCATCAAAGGCTCGCAGGACAACCAGGCGACCTTTACGCCGCTCATCACTTACATGCCGTATTTATTGCCGCAGCAAAGTGTGGATATCCCGTTTGTGGTTACCTTTGCCGGCACCAACGCACCAACGCAGCAAGGGGCGGGAGATGTGCTGGCAGGGTGTCTGCCTGATTTTGGCGGGTTTATTGGAGATCTCGGAGCTTTCATCGACGGCTTGAATGCCATTGCCAATGCAGAAGGTCGTTGCCAGAAGGACAACACTTTGGTGGCGCTTGCCGGGTCAGTTGCGATAACAATGTCAGTTGTTAACTTCGCGGAAGGCATCGCTGACATCGTGACGGGGGCTCCTGCGGCGCTGGCATCTTATGTGGGTTGTGTGATTGGATCGCTCCTNTGCAATTCAACTGGTATATCGTCCGGTGGCAGCGGTGGTGCTAGCCCACAGCAATCCGTGCAGAACTTCCAGCCCACCGGCAATGGTTGCTTCTCTCCGGACACGCTGGTGTTAATGTCCGATGGCACCCAAAAACCGATCGCGGAGGTGAAGACCAACGACATCGTGCGGACTGGTGTTCGCACAGAGAACACAGCCATGGTGAGCGGAGTCTTTACACTGGACTCTGACAGGCTGCATCGAATCAAATTTGAATCGAACAATGGTCATGCCAGAGCCGATTTGCTTGCGACAGAAGAGCACTTGTTGTGGGTGGACGGCAAGGGTTGGACCGCGGCACAGAGCGTGCGTGCGGGCGATTACCTTTTCAACTCGCAAGGTGTGCGGGCCCAGATTGTGAGCAATGAACGACTCAATCAGAAAATGAAGGTCTATACGCTTAGTCTTATGGGAGACACTGCATTCTATGCCAATGACCTTCTAGTCCACGAGTTGTGCGGTGTCCCACCGCAGTTAAGCCAGGTGAATGCAACGGAGGTGGTGAAATGAATGTTCCAACCTCATTAAAACGATTTACTGCAATTAAGATGATGTCTAAACAATCACAAACCAGAACGATGCCGGCAAAGGCCTGGAGGTTCCTTTTGAGCCTGGGTTTGCTTTGCCTGCCTCTTAACGGTTTCAGCCAGCAACAACAACAAGGACTTTGCGCCCTGATCAAGATCGTGATCAACCAGGAGTTAACGCTGGAACGAGTGGGATTCCAGGCGACGCTGGAGATTACTGATAATGACGGCAATGATCCCATCACGGATTTTTCTGCAAATCTGACTTTCGAGAATCCGCAATTTTCCACTAATGGTGTGGTCAACGATGCCTCGAGTCTGTTTTTCGTTCAGCCTCCAACAGTGGAAAACATTCAGAGTGTGAATGGCACCGGGGTAATCGGGCCGACGCAGAAAGCGCGCATCACCTGGTTTATCATTCCGAAGATCAGTGCCGGTGGAACCGACCCGAACGGCATCCGTTATAATGTAGGAGCGACCTTGAGCGGCAAATTGCGCGGGCTGGAGATTCCGCCCGAAGTGTTGAAAGCCTATCCCGCTCCCATCTACGTGAAACCGGAACCGCAGTTGGAGATTACCTACTTCCAGCCCCGTGACGTGGTGGGCGATGATCCGTTCACACCGCAGGTCGAGAGCCCGATTCCTTTCACACTGGGTGTGTTGGTGAAGAACTCAGGCTATGGCGTGGCGCACAGCCTGGTCATTAATTCGCAACAACCCAAGATTGTTGAGAACAAACAGAATTTGTTGATCATTGCGCAATTGCTGGGATCACGCATCAATGACTCAGCGCTCGCCAATGCAAATCTCGTGGTGAATCTGGGTGACCTTTTGCCCGGTCAGACCAAAAAGGGAGCCTGGGACATGATCACGTCGCTTTCTGGTGAATTTATTGAATTCAAGGCTTCCTATACACATTCCACGGAACTGGGTGGCTTGGATACCTCGATCATCAAATCATTGAATGCCTATTTGATCCTGCACGAAGTATTGAACGATCAACCGGGACGAGATTCGGTCAAGGACTTCCTGGCGGACAGCAGTGGAACTTTGGACCCTTTGGGCAACATGATTCCGGATGCCATTTACGAAAGTGAGGGAAATATTCTGCCGGTAAATACCCTCACCAATGTGGCGATTACCACTGCAGGCAATCCTTTTCAAATTACGCTGACGGCCGATAAGCAAGGGTGGGGATTCATTCGGCTGGCCGATCCCGGCCAGGCGAAGCTGCCGATTGGCAGCGTGGTTCGTTCCGACGGGAAGATACTCAATCCCAATAACGTCTGGACAAACATTCGTTACGACCAGAGCAATAACAAGCTTACGTATCTGAATATTTTGGATTTGGTGGACTTGAACACCTATACTTATACCGTCACCTATGCGAACATCGCAACCGATACGACTCCTCCGGTGACCACGCTTGGTTTCGCAGGTTCATCCACGTTCAGCGGTGGCAAATATTATATCACGCCAGACACACAGATGTATTTCATTTCGGATGACCAAAGTCCGGTCAGCATTTACTACAGCATTACCAACGGTCCCTTCCTGCCAGCCCTGCCTTTCAGCCTGAGCAACCCGGGGGAATACCCGATCGTTTATTATGCCAAGGATACCAGCAACAATCAGGAGACCAATCATACCGCGACGTTGGTGGTTTCCGGAGCTCAATCATTGGACTTTGCCAATGTGAATCTCCCATCGCAGCCGCTATTCGCAGCCGGGGATGCCTCCTCGATCCGGCCTGGGACGGTGCCGATTTCATTCCAAGCCTTGCCTAATCCGACGGCAGTGAATGCTCAATTGGATATTTTCCAGGGCGTCGCAGCGTGGGCGACGGTTGGCGGAGTTCCGTCCTCGCCCACGGCGAATACCACGGCTTCGCTGCTCATTGGTGGGGACAACGTTGACTACTATATTTACAGCCTCAATGGTGGCGCCTGGAGCAGTGAACAAGCAGTCGGGGCACCGCTGAATCTTTCCAGCCTGCCGGCGGGAACGAATACGGTTGCGGTCTTGGGCCGCTCCCAATACGGAAGTTACCTGAACGCCAGCAATGCCGCGAGTGTGAGCTGGGTCATTAGTGCAACTGCTCCCGCAACCTTCATCGCTGGTGCACCGGCTACTCCGACGCGCAACACGTCGGCGGAGTTGTCCGTGGGCGGAGCAGGCGTTACCGCGTATCGTTGGACGATTAACAATGGATATTATCGGGCCGAGACCAACGTTGCGAGTGCCCTTACGTTCACGAATATCAGCGGCACACAACAAGTCGTTTCCGTGATTGGCAAGATTGCAGGCAATTATCAACTGACCAATAATGCGACCACTGTTTCCTGGTTTATCAACCCGCTTTATGGCTATGACCTGTCCACGCTGCCCCTGGTGAAAAGCGTCACGCTGGCGAATATTGGCGGGGGATTAAATACTTATAGCTGGGATGGACGGAATACGAACGGCACGATCATGCCTCCTGGTTGGTACAGCGTTCGCATCGCCCTGGTTGATTTACTCGGGCGGACCAATTTTACAACCCGTCTGGCACAAATCGGCGAACTCTCCGGCAATCGCACCGTGCTGGCGGATGTGGTGCGTGGGCCGAAGAATCCCCATGCACGAGGACGCTGGGCGGTGTGGGAGGATCAAAGCGATGGTTACTGGCAAATCTACGCTCAAGACTTGGGCAGCAGCAACAGCAGCATTTTGAAACTTACCACTGGTTTGCTCAGCCAGGAAAATCCGAAGACTGATGGGCGTTATGTGGTGTGGCAGGCGCGTCAGCCGAATGGCAATTGGGATATTTACGTCAAGGATCTAAACAGTGGCACGCCGGCGCAGGCGGTCACCGCGACCTCGACGCAAGATGAAATCAATCCGAGCATCGATTGGCCATGGGTCGTTTACCAGAGCCGACCCACGAGCAGTTCGACCGCACCCTGGCAGCTCTCCGCGTATAACTTGCTGGCGGCTCAAAAATTTGCCGTCGCTCCTTCGACGCAGGATGAACTTGACCCTGAGATTCAGGCGGGCAGGGTGGTGTGGCAGGATTTCCGTGATGTAGGCCCCGGTGAAATCTATTTCCGCAACCTCGAAGGAAATCAGTTGCGACGGATGACCACCAACTCGTTCGGCCAATATCATCCGGCAATATTCGACAACTGGATTGTCTGGCAGGACAACCGGAACGGTGAAGTTGATATTTATGGCTTTGATTTATTGCGGAATCGAGAAATCCAAATCACCAGCACGGCTGAAAATGAAACACGGCCTTACCTTGATGGTCCATGGCTGGTGTGTGAAGAGGATTCATTGGGAGCGCAGACGGGCAACGCCCGCCTGATTCATCTGCCCAGTTTGCGAGCTGTGCCAGTGACCAGGACGGCTTCGTTAAAGGATCGTCCGGCGCTGGCGGGTGGTCGGGCCATCTGGCAGGAGACCGTGACCAATCAGTCGCGGATCGTGGCCGCCGATTTGCCGACGTTGCAACCGGTGTTCCAAAATCAAAATGCCATTGCCGTGACGGATGCGATGGTGGCCTACGCCCAGAACGCCTACGGGTTGTTGAATGCCTGGAAAGCACAGGGAGTTTTGCAAATTACGCATTACACAGCCCTGGTCCCACAAGTCACGAGTGAGACAGTCGTCCTGACAAATGGGATTGCAACCGGACCTAACTTTTCTCTGGTGCCCGGAACTTTCCTCTGGGTGAAATTTGACAGTCAACGCGTGCTGGATCTCGGCGTGAACAGCAGTCCGACTCTGAACCTGGCAACGGGTATCAATGTCTTCAGTTATACGCGATTCCCGAGCTCTTACAGTGCCTACCAACTGCTGCGCCAACTAGGATTGAACAACGCGCGGTCGGTCCGCATGTTGGATTCGCAATCCGGACGATGGATGGTGGCGGAAGCTAAAAATGGTGGGCTGATCGGCAATGATTTCAGCATTCCAGGAGTGGCTGTCCTTATGGTGGACGTGGTAAATCCGGTGAATCAATTTCAACCGCAGTAAAAGTATGAAGTTTAATAAAATGAATATGCAACCACTGGCCTGGCTGGGCCTGTTTACGATGGTTGCCTGCAATGTCAGTGGCATCACGGTGGCGGAGTTGCAAGCCCGGCTCGCCAAAAGTGACAAGCTGACCATCATCGATGTGCGGTCACCGATCGCATTCACGCAAGGTCATATTCCCAATGCCATCAATGTTCCAGCTTCGCTGTGTGCGGATAAGAAATTGCCGCCATTGGGGCAGGTGATTGTCTGTGGAGAGGGCCTGGGTCACGATTCGGCGGAGAGCGCCACTGTGACTTTGAATACTAAGCCAGGTATCACCGCTGAGAAGCTGGATGGCGGCTATATCGCGTGGGAAGCCACGCAATCAGCGACGACAAGGGACAAAGGTTTGCAGCCGGAAGCGTTGAATTATATCACCTATGCGCAGTTGAAGAACGTGACGAATGAGGACGTCGTGCTAGTGGATTTGCGCAAACAGCCGACGGCAGCGCGAACGGCTTTAGGTGGAACCAACGCCGCTTCAGCAACAGCACTCAGTGACCTGGGCAAGGAATTTCCCGGTCTCCCGGTGACGCAAACACCCTTCAAAGCGACGCAACCGCAGAAATCAGCAAAAGCCCCGGCAACACCGTCGTTGATGGTGCTGATTGATAATGGCGATGGCAGTGCACAAAGCATGGCCCGAACCTTGAAGGCAAATGGCATTCAGCGCTATGTGATTCTCGCGGGTGGTGAGGAAATCATTACCCGTAAAGGTCAATCCGGACTTCAGCGCAGCAGTTCCGGGTTCCTTTTTAAGAAGCCCAACGCCAATCCCGCGACAACCAAATAATTTCATGTTCCCGGAAAAACCAAAATCATCTCAAACGAAGAGTCGGATGTTCAAAGCGCGACTGTTTGCTTTCGCGCTGTTATTCGCCTTTTCGAGTTCCATCCAGGCGGTAAGCATCACGAACGTGACGGCAGTAAATATTACGCCCAGCAGCTTCTCGTTGGTCTGGCTAAGTTCCTCCGCATCCATAATTCCCACCGTTTCCGTTTTTGCCGATAGTGGAGGAGCAACGAACTTAAGCGGGCAGGTGGGAATTGAACTTTTTCCTTTGCACACGGGCGACCCTTCATACACCAATACCTACCAGCGGCGATTGAATCAATCAATGTTGAGGCAGAAAAGTCTAAGCATGGGTGTATTGCACGTGCGGGTTTCAGGCTGTCTGCCCAATACCACTTATTACTACCGGATCCAGGTTACAGACACCAACAGCCAGCAGACGGTGGTTTATCCGAATTCAGGCGCCCTGCCTGCGGTAACCACGGCGCTGGAAAATGGGTTTGTCACGCAATCAAAACAGTTGGTGATTAATCTGCCGGGCTTTGATCCGTCAGGGCTCATCGTAACACTTTCAAATTCAAATTCTCCCAGCATCCTGGCGGCGGTGGCGGGAGATGGGGTGGCGAACAATCAAGTTTACTTCAATGTCAGCGATTTGCTTGCAAGCATTGGTGGCACCAACTTTTCTCCGATGGGAAACCAGGAGTTTGCAGTTAAGTTTCTAAATTCCTCCCAAGGTTCTGCAGCGCAGACTTACAGCCTGTATTTCACCCCGGAATTTGGCGTCGGTCAGGACAATCTGTTTAATTACAATCAATTTTTATCGTTGAAAATTGGGAGCGCTCTTTTGCGGGCTGGAGACACTGTCAGCATTCCCATTGAGCTCAATGCCAGTAGTGTGACCAACTTCAGCTTTACCATGGACCTGGCCACGAATCGTTTTAGCAACATGACCTTGCAACCCCTTTCGCCCTCCCTGGGTTCAGCAACCTTGCAGGTGACCGCCTCAAATCGGATTCAAGTCAATATGTCCGCTGTTTCCGGACAGACCTTTCAAGGCGATCAACAGATTGCTCAATTCAATTTTGTAACTGCCTCAAATCAGCCTTCGGCCTTCATCCAGCTTTCACCACGATCCGTTCAAGCACGCAACGTCGATTCCTCGGTAACCAGCAATATCCTTTTGCAAGATGGTAGAATGGTTGTCATTGGCAATGAGCCATTACTCGAGACTTCATTGGGAGCAAATCGCTCACGCAATCTGACACTTTATGGAAAACCTGGAGCGAGTTACCAAATCCAATATTGCACGAACATTGTGAACCCCCCGGCCTGGACATATTTGATGCGCGTGCCCATGACAAATCTTTCAGAGGTCTTTACAGGCCTGGATGGCAGCAAAACTTCCATGTTCCTGCGCGCTTACGAATTTACTGCTTCCGACCCGATTCTTGATGTAGGACCGACGATTGGTGGCCTGCCATCCATGATTTTGTATGGGACGCCATGGACAGCCTACGAGGTGGATTATGCGGCCAACCTTAATTTTCCCATCAACTGGAATTTGCTTGCGCGAGTCCCACTTACAAATTCGTTTCAGTTCATTACCGGCATAAACTCGACCACTCCCAACTTATTTTATTGGACCCATCCACTGATTGCTGACCCGCCCATCATCGAGGCAAAGCGAGTCAACAACGTCAGATCATTAATGGTCTATGGCCAGGCCGGGACGAATTACGTCCTGCAATACTCGACCAATCTCTCAGGCACAGTGATTTGGAATCCATTGCTTAGCTACACGATGACGAACGGTTTCCAGTCCATCACGAACATAGCCAATACCAATCCGGCGATCTTTTATCGAATCAAGAAGTAGGAGATCTGACGGCGCCTGGCGGAGGTCAAATGACATTTGCCTGGCAGGAAATCTCTGCAACTCCAATGGACAGCGTTGCTTTTGTTCGACTTCGGTGGGTCCTGTGCCTTGCTGAATTACTCGAATCTTTTCCTCCCAATTAGCTAAAAAGCGTTAAGATAGTTCTCGAATTCTTTGGTTGGATTTGGATTGCCATTTTCGAAGGCTGTCCACCCTCTGTCATTTAGATTAGGCAGCGATAAGCTCCATTCCCCCCTTTGGTGACTACACTGTTGTTCACCACACGTGGCGTTTTGATCTTGACGATTCATTGGATGGTGTTTAGAAGAAGCTATTCCACGCTTCACCAAGGAATTCTGTTGGCTGTTCAGCCGTTGAAACGTTCCATCACGCCTTATCCATGCTCCTTGATGGCAGCCCATTTTGAACTATGGAAGATAACAAAGGATTCAATGCAGGAGTCTGGACGTTGCTCTTCACTTTCGTGGCGGCCATATTTACTTACATAGAGTTTGAGCCAAGGTTATCCAGTTCACGGCCTGCAGGAGGAGGGGACGCGGTTTCTTCTCTGATCGGCGATCAGAAATTTTCTTCCAGGTTATGGCAGGATCCACTTGGTGAGTCTCTGAAGGCTTCACCGCAGGATCTCACCGAGTGGAGCATCATGGGAAGCCAAATCCAAAATTTTATCGATCAAAAGTATAACTGCTCGGTGATGGCTGTGATGGTCGAAGGTTTTTCGTATCCCGAGGACGTGGAAGTCCGATTGCGCCTGCGATATGCAGTGCAAACTGCTCTCGCCAGCGAAAATTATAAGCCCAACGATCGAAGCCATCTAGGCCTTGCCTCCGTCGGTTGGCCGGTTGGAGCCAGGCTGTTTGCAACCAATAATTCCACTGCAGATCCGCAGAAGGACACCTCAAAATCAGATGAGGGCGGGAAGCTTCTCATCCCTTTCGAATGGTTCCTTGCTGATGATCTGAATACAAACAAGAGCGCAATTTTGGTACTCTGGTTGAAAGAAGAAGAATTTGCTGATTACCCGCTAACCCGTTTCGCCAGGCTTTTTGAAAAATTGAACCTTCCTGCCACGAACTCCACCCAGATAAAGCTCATCGGCCCCAGATCATCAGATACCCTTGCGAGAATGGTGCTGGATACGAATGTTCAGCCGTTCCGGGTATTATTGACGAATTTTGTAATTTACTCCTCCGAAGCCACCGCCCCGGATGCCTTGATAATGCCTCGCGGCACCATAAATTACTGCACCAATTCAAGCCGTGCCAAAATCGAACAAGCGATTTGCGCAAACCTCGGCAGGAATGGTGCCTTTACCAATCTGATTGTCACTGATGAGGAACTTTCCCGTCAGCTCGTTCAGGAGTTGGTATTCAGGGGCGTTGATACCACTCCCGACTCGGGTGACCACATAGTGCTGATTTCCGAAACAGATACTTCATACGGACGCTCGCTCCCAATTTGCTTTGCTGGAATGGCATCAGATACCAACAGCCCTCCGGTTTGCGCGCTCTCTAAATTTCTTCTGAAAGTCGATAAATGGCCCACAAATTTTCTTCGTTTCGCTTACTTGCGCGGCCTGGATGGCACTCTTGCAAAAACGGAATCCAAACCAGCGGAATCCAAAAATGCCGGATCGGCGCCCGCGAATCCCAGGGCCATCCGAAGTCTGGATGAATACGCCAAATCTGAAGGAGAATCCCAGTTCGACTACGCACGCCGCTTAACCAAGGAGTTGGAACTCAAAAACGAGTTGCTCAAAAAGGGCGGAAAAAAGATCAGAGCCATAGGAGTTCTGGGGAGCGACATATATGATAAATTGATTCTTCTGCAGGCTCTTCGGGCATCTTTTGGAGATGCGGTATTCTTTACCACCGATCTGGATGCTCGTTATCTCGATCCGGAGCAGAATCCGATCACTCGTAATTTGATTGTGGCATCCTCCTATGGTTTGCAGCCGGATTGTAGCCTGAAACCTGCGATACCCCGAGTCACACCCTTTCGAGATTGCTACCAAACCGCCGTATTTACCGCCTGCTTGAACGCACTGGGAGAACCTTCTGCTCGCAAAGGGCCAATCAGAATGTTTGAAGTGGGAAGAACCCGTGCGGTGGAACTGGGCTGTGCGGGCCGGGCGGTACATGACGACCTGTTCCAGAATCTGGATATCAGTCCTCGTAAAATTTGGGGTTTCGCCATGATACTGATCGGTGCGATTGGGACTTTGGCTTTGCTCAGATCAGTATCGAGATTTCTTGCTGACCACTATCACCTTGTTTTCCAGCGACTCCATCTTTTCGTGCGATCTCTTTTGCCCATGAGAGTGGCATCGGCTGTCGCAACCGCACAGATGAACACCACCATCGCCTCGCAAACCCCGAACACCCCGACCACCAACACAACCTCTCTGGAGTTTCGACTGGTAGCAATCGAAAGGAGGATGTCATTCTGGACGTCAGTAATTCTGCTGATGGGCATGGTTTTCATCATGGGGATTATGTGGGTGGCATGGGTTCAACGCGGCCAACCCGATGCCGAACCCATCAAATTCAATGAGGGAGTCAGCATCTGGCCGACCGAAATCCTGCGGTTGGTGGCTGGCGTGCTATCATTTCTCTTCGTAGTTCGGTCGTGGTTCCTTTACAAGCGCCACCGGCTGAAACTTCGGGACAAGTACTTTGCTCATTCTGAGTCACCCGCATCTGTCTCAACAAAGCGCAATTTGGCTGAAAGCTGCAAGTGTCTGTTTGATGCACTGCGTTCCTGGTGCAAAAGTGCATCATTTACGAGTCTAAAAAAGTGGCGCACTGACTGTAGTATTAACTTCTGGCCAAAACCCGATGGAAACGTCGATGCGCAAAAGTTGTATGAAGCATTTTTAATACGCGGAAAACTATCCAACCGACTCTGCCGGATTATTCCTACCTGCATTAGCTACCTGCTCCTGGGCTTCGGCGTTTTTCTCATATTTGGATTTCCGAATGTGCCCTCCCGCGGTCACGTCAGTGCGTTGGTTGACCGGCTTATGCTCGTCTCGTCGATCTTAGGCTATTCCTTTTTGGCATTCTACGTTGTCGACGCAACCCGGCTGACGGAGCGATTCATTACTTGTCTCAGCGAACAAAAAACCACATGGCCGGACAAAATCCTGAAAAGCTATGCTGAGGACCGTCACATGGATCCAGACCATCTTCCGGGTTACCTGGATGTTGAATTTGTTGGTCTCCACACCAAGGCGATTGGAAAGCTGTTTAAATTTCCCTTCATTGTCCTCTCCATAATGTGGATCGCCCGCAACAAGTTTTTCGATAACTGGACCTGGCCTCTTCCCATGTCGATCATTTTTGGGCTGAATGCGATCATCGTTTTTCTTTGCGCATTTCTGATCCGCCGCGCAGCGGCTCAAGTGCGGAAAGCGGCCGTTGCAGATCTTCAGAAGATTGAACTCAAATCCATGGAAGCTTCACACAAACCCCATACGTGGACGGTGGTGGATGAAACGGGGCACAGGCAGACGCTGCAGGCCACCAATTATGCTGAAAAGGTTCGACATTTGATTGAAGAGATTAGCAGCGTCAGCATGGGCTCCTACACCTCCTGGATAAAGGATTCTGCAGTTCAAGCTTTGCTTATCCCCGGCGTCGGGTACGGGTTGATTACTCTTTTTGAAAAGCTGGTTTTTTAACCCTTAACACTTTTCCCCGGCTTTGATCGCACAGATGCCGAGTATGGCTGCACCCGCCAATCGGCTTTTCCAGCCTTGGCACGACTCATCATTTACCCCACCCCCTGCAATGCCGGCTCTTTCAAAAACTCCGCCAATACCGGCGACGTGTTTGACCCGTTCCAAATGATCGAATGTTCATACGGCGCCAATTTGTCCTTCAATGGTCGAAACACCAGTCCGGCCGAAGGCAGGGCACTGACCGCTCCCGGAAAGATGGAAATCCCGACACCCGCCGCGATCAAACTCAGCAGGCTCTGCGCGCGCGATGCTGTCTGCGCCACTCTCGGCGTATAATTCACCTGGCGGAACATCTCCAACAAGGCATCGTCCAGCGCCGGTGAGACTGCCCGTTGAATGAACACAAAACTTTCCCTCCGCACTTCCTCCAACCACACCTTTTCCTGTTGGGCGAGGGGATGCTCGGAATGAAAACAGGCATACCATTTGTCTTTCCGCAGAATTCTCGAACTGATTTCCAGGCCCGGTTTGTCCGGAGGCAGCCCGGGAAAGGCCACGTCCACCTTGCCATCGCTGACCGCTTCAAACTGCTTCGCTGCCACCATCTCCAAAAGCGTTACCTGTACATCGGGAAATCTCCGCCGGAATCGCATCAATAGAGGAGGGATAAAATCGTAAAACAATGCGCTTAGGAACCCAATCTTTAACTCACCGGTCTGACCAGCTTGCGCCCGTTGAGCCGCTAGTTTGGCCTCCTCCAACTGGTATAGCACGTTCCGCACCTTCTCCTGATAAATTCTTCCCGCCTCGGTTTGCACCACGGAACGCCGGTTTCGAATGAATAACTGCACCCCCAGCTCTTGCTCTAACTGGCGGATATGCTTACTTAAAGGAGGTTGGGATAGATGCAGGCGCTTGGCCGCCCGGGAAAAATGTAATTCTTCCGCCACTGCCAGAAAACATTCTATCTGCCGAAATTGCATGTCTTATTCTTAAAGAGAATCACAGACTATTAAAAGATGTATTTCAGTTATAAATCATTTTACTACACACTATGTCATCGGGTGGGCAGGTGGCTGGGGTCATCCAGAACGGGAGCAGGGTAAAATTTGGCCTGAAAATTAGGCCACGTTTTGCTTTGATTTCTTTTTTTGGTAAGGTCAAATAGATGTCTTTAAGGCGTAACTAATTAGTTCAATGGAAACTCTTGCTGAAAAACGAACCTTTGCTGATGCCGAAGTCAACCGCAAGTTGAAACCGGCTCAGAAAATTGATTTGCTGCGGGAAATGCTGCGCATCCGCCGCTTCGAGCAGACTGCTCTCAAGTACTACCAAACCGGCGGCGACATGGGCGGTTTCCTTCACCTATACATCGGCCAGGAATCCGTCGCCGTGGGGACTATTTCTCTCTGTGGTGACAACGACCACGTTATCACTGCGTACCGCAATCACGGCCACGCCCTCGCAGTTGGCATGTCCATGAACGAGTGTATGGCTGAACTTTTCGGCAAGGCCACCGGTTGTTCCAAAGGCAAGGGTGGTTCCATGCATTTCTTCGCTCCAGATAAGAATTACTGGGGCGGTCACGGCATTGTTGGCGGTCAAACCCCGCTCGGCCTGGGCCTGGCTTACGCCGTCAAGTTCAAAGGTCTCAAAGGCTCCTGCCTCTGCTATCTCGGTGATGGTGCCGTGAACCAGGGAGCGTATCATGAATCTTTGAATCTCGCGGCGCTCTGGAGCCTTCCGGTGATCTACATCATCGAAAACAACCAATATTCCATGGGCACCAGCCTGGGACGTTCTTCTTCCTTCAAGGATTGTCTCGCTGCTCGTGCCGAAGGCTACGATATGGAATGGGACCGCATCAACGGCGAGGACATTTACGAAATTCGCGCGAAAACCTGGAAAGCCATCGAACGCGCCCATAACGAATCTCGTCCCACCGTTCTCGAAATCGACACCTACCGTTACTACGGTCATTCCGTTGCCGATGCGAATGCGAAGAAATATCGCGATCCAGCCGAAATCGAGAGATACCAGAAAATGCACGATCCAGTTCGGCTTTTCCAAAAGCGGTTGATTGAAGATGGCATCCTGACCATTGAGGACGCCGAGAAAATTGATGCCGAGGCGAAAGCCGAAGCTTCTGCTGCCGCGCAATTCGCCCAGGAAAGCCCGCTGCCAAACGTGCAGGACATTTTCTCGGATGTTTATTACGAGGTCGATAATCAAACTCTGGCTGGCAAAACCGGCAAGCACTTTTTCAACGATTAATTCAGTTTGCTCCCTCCTGTATGCCGAAGATCACTTATCGCAAGGCTTTGAACGATGCGCTCGCCGAAGAAATCATGCGCGATGAAAACGTGGTGATCATCGGTGAAGAAGTCGCGCAGTATAATGGCGCCTATAAAGTCACTGAAGGTCTCTGGGAACGCTTTGGCGACAAGCGCGTGGTTGATACCCCGATCAGTGAAGCTGGCTTCATCGGCATGGGTGTGGGGGCTTCGATGCTCGGCATTCGTCCCGTCATGGAATTAATGTTCTGGAGTTTTGCCTTCGTGGCTTACGACCAAATCATCAATAACGCCGGTTGCGTTCGTTACATGTCCGGTGGTTTGATTAACTGCCCCATCGTCATTCGTGGCCCGGCCAACGGCGGCACCAACGTCGGTGCGACGCACTCCCACACACCGGAAAATATTCTCGCGAACAATCCTGGCGTGAAAGTGGTTTGCCCGGCGACCGCTTACGATGCCAAGGGCCTGATGAAGGCTGCCATTCGTGACAACGACCCGGTTTTCGTAATGGAGAATACTCTCCTTTACGGTGAAACCTGGGAAGTGCCGGAAGAGGAATACGTGATTCCGCTCGGCGTGGCGGATGTAAAGCGTGAAGGCACGGATATTTCCTTAATCGCTCACGGTCGCGCCGTTCTCACCTGCCTGAAGGCAGCCGAAGTTCTCGAAGCCGAACACGGTATCAAAGCCGAAGTGGTGGATCTTCGCTCGATCCGTCCGTTGGACGAGGAAGCCATCTTGAAATCAGTGCGCAAAACTCATCGCGCCGTGCTGGTCGACGAAAACCGTCCCTTCTGCGCTGTCAGTTCCCAGATTGCGACCTTGATTCAGGAGAAGGCCTTCGATGATCTGGATGCTCCGGTGCTGCGTGTTTGCACGCTCGATGCCCCGGCGATTTACAGTCCGCCGCTCGAGAAGCAACAATTGCCCACGGTTGAACGTGTGGTCGAAAAGGTCCTGAGCCTTTCCTGATTCCCAATCCATTTAGAAAGCGAATTCTTTTATGTCGGCGTACGTTGAAATGCCTAAATTGAGCGACACCATGACCGAGGGTACCGTGGTCAAGTGGCGCAAAGCCGTTGGTGATACCGTGGAAGTTGGCGATATCCTCGCCGAAATCGAAACCGACAAGGCCGTGATGGAAATGGAATCATTCGAGGAAGGCGTCCTCAATGAAATTTATGTGCAGCCCGGTGAAAAAGCGGCCATTGGTCAAAAGCTCGCCATGATTGGCACAGCCGGTGAAAAAGCTCCTGCCAAGGCAAATGGTGCGCCGGTAGCCGAGAAGGCCAAGGTCGAAGCGACCAAAGCCGCTGTTATCGCACCTCAACCTGCTGCCAAACCACAAGCAGTGAGTGGTAGCCGCGTAAAAGCCTCTCCACTGGCCAAGAAAATTGCCACTTCCAAAGGTGTCGATATTTCAAGTCTCCAAGGCTCCGGCCCTGGCGGAAGGGTCGTTGCAAAAGACGTGGAAGGTGCATCTGCCTCCGCCCCTGCGCCCAAATCTGCTGCGCCGGCTCCGATTGCAGTTCCGGCACCAACCTTGGCCGATAAACGCATCCCACTCACCGGCATGCGCAAAGTCATCGCCGAACGCCTGCTGCAAAGCAAAACGCAGATTCCTCATTTCTATCTCCACATCGAGGTAAATGCCGAGGAACTCATGCGCACGCGCGGCCAGATCAACACGCTTGCTGAGAAATCCGGCCAGGCAAAACTGACGGTCAATGATTTCGTTCTCAAGGCCGCCATCATGGCCGCTGTCCGCGTGCCTGCAGTGAATGCTTCATTCGCCGGCGATGCCGTTGTGCAATATGCCAACATCAATATGGCTGTTGCCGTGGCCATTGATGATGGCCTGGTGACTCCTGTAATTCGCGAAGCACAGAAAAAATCACTCCGCGAGATCAACGAAATAGTAAAAGATTTGGCCACCCGCGCCCGCACCAAAAAACTCAAGCCGGATGAATATCAAGGCGGCACGATCACTGTGTCGAACCTCGGCAGCTATGGCATCGAAAACTTTTCTGCGATCATCAATCCTCCGCAGGCCATGATTCTTTCCGTCGGCGCCATCGTTAAAAAGCCAGTGGTGAATGACAAGGACCAGATTGTGGTTGGCCAACGGATGTCGGTTGGTCTCAGTGCGGATCATCGGGTGGTAGATGGCGCCATTGGTGCTCAATACCTCGCCGAGTTGCGCCAGATTCTTGAAAACCCGGTGACCATGCTGCTCTGATTTTTATGGCTTCTTACGATCTTATTGTAGTGGGCGGTGGCCCTGCGGGTTATGTCGGTGCGATTCGGGCCGGGCAACTCGGAAAGAAAGTCGCCTGTGTTGAAAAAGAACGTGCTGGTGGCACTTGCTTGAACTGGGGTTGCATTCCGACCAAATCACTCCTGCGCAACGCTGAGTTGTTTCACCTGATGAAACATCGTGCCGCTGAGTTTGGATTTAGCTTCGACAACCTGAGTTACGACTGGACTAAAATCATCAAGCGCTCGCGCGACGTTGCGGACAAAAACGCTGCCGGTATCGAGTATCTTTTTAAGAAGAACAAAATCGATTATATCAAGGGCGAAGCTTCCCTCGACAAGGCTGGCGTTGTGACGGTCAAAGGGGCGGACGGCAAGACGCAGAAGCTCGAAGCACCCAAGATTCTTCTCTCCACTGGTGTGGTGGCACGGCCCATGCCCGGACTGCCCTTCAACGGCAAGACCGTGATCAGCAGCCGCGAAGCGATGGTGATCGAGAAGCAGCCAAAAAGCATCATCATTATTGGAGCAGGGGCCATTGGTGTTGAGTTCGCCTATTTCTTTAATGCTTTCGGCACCAAGGTTACGATCGTAGAAATGTTGCCGAACATTTTGCCAGTTGAAGACACGGAAGTGTCACAGACTTTGGAAAAAGCTTTCGCGAAACAAGGCATTGAAGTGCTGACTGGCACCAAAGTTGTAAAAACCGAAGCGAGCGATAAAGGTGTCAAGATCACGGTCGAAGGCAAAAAGAACGAAACCTTGGAAGCTGAGGTCTGCCTCGTCGCCATCGGCGTGCAGCCATTGCTCCCTGGTGGTGCGCAGGTCAAGTTAACCGACCGCGGTTACATTCAAATCGACGAGCGTTATCAGACCAGCATTTCCGGTGTATACGGGGCAGGGGACATCATTGGACCTCCCTGGCTCGCACATGTCGCCAGCTACGAAGCCATCCAGGCTGTCGAAGGCATGTTCATGGATCATAAGCCAAAGAAAGTGATCAACTTCCCAGGCTGCACCTATTGCAATCCCCAGGTGGCCAGCGTCGGGCTCACCGAGCGTGCCGCGAAGGAAAAGGGACTCAAGTTCAAGGTTGGGAAATTCCCCTTCATGGCCAGCGGTAAAGCCCGCGCCATCGGTGAGGTGGAAGGTTTTGTGAAGCTGATCATTGGCGAACCGCATGGTGAGATTCTGGGTGCACACATCATTGGCCCTGAAGCCACTGAAATGATCGCTGAACTTGGCCTGGCTATTACTCTTGAGGCCACTCATGAAGAAATTGAAGCCACCATTCACGCTCATCCGACACTGAGTGAGGCGATCCACGAAGCCACCGGCCAGGCTTTCGGCACGGCCATCCACATCTAAGCGGCGTCAACCCGCAGCCAAATCAATCTCCACAGGGCAGGGCGCAAGTCCTGCCCTGAGTGTTTATCAAGGTCTATTTTGCTTCGCAATATTCTTTAAGAGAGTCTTCGCACAAGCCTCGGCAAATTCCGGATCGTTAATCGCGCAATCCAATTCCGTGACCTCGATATCTTTGCGCAGATTCGCTCTCACGGCATCAAGCAACGCCTTGTCTGCAGTCGGGTCATGGAACCGCTGTCCTGGTGCACTGATGACACTGACCGCCTTCGCTGGAAAAAGAAACGTCACCGGCCCTTTTGACATGTTCAGTTTCTCCGCAATGATTTTGCCGAGTTGCATACACTCCTCGGGTGTTGTCCGCATCAACGTTACCTGTGGATTGTGCTGATAGAAATTTCGTCCGTTAAACTTCGCTGGCACCGTCTCTGGCCCGTGAAAATTCACCATGTCCAGACATCCGGGTGTTACGATTGCTGGCACACCATGCCTCGCCGCTGCTTCCAGTCGGGTTGGGCCGGCTGTTAGAAATCCGCCCACCAATTCATCCGCCCATTCCGTTGTCGTAATATCCAATACACCGGCAACGAGGCCGGTTTCGATCAAGGACTCCATCGTCCTGCCGCCCACACCTGTCGCATGAAACACGAGCACTTCATAACCAGCTGCTTCCAAAATCTTCTTCGCTGCCTGCACACAATCCGTCGTGTTGCCAAACATGCTGGCTGCGATGATCGGCTTATCTTCTGACGCCCCTGACGCCTCGGGCACCGACTCCACCATCCCGCAAATCGCACCTGCTGCCCGGGTCAAGATCTGCCGTGAAATCCGGTTTAAGCCCGCCACGTCCACGATGCTCGGTATCATCACAATGTCCTTCACGCCCAAGTATTGGGCCGTGTTCCCGCTGGCCAGGGTCGAAACCATCAACTTCGGAAAACCAATCGGCAAAGCCCGCATCGCTGCTGTTCCGATCGCCGTTCCTCCTCCACCTCCCAAAGAAATCACGCCATCCACCTTCCGCTCTGCCACCAATCGCTCCATGATTGCTGCCGCTCCTTTCGACATGGCGGCAACAGCTTCCCCTCGATCCTTCTTTGCAACCAAAGCTGGCAAATCTATCCCCGCTGCCTGAGCAACTTCAAACCGTGTTACATCAGGCTTAACGAAAGGATCCCCCAGCGTTCCCACATCAACGATGAGCGTCTTATGGCCGCGTTGACGAATCAACTCCGCCACAAAGGCATGCTCCTCGCCTTTGGTGTCCATCGTCCCTAGAATTGCAATCGTCGCCATAAATTTAAGGTGTGCTGAAACATTAATACGCGAGGGAGCAGGGGAAGCAATGCCTGATTAAAAGAAAAGGAGCCGCATAAAACGGCTCCATGACTTCACGAGAGCTAAACTGCCACGGACTGATTACTGCACCAGAACTGCTTTGTAAAATTTCCTGACCTGGCTGGTACTGTTTGTATCCGCAAAATCAAATTGACCGGAAACATTTGTAACTGAGCTCAGACTATCCCAATGGCTCAGATCGGTGCTCTCAAAAATTTGAAAGACAGACTGCGGGTTGCCAACGATCCTAAAATGAAATCCTGAAGAATTGGGGTTTCTGGTTGCTACCAACTGAGGTCTGGTTCCACTCGTGCCAAAGCGGGAAAATGAGCCGTTGGCGAACGAAAGGATGCCACTGCCCAAATTATCCAGCAGCATTGACGTGACTACAGCTCCATAATTGGTCGACCACATAAAGTTCCCATTGGCATCATATTTTGAAAATAATCCATTTGTGGCTGAGAGGTATAGATTGGCAGCAGCGTCCGCTCCGACAATGAATTGCTCCATTCCTCCTATCGGCTGCATCCAAATTATGACTCCGTTGGTGGAAAGTTTTTGAAGTTGTGGTTGTGCCGTTTCCAAAGCCAGGCTCGCCAGGAAGGCTGTGTTCGTGGGGCCGGAAACGGCTACTGCATTGGTGCACGCAGAGCTGCCCCACAGCAAAGGCGGCCCCAGAGTGTAAAAAGGAGTGTTGCCTGCTGCATCATAGAAACCTCCAATCATGCTTCCAGAGTAGCGAATTTCAAGAAAGCTTCCATAATGGCCGTCGAAAGTTGAGACTTTCATCGCCATGCTATCGCCAAAGCTGCTGCTCATAAGTCCCTTGCTCCAGATATTCGAACCACTTGCTGAAAACATTGCAAGCGATGCAAGACCGGAAGTATCATAACCAACAGTAATCGTACCATCCGGATTCAACGCCAGATCTGTCACTCGATTAAAGCTGCTGTTTACCGAAAAAGCAGTCGCCCATTGGAGAGTGCCGTTGCTGGAATACTTCGCGAGGTAACACGAGGGCCATCCTGGTGCATAGTGTCCAAGCGAGCAATTCTGGCAACCTCCAACCAGTGTAATACCTCCAAAATTCTGCGTGCCATCAAAACTGCCACCATAATAAAAATTGCCACCTGAATCCCGCTGCACAACTCCCGGTAAAGGACAATAACTGTTGGTCTGTTGCGGTATGCCAGCAGCATTCAAGACGATGATCTTATTACTTATGGAAGCATAAACGTTGTTCTGATCATCCAATGCAAATGGTTTCGCTCCCAAAGCCGTTGTCCACACCAGCGCAGGAGCTTGATAGGCAGATGATACAGGCGGGGCACCAAAACGTGCCACTGCTCCATTAGAGAATGAGACAATGCCGTTGCCAGCCCCATCCGTCTGCAAGGCCTCGATCGCCGTCCCATAATTGGTGGACCAGAGCAGGCTCCCACTTGCGTCGTATTTGGAAAACAACCCGTTGGTGCCTGCGAGATATAGATTGCCACCGGAGTCTCCACCAAGAATGTATTGTTCAATACTTCCCAGCGATTGCGTCCAGACAAGACTTCCGCCAGTAGACCACTTTTGCAGTTGCGGCAGCAAGGTGTCAGAGGATAATCCGGCAATGTAGGTTGTATTCGTGGGACCAGTTGATGGTTCCGCATTACCGGTCAGAGGACTGCCCCAGACAGGAGGTGGAAATGCAATGGAGGTTGTGAGATTGCCTGCACTGTCGTAAAATCCTCCCCTTATAAATCCGCTGAACCGATATTGTAAAAAAGAGCCACTGGTCCCATCAAAACTGCCCACTTTCATGGACATGTTGTCTCCGAGATTGCTTCCTGGCAATACCTTCGTCCAAAGGTTGGATCCAGTTGGAGAAAACATGCCCAGCGTCCCAACTCCAGAGGCATCATATCCCACAGTGATCGAGCCATCGGTGTTCAGTGCGAGGTCCGTCACCCTGTTGCTATAAGAATTGATGCCAAGGGAGGTGACCCACTGGAGCGTTCCACCACTTGAATACTTTGCGAGATAACAGGAGGGCCAACCCGGTCCATAGTGGCCAAAGGCACAATTCGTGCAACCCCCAGTCAAAGTGATGCCGCCAAAATTTTGTGTCCCGTCGAAGTTCCCACCGAAATACAGATTCCCGGCAGCATCCCGTTTGACAATGCCGGGCAAGGGACAAATGACGTTTGTCGACTGTGCCACACCTGCGGAATTCAATACAATGATTTGATTGCCCGCTGAAGCATACACGTTGTTCAGTCCATCCAACGCAAAAGCCCGTGCTCCTATATTATTTGACCATGACAGCGAAGGTGCTTGAGCCCTGGCGGGAAACGCTGTCGCTAAAAGAAGCCAGACCAATAGGAATGTCTGTGCGACAAAGTGATTGAGTTTACTTGATGGTTTAAGTGAGCAAAAGAACCCCAGACATGTCTTTTTCATAATGATTTCTTCAATCTCCCGTGGAAAAATGTAGTTAATCGAGGGTGCGTCCCACTGTCAAGAGATAAAAAGTGAGTAACCAGCTAAAGCAGGTTGCCAGGTTCTAAAGGAGAGCCAGAGACCGGTGCCACCCCCAATCTGCCACCGGCCCCAGCTGCTTACATTCGTAGATTATTCTAGAGAATGGTTGCCGGTTGGCAATAAAAAAAGTTTACGAGCGTAAACCGCTTCCGAAAACCTGTTTCCTTCGGATCAAATTAGGCTGCTTTGTTATTATCGACAAAATTCATCGACGATTTTAACTTACTAGCGAACAGGGTTGCCGTGATGCTGTGCGCCAAAACTTTTTCAGCTAGCATCGGCTCCTTCCAAATTTATGGACATTACTGACTTTACAGCGGGGCAGCGCCAGGCGCTTCTGGATTTGGTTGTGCTTACGATGTATATGGATGGCAATCTGGCCTCCATTGAGGCCGCACGCATCCAGCAGATACTGACTGCCATGGGGTTGGATTCGCCCTACGACCGTGACAAGGAATTTGATGCCTCAGTGACACGTGTCAGCCGCATTCTGAGAATCTGGAAGCCGCCCGTTCCTGTGCCTCCAAGCTGGCACGGAATTTTACCACGCCAGAGCAGCAGAGGAGAGTTTACGATTTGCTAAATGAGATTACCGAAAGCGATGGCCAGATATCTCCTTCCGAGAGCAAATTTCTTTCCACCATTAAAAATGGTTTTCGACTCTGATGGAAACCATCCTTGCTGGTGGCTCCAATTGGCGGGTTGATGTGGTTAAAAGTGTGTTCTTTTTTTACCATTAATGATCGTGGTCCCGCTTTTCCTTATCCTGGTTTTAGTTGCAGTAATTCTTTCCTCCCTGGCGACCGCGATCCTGCTTGGTTTCGGCATCGTTTCGTGCTCGATTTTAATTGGATGGTTGAGGCGAAATCCGGCGACCGCGTTTCGCGCACTCTTTGTGCAACTTGGAGCATTTTTTGGTATTGCTGGTGGTATGGTCATAGCTTTCCTCCTTCGATCCCTGACGGCGATGGATGGCGGGCTTGGCCTTCAATTATTTGTTGGCGCAGCCGTGGGGTTGCTCTGCGGATTGGCCCTGGCTTTTGCATTCAACCTGATGTGGACCTCCGCCCTTAACTGGGCATTTAAGCGTATAAACCGCATTGGCTGATCAGAATTCCGTCCGAACGCGGGAGGTCAGTTCGGATCCTGCTGACGCTTTGTGAGCAAGGGAGAAACTGGCGGATTTTATTGGAATTTAAGCCAAAACAGCGAGCTTTCATTGACCATTAGCCAAAAGGGCAAAAAATAATTATATTTTTGCGTGACAATGGCTTTGGGCCGATTATATTTCTGCGCCCGTTGACGACCCTATCGTCTAGCGGTTAGGACACTGCCCTTTCACGGCAGCGGCACGGGTTCGATTCCCGTTAGGGTCGCCATTCTTTTATGGCAGTTCTTCGTCTTCTCGGTTTTTCCGAACAAATTCCGAACAAACCACTCAAATAACAGATGAAGAATCCAGATTTCCCAGTCGTAATTAAAAAGGGAAACTCAGTCGTGAAAATTTACCGCCACCGCAACGGCGAGTATGACGAGTTCAAGGTAGGCTATTATAGCCAAGGCAGGCGCAAGCTTGAAACCTTCGGGAGCTACGACAAAGCGACGAAACGGGCGCACCAGATCAATGATAGTGTCAACAATGGAAATTTAGAGTCCTTGACCCTCACTGGGCCGGAGCGGTTGGCTTTTACCAGGGCAGTCAATGCGCTGGAGCCATTCGGGCTGTCCTTGGATAGCGCGGTAATGGAATTTGTCGAGGCATTAAGGGCGCGAGACGGTGTCCCTGTATCGATGCCAGAAGCCGTGAGGTATTATGTCAAGCGCCACCCAAGTAAGCTTCAAGTGAAGACCGTTGCTGAGGCGGTGGATGATTTTATCAAAGCAAAGACCGATGCACGGAGGTCTGAACGGCATGTCCAAGACCTAAGCCACAGGCTCGGCAAATTCAAAGACGCTTTCCATTGCAACCTGACCATGGTTACCGAACCGGAGATTCAGTTGTTCCTGGGTAAAATGGACTTGGCACCTCGATCACGAAACAACTTTCGTGCAACTATCGTTTCGTTCTTCAAGTGGGCAAAGCGGAAGAAGTATTTGCCACTCGACTGGGATGAGGTATCAGGCATCGAAGTCATCGAGGATGGAGAGGGGGAGATCAAGATCTTTACTCCTGAAGAGCTGGTGGCAATCCTGACCCACGCCGATGAAAAGCTCATTCCGTTCCTTGTGATTGGCGCATTTGCTGGCCTGAGAAGCTCTGAGATCTGCCGTCTTGATTGGCAACAAATTGGAGTTGGTGACGGGAAGTATATCGAGGTGAAGGCAAAGGATGCTCGTAAAACCAAGCAGCGCAGACTGGTGCCCATCCCCGAGAATCTCAGGTTGTGGCTCAAACCCTACTCAAAATCCACTGGCAAAATTTGGCCTTACCTACATACCTATCTTTACGAGTTGTTGGAGGTCGCCCTGGTTGATGCAAAGGTGAAGTGGAAGAAAAATGGTTTGCGACATTCGTTCATCAGCTACCGGGTTGCCGAGGCGCAGGACGTGGCAAAGGTGGCACTGGAGGCTGGAAATTCTCCGCAGATGATATTCAGCAATTACCGAGAGTTGGTAACACCAGAGAAGGCCGGTAAATGGTTTGCTATAACGTCTGACTCAGTAAAGGAAGCGGGATCTATGACATTGGCCGAGTAAGAGAGCGACCCAATGCTCAACGGGAAACCATCAAAATTCCCATATCTCATGGCGCACTGGCAGGCGATTCAGCACCACACGGTAGAACTGCCACTTGAGAATGAATCGGTCCATAAGGGCGAGGAACCGGGCGTTGTGTGTTGGTTCCAGCAGGTGAGCCAGTTTGTGGACCACTAGGTATTCCACACATTCTCGTGGTTTCTTGGCAAGATCCGTGTTGAAGCGGATACCGCGTGTTGCATCCCGAGGTGTGGAGAAGATGGCCGAAAAGGTAAAACTCGCTGCCTGGAAAATCACCGCCTGTGTTGAAGTCTATGCCAGCCCAATCGGCCAGGTGAAATGAAAACCTGTCAAACAGGAAATCAAAAATTTTTTGTTTGGCATCGTTTGGGGTTTGTTTTTCTTTCGTCCTCTCAATCACCTGCCATGTCCGCCTTCAAAAAAAGGTGCGCTATGTTGTCGCGGCAACAATAAAATTCAGCCCGGTCTTGAAGATACTAAAAATTCAATGTTCCAAGAATTAGAACCATATGAATCGAAAACAAAGAACGAAAGGCCAGAACTTAGCAGGTGGGAAATCACCTCTTAACTCCTTACACACTCTGAGATGAATATCCAAAGCAAACATTCATTGACTACAGAAGAAACAACCACGCTATCAGAATGCGAAGCTGTGATCGAGGAGGGGATGAAAACCTTCGTCGAAGTTGGTTCGGCAGTTTTGACCATTAGCGACAGAAGGCTATATCGGGCTACGCATTCCACCTTCGAGGATTATATACAAGATAAATGGGACATGACTGCTCGGAGAGCGTATCAGCTTTGCGAAGCGGCTGAAGTGGTCATGAAACTTGAAAATGTGAAACATGCTTCACAAATTGAGAATGCCCGGCAAGCCGAGGCTCTCGCGAAGGCTCCTGAAGAAAAGCGAGATGAGGTGTTGGAAAAAGCTATTCAAACTGCTCCTGAGGGTAAACTCACCTCCAAGCATATTTCGGAAACGATTATTGCGGTCACCTCAAGGACTGAATCCATCAGTGAGCAAACTGAGCATGGCGAGGCACAGGCCGCACTCGGGAGCAAAGAAATTCCACCTTCGTCAACACTCCAAAGCACAATCCGAAAGTTGAATAAAATAATTGACCAAGCCCTTATCACCTTTAACACACCACAAGACCTGAAAAAATTATGGGAGGAAATGGATGCTTTGTCCCGCAAACTCCAGCATCCAGTCGTTGACGTATAAGGTTGAGGATCGCCAGTGAGAGGCAAAGGCAGTATTTGTTCACGGCAAATAGTAACGATTAACTCTGGTAAGGCACCGAGTAATTCATGCCATCGAGGCGATCAGTCGGGTGCGGGTTCCATTGGAAATCGCTAGCGGCGTTTGGTTGCTGGACACTATGCCGAAAGTGCAATGGATGAGCGCATCGGTCAGAAAAGGTGACTGTGGAGTGCGAGGCATTCAGTCTGACAGACGTGGAAAACTTTCGCCCGGAGTCGATACATGGTATTCCAGAGGTGAAGGTCATCCTCGAAGAAATCTGTTGCTGATGTATGAACCAAGCGGAAAGACTTGAGCAGGATCGTGACTTGACGAACTGGAGGATTTCTTCAAGTTTCTCCTGTAGGTAAGATTTGGGACTGCCAGCTCTCAGTTCACTGGACACATCAGAATTGGCACGGCATGATGAGAACTATGCGAAATGGTCGCCGCCAACACTCTTCTCAAAAGGTTCAAGGTAAGTTCATTACCCAAAACCAGATCACTGGCCAGAAGGGAATCAATCTCATTGAACGCTTTGTCCTTGAAATGGGCTTCACTTGGACATCGACCAGCGGAGCGAATGATGCCGGAATTGATGGCATTATTGAAATCCGCGATCCGGCAACTGGTGAAGCGACCAACCTGATCGTCCAGGTTCAAAGTAAAGCAACTGAAACAGAGTTTGAGTCTGAAACCGCTACGTCTTTCGTGTACCGGGTGAAGGAACGAGACTTGAACTATTGGCTTCAGGGCAATGCACCCGTGCTATTGGTTGTCTCCCGTCCTTCAAAAGGGGAGGCTTATTGGATACCTGTCAAAGAATACTTCAAGGCCCCCGAACGTCGGACCTCCTGTAAAGTCCAGTTCGATAAAATCAGGAACCTGTTCGACAAAAATGCCACCAGTGCAATCGCCAGCCAGGCGCTTCCGACGGACAAGGGGATATATCTGCGCCCCCCTCCAAAGGAGGAGATACTCACCACCAATCTGCTGGAGGTTAAACATTTCGCTTCGAAACTTTTTGTTGGTGTAACCCATTACAACACAATTAAAGAGGTTGAAAACATCTTCAAGGAGTTGGACGAGAGGCCAGGACGCCTGTGGTTTGTGAAGGAAAAGAAAATATTTTCTTTTCATAACCTCACCGAATATCCTTGGACGAAGGTCACCGACCTTGGTGCCGTTGAAGAATTCAATACTAAGGAATGGGCAGTTGCCAAGGATACGGAGCGACAAAACGACTTCGTTCGACTGCTTAATCAGGCACTCCGGACATTTGCCAGTCGAAAGGATTTTGCAGCGTACACTGCTCAAAAAGGACGCAACCCCATTTTCTTTTTCAGGCCCCGAGTTCGTCGAAACCGCGAAACGGATGTCGATGAACTAGTAAGGCGAGAGGAGTCTTGGAAGCTGGAGAAGGCCAGCATTCGCACCCTAGTGGAGGTTTATCGAAGCAGCAAAGATCAAAACAGGATTCTCTATTATCGTCACCATGCCTTCGAGGGCAGGTTTCGGCGATTTGAAAACCGTTGGTTCCTGGAGATCAGCCCCACTTACCATTACACCAGTGACGGGATCAACGAATCAAAGTACAGGGCGGAAAACTTGGCCGGAATGAAACGCCAGGAGGGCCATCAATCTGTAGCCAACAACGTGCAATTCCTGGCATACTATCTTGCCCAACATGACTTGATTAACAAGGAGTACCCATTCCTCGGCTTCGGAAAACTTCTCAATTTCCAAACTGATTTCGGCATTCCCGATCTCGATTGGAAAAACCGTGCTGATCCGGACGAGATAATGCCGGAAGAGGTATTGCCTGATCCACAGATCGAACTGCTTACTGAATGAACGTTCAACTACTCGACGAACCGGAACTGGAATTTGGACACAAGGGCCGACACGTTGACATCCGCTTCGGCATCAAAGCCCATGGTCCTGTCAGCATCGATGACCCGCAAGCTCCAAAAGAGATCAAGTTGGGCTTTGTTGGCACTGCCACCAGTATCGAAAAGCTTACCGCTTGGTTGGAGGAATGCCGCAACCCCATCGAAGCCAAGCAGAGTAAGAAACCGAACCTTTTTCCTTCCTTCCCTGGCTTCGGGCAGGATCGTTGCTTTTACTGCGACTGGATCTCGTCAGAGAAGTTGAAGAGGAAAATTGCTCCTAGAGAACTCAAAGAAATCCTGGAGGGGATGGAGCGCAACGCGGCGGTTAAAAAAGTGGCTGACCGCTTCATTGATGAATGCCGCTACCTTACTGAATACACTAACGCAGACGTTCTGGTATGTGCGCCACCCCTGGACATGTTCGAGAAATTTGACCTCCCAGTCGGGATTAGCGATGACGACGAGACTCGTGAAACAGACACGCCCGAGTACAAGATCGATTTTCACGACTATCTGAAGGCCAGAAGTCTCAACTTGGCAAAACCCATTCAGTTCGTCAGACCGCCCACGTACGATCCTGATGCCAAACATATCCGGAGCACTGGCAACCCTCGCAGTCTCCAAGATCCAGCTACCCGCGCATGGAATTTCCATACTGCTCTTTACTACAAAGCCAGGGGAGTTCCGTGGCGGTTGTTGCGGCGAACATCCGACTTGGATTCCGCATATATTGGGATCAGCTTTTATCTTAGCCCCGATAAGGAACACATTCACACCAGTGTCGCCCAAGTCTTTAACGAGCGCGGTGAAGGCATGGTTGTTCGGGGCGGCGAAGCCGAGCGGTCAGAGGAAGACCGCCAAGTCCATCTCAGTCGAACAGCGACATATGACCTGGTAATTAGCGTACTTGCTGAATACAAAAGCCACCATCACAACCTGCCGGCCCGCATCGTAATTCATAAAACTTCGAGTTTTAACCAAGATGAAAAGGATGGCTGCAACGAGGCTCTCAAAACATTAGGTGTGGATAGCCACGATTTCCTCGTTATCAGGGACTCAATGGTAAGACTTTACCGCAACGGGGAATACCCTCCGCTCCGAGGCACATTTATGGAACTTGATAGCGACCATTGGTTTCTCTATACCCGAGGAAGCGTGGACTTCTACATGGCTTACCCAGGCATGTACGTGCCAAAGTCGCTCGAAATTACCCCTGTTGAAACAGACGAATCGCCACGCAAAATAGCTGAAGAAATCCTTGGCTTGACCAAAATGAATTGGAATAACACTCAGTTCGATAATATGCAGCCCATCACCATCAAAGCAGCACGCCAGGTTGGGGGTATTCTCAAATACGCAACCGACCTGCCAAAAATTGAGGCTTCCTACGCCTACTACATGTGACCTCATCCACTTTCAATGATGGGGAAGAGATATTTATGACGGACATTGAACGCGCTCGTTAGTCAGCAGTCTTCTGGTCCATTACCTTCAAAATGAACTCTGAGGTGTCAGCAGCCGCTGTCTTAATTTCTTCATTGCTGGCGCGGGAGTGAATGTAATCAGTGATTGTCAAAAAAGTATTGCCGAGCTTTACGTGTGCAGCGGCACTGGGCATCAATCCTTCTTCAGGAGGCAGCTCCGGCAAGCCGGCTTTGGCGCGAACGAGAACATAATTATCCACCAGCCACATGATGAAACTCGGGTAATCGATCATGCCGTCCTTGGCTGGACAACCGCAATCAACCACCAAACGAATGAGAGAGGTGGGATAACCGTAAGTTCGTGCGAAATCTTCAATTGGTAGTGGCGGATACTCAGATTCCATATCTTGTAGATTGCGCAGGATGATAATCTTGCGATCAAAATAAGCAACCAGTGTGATTTTCAACCGAATGGCAAATGATTTTATATGCGCCGGGTAGTGAGCCTTTGGAAGCGTCAGCGGCTCAAAGTTACTGCCATGTGCGATTGTGCACATCGCGGTGTGATTTGAAATCGGCTTTTTTTCCCGCCCCGCTGCTAAGAGGCAACAAGCGGACGACGCTAGGCGCAGAGGAATTACATGTCGTTGCAACGTTACTCGGTGGTTATGCTCGAAATTTCTGTATCGCCCAGTTTCCTCAAAACGTTTTGGCTATGATCGACATAAGCAATTTTCAACCTGTTTGGCTGCTCTTTCTCGATCAGATCCAACACGGCTTCAATCACACCCTTCTGGCTGCGGCAACGCGGGGTTGCGAAGTGGATAAGGTAACGGTTAGGCACACCACTTTCCTGGAGTTTCCGTAGATCCCCTTGGAGATGTCGAAGACTGTAGTTCAACCCAATCTCGATGGCAGCGACGAGCGGTGCACGTCCGTAGCGAAAATCATCCAATCCCCAATTTTGTGCCGTCGGCTTCAAAACAGCCAAATCGAAGTTCCCGCGCCGGGGGCGGGTCCCTGACTTCTGTGGCTCCGGCCATTCTTTGTGAACTAGCTGCGTGGTAAATCCTTTTCCTTCCATCACGCCACTTAGAGCGTGGGATTCTTTGAGGAGCATAAATAACTCGCAATGGAGTGAATGCTCTACTCGATGCAGCCATGGGTTGGCGATGAATCCATCCACTAAACGGTTAATTGCGATGTCCATTGCATCGATAATTGCTTGGCTCATAACTCTCCTTTAAGTGCGCAGTGCAATAGGGGACTGCAACAGGTCGTCCAAGCGACGGCGGTTGGTGGCTTGCACGGCGCGAATTTCGGCCATGCGTGGCACGAATGCCGTTGAACCGCAGATAAGGCGGTTGAACACAGATTGCCAGCCAACCGAGTGCATGGCGCTCATTTCTTGGGAGACCGCCAGGCCAATATATTAGTCGCCAGCTGGGAATCATTGTTTTGGAAGAAGACAAATCGGGTGGCCGCCCTAGCCAGAATGCAGTTAAAAATGTCTAAATTCGCCAATTTGTAATGTGCGAAAGCATGCGGCCAATCATCGCAGATGGCCAAAAGTCGAGTAGGGCTGATCGGGAACAGAATCTGAGTGCCAGCCGTGCCATATCCTATACTTTGTTTGGTTGCTGTGCCACGATGGAGAACCATAGGGGAATCGGATGTAACGAATGCCGGACGCTCGGAGAACACAATGCCCCATTTTCTTTGAACCAACACCTCTGCCAAGTCCTGAATTAGGTCGGGAAGGTGACGCAAGAACGTGCTCTTGATCATTTCCTTGCCGTCCTTGGTTCCATCCCGTAATTCTGCGACGGTGCAGGAGGCTGACTCACCATGGCTCCGAACTTCAACGACTTCATCCGGAGACATGCCGCTCACCGCAGACCGGAAGGAGCTGTTAAGGCGACGGATTTGGTTTTCTCGCTCTGGGTGGCGCAAGGCCATAAGTGCGACGAACCGTGCCAAGTTCTTTCGTGTGTCTGCCGCAGAGGCGCGGTCCCAGATGTTTGGCCAAACCAAAGAGTAATGGCCTTCTATTTTTGCCATTATCTGCTCCGTTCTGAGTGGGTAGATGTTGTCGGTGGAAGGATGCGAGTAAAGACCCTTCTCGCAGGCAACATTCGCGACCGAAGTAGCAAACGGCGCAACTCCCTCAATGGGGTAGGCCCAAATGGAATCTCTATCCTCACTCCAACCTCGGAGGTAAAACTGCGGGACATAGTGTTGTCTGCTATTGACCTTCATGCGAACGTTGGCAATAGCGATAGTAACACCCTCTCCAAACGACAAACAATAACAGCTTCTCTGGGATCTGACATTCGTTCATTGATAAGCATTTCAGGTCCGATCCGCAATGCCGTATTGAGGGAGTGGCGGCTTGGGCGACCGGACCGAGCGTATCACACGCCATCAGCCCGAGGTGCTGCCTTTGCATGGCTGTGGTAAATTTAAGCTTAATGAGTGATTGCTAGTTCGCCAGGGCGACGGATTTCAATTTCAAAGGAGAATCCTGGGAGTGCAAAAGTCCAAGTATCAGGGGCATCCCATTTACCCCGATTTCGCGCACTGCCTCCCTTGCTTGATTCTTGGTTTCAGGCGCTTCTGCCTGCAAGTCCTTAATCCAAGCACTCAAACATTTACCTTGGTAAGAAGGTTCACGTGAGAATAGCGCAGTAAATGTGAGTCCGCAAAGGGCAACGGTAATGGCAAGAGTGATCAGGATGCGATTGCGCTTCTTCATTTCAAGCTTTCTTTGGTGGATTCGGGTGCATTCGTAACAAAGGGACGAAGTTGCAAAGGATCGTGGACGTGCGCCTTTTCCGCCTCTTCGGGATAAAGCGCTTGCAGGTTCGCCGTGGCGACGTGCCGCATTTTTGAATCGGACTCACGGCAGGCCCGGAGAAGAACCGGCAACAACTGATCGCGGCTGGGATTTATAATGATTAGACACCGTAAGGCGTGGAGTCGGATTTCCTGACCCTTGCTTTTTGTGAGTTCAACCAAAGCAGGCACGGCTGGTAGCGCGTCTTCTTTCAGCATCCCAAAGCCATTGGCGGCCAAGTCCCGGCGCTCCTCAGCATAAAGATAATTATATCGAATCACAGATTGCCGCCTCAGATACGCCAGTAGTTTAAGTTTAGCCGGAGAATCCTCCGCTTGGGATAATTTTAAGAGAGTGGGAATGGCGTTCGTGCCCATCCCTTTGACCACCCGTTCGGCTGTCTGGAAACTCATGTCAGGTTTGCCAAGCTCCGGCGGAATCCATTGCGTGGGGAATGTCTTGCAATAAACTTGCAGCCATTGCGTGAGGCTACGGCCTTGACTACGTGGTTCCTTGGTCTTGCCGAAATAACAAGCAAGTCCGCCAAGAGTAGCGACAACGGCGATGACGATCAGGATGCGATTGCGTCGATTCATTTTACCCCCACTTTCGCCGCAGCCTCGGGGTCGATTTCTCGGAGGGCAGAGAGCACCTCGCTGCGCACAATAGTGTTCGTTGTGTTCGTGGAATTAGGTGTTTTGTTCAGAATATCCAGCAGAACAGGCACTGCGGGTTTTGCATTATTCTTGTAGCGCACCAAAACCTCCAAGGCATAATTCAGATAGTCCCATTCCACCTCCGGCAGCGTTCCGATGAGTGTGGGAACAAACTCATCGGGGTTGCCACCCAGTTTGCCGATAATATCGGCTGCACCCACCCTAACATAGGGATCTTTATCCTTAAGCTTTTCTTTTACGAACGGAATGGCAGCTTTTGCATCGGAGCCGATGTGACCCAGCGCACCAGCGGCCAGGCACCAAACCTGGGTGTCTTGATTGGTCAGAGCGCAAATCAAGGGAGGGATGGATTCCGGGGCCATTCTTGGCAGAATCAACCAGGCTACGCCCGCTACCTGACTTACTTCGTCTGGCTTGTGATTCTTGTCGCCGAGCATTTGAATGAGGGTTGGGATGGCTGCTTTTCCTTCAGGCCCAAGCTCAGATAAGACCGCATTGCCGAGCGATCGGTAACTGGATTTCCAATCCATCTCAAGGCTTCTGGGGCGAGGTTCAATAAACCTGTGAGACTCCAAGAAAGAAATCATGCCTTGTTTTGACTGAGCAACTCTGCCCTGAAATGTTGGTTTGTCATCCTTACGAAGCCAATCCAGGAGCAATGGAATGGAATTGCTGCCTAATTGGCGGATGACTTTGTGTGCCTTTTCGTCCTGTGGTCTTTCCCTCATGACCACGACCCAGTCGCTCAAAGTCTTTCCTTCGAGAGAAGGTTCCTTGGGGCAGGCGAGATAAAACGTGAAGCAGCCCACTACGATCAGGGCCAGCGCAGGTATAATGATGTTGAGTTTCTTCCGGATGCAAAATCTATAGCTCCGCTCTCCTATGGAGACGAGTTAAAAAGGGTAGGGTTTATCTGAGGAAATGATGTGGCTCCGAATGAACCGGAATAGATGAGGCAGCACAACCTCTGTCAAGACTGCAAGCACGACAAGCAGCGAATTTTGAGGCAATTATCTGCCCGTATTGCCGGAAAGAATCGGCTGAAAAATAAATCAAAATTTTTGAAAGATTCGTCCGTTTCGGAACGTAGTAGTAGTAACGCAGTGCTGTAGAAACAAACATTGACTTCGACAGGAGGATGACCAGAGTCTCCGCTGCAAAGTCGCAAACAGAAGAAACCTAACTGAACATGAAGAGTATCAAGCTAGCAGCGATTGGGGGACTCATATTCCTGTGCGCCATCCTATTTTACATTCCTCACCGGGCGTTGGGGCAATTGACCATTAGCACACCCACATTCCCGACGAGCAACACCATTCAGCTTACTCTGAGCGGTACGCAAACAAACCTGCTCTACAACATCCAATACACCCCCGCACTCGTTAGTGTTCCGTTCTCAACGATTGCGACCGGGGCGCAGGGACAGACGGTCTTCAATTTCACGATGGGCAGCAGCAATGCGAACTTTTTTCGGGCTTTTGGGATGACGAATGCCTCCGGCCCGCTGATCGTCAGCACCCCAGCTTTCAGTCCGGGTGGGGGTGCATACTCGATGCCGCAAAATGTGATTATTTCCTGCTCAACGCCTCTCGTTTCGATTTATTATACAACAAACGGCGCAACGCCGACGACCAGCGACATTTACATTCCCTCCGGCGGTACGGTGTTTCTCAGTTCCATAGTCACCCTGAAGGCCAAGGCTTTTCGTTCCGGCTACGTGGACAGCGGCGTTGCCAGCGCGACTTACCAGATCAACTCTCCCCCGCTTGTCAGCGCGGGGCCGCAGCAGATCATCACCAGCGCAAGCACCACCCTTCAAGGATACGTCACTGACGACGGCCTGCCGACCGGCCACACTCTAACCAAGACTTGGAGCAAGGTGAGCGGACCAGGCACCGTGACGTTTGGAAACGCCAGCCAGACAAACACGACGGCGACTTTCGGGGCCGATGGCGTTTATGTGCTCCAACTGGTTGGCGGCGACAGCCAGTACAACGTGACCAATAATGTCACGATTGCCGTCAACCCCACAGTATCCGTTTCTCTTAACACCCCGGCGGACGGTTCCATTTACACCGTCCCGACCAACTTCACCCTGTCCGCCACCGCCGCTTGCGGCAGCGGCTCTGTGACCCAGGTGGCGTTTTATGCGAATAGCACTTTGATTGGAACGAGCACGACCCCGCCGTACCTTTTCGACTGGAAAAGCGTTTCGGCTGGAACACTGGCTTTGACGGCGGTGGCCTACACGACCGACCCGGCCAATACCGGGTTGGCCTCATCGCCGGTGACAGTGACGGTGAACTGGCCGACCAATGTGGGGCAGGTTACGTTTGCCTCGACTGAATTGCAGGTTCCAGCGGCAGGGCTGCCCATCACGATCAACCGTCTTTACGACACGCGCTTTGCCACCAACGGCTCCTTCGGTTACAATGGGAAATTGGATTACGAGCAGGTCAACATCCAAACATCAGGCCCGTTGTCCACCGGCTGGCTGGGGAAGCGCAGCGGGTTGACGTATTACGTCGCAGACACCGCGCAGCATGTTGTCACGGTAAGTCTTAGCCCCAGCGAACAATATTCATTTATTCCGCAAATTATTTTCGTCCTGAGCGGAACCAGCACCATAAACGCCTCCCAGGTGCCGACCTGCTACAATGCCTACAAGGTCAAGCTGGCTTTCATCCCCGTTGGGCAGGGGCAGTTGACGGTGTCCGGGCCTTCGCCCAGCAGGGTTGGCATGGATGACGGCTTGTCCGGCTGGACGGTGCCTCTCACCGTGACCCGATATGATAGTTTCGGTTTTCCCACCAGCAACTACGAACCCGCCTTCTCGGATTTCACGTTCACCGCACCCGATGGCACGAAATACAATTTTGATGGCAACGGCAATCTCAGCCAGCACACCGACCGCAATGGTAATTACCTGCAATACGGGTATGGCGGAATCGTTCATTCCAGCGGGAAGCAGGTTTTGTTTGATCGCGACCCGACCAGCGGCAATGTCACGGCGATTTACGACCCCAACTCGCAGGATGGTTTCGGGGGCATCACCGGCCCCGCTGCGGTGACGTATGGGTATGACGCGCTCGGCAACCTAACCAACGTAAGCCGGTTGGTGGATCGCGTGGCGACCAATTACAATACCACCGCGTATGCCTACACGAACGCAAGTTTTTCAAACAATGTTACGGCCATCACCGACCCGCGCGGCATTGTCGCTTCCCGCTATGAATATGACGCGAGCGGACGGTTGACCAAGCAGTATGACGCATTCGGGCACTTTACCATTTTCAGCTACGATACGGTCACTCATCGTCAGGTTGTGGTTGACCGGCTGGGCAACACGACGGTGCAAAATTTTACTGCTTCCGGCCTGCTCGCCAGCTTGCAGGACGCGGCAGGTGGAGTGACTGCTTACGCTTACGACCAACAGGGGCGCAAAATCGCGCAAACCAATGCCCTTGGACAGGTCACCACCTACAGCTACGACAGCAACGATAACGTGACGGGCGTCACCACCCCCATCGGTAGTTCTTCCAGCGCTACATATAATAGCTTTGGTGAGCCGCTGGTGGCCATTGACGATCTTGGCAACGGCACCACCAATGTGTATGACGTCAATGGCAATTTGTTGCTGGTGACGAATGCGCTGAATATCGTGACGGCTTACGGCTATGACAGCCAGGGCAATACGATCACCGAGACCAACGCGCTCGGTTTGCCCGAACAAGTACTCGTTACCAACGCGTATGACCAATTTGGCAACCTCACCAACACCACAACGCTCAACGTGCAGCTTTCCGTTCTTAACTCGGTCGGCTACACGTATGATGCCAATGGCAACAAGCTGACGCAAACCACGACCCGAACGGCTTCCGGGAGCACGCAAACTATATTGATGCAGTGGAATTACGACGCCGCCAATCGCATAACGGCTACGGTGGATACGCTGAACAACACCAACTTCACCGTTTATAATGGCATCGGAAAGCAAGCGCAAACCGTGGACGCCCTTAATCACACCAATCTGCTTTATTACGATGCCAACGGCTTATTGACAAACGCCACCTATGCGGATGGCCTGTCTGAAACCATCGCCTACGATGCCGAGCAACGCATAGTAGCCAGCACGGATCTCTGTGGGCGAGCGACTACCTACACTTATGACGCGGTTGGTCACCTCATACAGACCACTTATCCCGACGGCAGCTATGTTGCCAGTAGCTATGACTTGGCAGGTCAATTCAAATATTCCACGATGACCACACCATCAGCAGGAATGTTACCGTCAACGACGATCACCACCGCCAAATATGGTTACGATTCGGCAGGGCGGCGGATTGCAATGACTAATGCCCTCTATCAAGTGACGCGCTTTGCGTATGATGCGAATGGGAACCAGACCAATATCGTTGACGCTCTGAACCACACCAATTCGCTGGTGTATGACGCGCTCAACCGTCAAAGCGCGATGATCTATTCCGATGGCACGAGGGAAAGCTATGGCTTTGACGGCCTTGCTCGAAAGACAGCCGTCACCAATCAGGCGGGCATCGTCACGCTGTTTGGCTTTGATGCTCTTGGACACCTGACAGCGGTAACCAACAATTTTGGCGGTGCGGCTCAGGCCGTCACCAAATATGTGTATGATGAAGTCGGCAATCTGGTCCAACAGATCGACGCGCTCAATCACACGAATTTGTTCGATTACGACAACCTGGGCAGGCGCACGAAACAAACTTTGCCTGGAAATCAGATTTCTTTATTCAGCTACGATGCCGTGGGTAATCTGATTCGGGAGACCAATTTCAACGGTGTGGTCATTACCAACCAATACGACGCTCTCAATCGCCTCACCAACAAATCATCTGCGGGCGGCTATAAAATAACCTTTGCCTATTCACCAACCGGGCAGCGCACGAACATGGTGGATGCCAGTGGCACGAACAGTTATACGTATGACAGCCGTGGACGCTTGCTGACCAAGATCACGCCGCAAGGAACGCTGACCTACACTTACGACGGCTACGGCAACTTGGCGACGATTCAATCCTCAACTGCTGGCGGCACGTTACTGTCGTATGGGTATGATATTTTGAACCGATTAACGAACGTCGTGGATCGCTTCACCAACTCGACGGTTTACAATTTCGACGTTGTTGGAAATTTGCAGACGGTTCAGTTGCCCAACAAAGTTACGAACAGCTACACGTACGACACGCTCAACCGGCTCACCAATCTTACTGCCAAATCAAGCGGCGGCACCGTGGCGAGTTTCGCTTACAAACTCGCCTTGGCTGGCAACCGCACGAATTTGACCGAGGCATTGAATGGCGTGAATCGCACCAATTCGTGGAGTTATGACGCGCGGTTTCGTTTGACCAACGAGACCATCACCGCGTCCGCCGCGCCCACCGGCACGATCAGCAGCAAGTATGACAGTGCTGGAAACCGGACGAACCGCACGAGCAGTGTTGCAGGAGTTGGAAGCCAAACTTTCAATTTCAACGCCAATGACCAAATCAGCACAGATGTCTATGACAGCAACGGAAACACACGAACCAACGGCGCAAATGTGTTCTTTTACGACGCCGAGAACCGGTTGACCAACGCCACGGTCGGGGGAACGAACATCACTGTCATTTATGATGGTGATGGCAACCGTGTCCGCAAAATCATCGGCACGACCACCAATTTTTATCTCGTGGACGACTTCAATCCGACCGGCTACGCCCAAGTGTTGGAGGAAAAGACGGGCACGAATCTGACTCGCATCTACACCTACGGCCTCACCCTTATCAGCCAGCGCGACACCGTGACCCGCTTCTTTGGTTACGACGGAAATGGCAACACCCGCTATCTCACCGACACAAGTGCCGCCATTTCCGATACGTATGTGTACGACGCCTATGGCGTCCTGGTTGCCAATTCAGGAACCAGCACAAACTTTTATCGTTATTCAGGTGAACAGTTTGACCCAAATCTGGGACTGTATTATTTGCGCGCCCGTTACATGAATCCTGATACAGGAAGATTCTGGACGCGGGATTCATTCGAGGGCAACCCGGAAGACCCGAAGTCGCTGCACCGCTACACCTACGGTGAAGGCGACCCTATCGATAACCGTGATCCAAGTGGGCACGATATTGGCGGTGTCCTGACTGCCATCAATATAAGCGGGATGTTGGCTGCAATGAGCTCTCCCGTAACGACGCGAGCAAGCGCAATCGTAGGTGGATCGGGTAGCGTGGGAACGTCACGGCCTCTTACTCAGGGAGAAATCACCCTTGCTCAATCGATGTTTGGCGGGAAAATTGATTACACGAAGGTGAATATCTATCACAAAAAGCAAAACCCACTCCATCCAAAGGAAACCTTGATAACGCCTGATGGAAATATCTACTCCAACCCGAAGGGAAACACCTACAGCACTGACTATTCTGCGGCGGCTCTTCCCAACCTCTCGCTTATAGTAACGAGCGAGTTGTTTATTCATGAAATGACACATGTCTGGCAATTTCAAACGGGTGTCCATGTGATGGCATCAGCGCTATACAGAAAATACGAGTACGATTACTCAAAATTAGGCACGATAAAGTTCACAGAATATGGGGTCGAGCAACAAGCAACCATTGTTGAAGATTATTTTCTTCTTAAAAATGGCTACACGAAAAACGACAAGAATGGCAAACCTGTGCAGATGCCTTCCCTTCAAACCTACCAGACAGTCACGTCGCCGTATTTCCCTTAACCATTATGAACAAGATATTCGCTATTTGCTGCGCGTTTCTATTATTTCAAGCAGGTTGCTATTTGGGAGACCGAGCCGCAACAACCCAAATGGTTTCGCTGAACTTTCCTGTGCCAGAGGGACAGACCAAGGCGAGCTTTTCTGTTAATGATTCCGAGGTTCAAGAGGCACTAAAGCTCATTGACAGTGTGTTGGTTTCCGCCGGATTTGTTCGCGAATCAATCCCTCCTGTCGCGAACCAGCAAGACCCTGTTGCCACCTACTCCAAATACAAAGGTACAGGTCCACGGCCAGTCGGCGGGCCGCGCGTATATTTTAGAGACGACCGATTGGATGTCGTTCTTGTGGAGGGGGGCAATCGGAATGCGCCTGTCAGTACAGCCACAAAAGAAATATGCAATTCGTTACAGAGAGAATTGAGCAGTCGCTATGGTGCAAAGAGAGTCCGGGTCGAACGCTAGGAAAGCAGGCCCAGTGAGTCTATCCAGTGGAAATGCGATTCATTCGGCTAACACAAGCTCTCCCGGCTTTTTACGTTGGGAGCTACGCCTATGGAAACTAGGCGTCCCATGAAAAACAAAATCATCTCCGTAGTCTCACTTGTCAGCCTCACGATTGGTATGGTAGTAGCCAGTGCTGGCTGTCATTCCACAGCAACTACCGCTGACCAAAAATATAGTGCTTGGGAAGTCGAGACCTTCAAGAAAGAGGCACAATCACATCAGGACGTTGTGTTGGTTTGCATTTACGAAAACCAACTTCAAAGGATGCCTCTGCCCCACAAACACCGTGTTAACAGCAAGGCAACTGTCGTTCGCAGCTATAAGGGAGCTTGGCAGGTCGGAGAGCCAATCGCCTTTTACCGAGTATTGGAATCCGTTCCGCAGGACTGGAAGCCAAATGTTGGCCATCTCGTTTATCTGCTTTTCGATAAACATACGCCGGAGCCAGTCGGTATTGATACGGGAGAAGATTGGGCATACAAGCCGGAGTTTGAGCGTGCTTTACGGTCCGTTCCGAGTTCTAGCGCGAAAGAAAGGCGATCCCGTTCCGGTGAGTGATAAGGTGTACATATTTTTTTACAGCAATGTGCCCGGACGTTAGGTTTGAGCGATGCGGTTCATTTGGTTAACACAAACTCTCCCGGCTTTCGGGCTGCAACCCGCCATACTCACACGATGAGAAAACGGTTACGCATCGGGCTTGCCATCTTGGTGGCAGCCCTTGCTGCTGGATTTGGTTGGCAATTGCTGCATCAGAAAGAGCCAAGCTATCAAGGACGGTATTTGAGTGATTGGTTGGAAGGAGTTTGGTATCTCGATGGGGGAGTTGATCCAGAGGCCGAGAAAGCCGTCCGGCAAATCGGAACGAATGCGATCCCGTACTTGTTGAAGTTGGCGACAACCAAAGACTCTGCGTTGAAAACAAAAGTCACGGCGATCTTGCCTGAGAAGTGGTTTGTCAGTTACGCAACGCGGTCCACTCACAACCACTTCTCCGCTGCTTTCGGATTTGACGCGCTCGGCTCTGCGGCGAAATCAGCGGTGCCAACGTTGATTGGTTTGTTGGATGACAAAGACGACGATATTCGCCAAACGGCTGCGCGTTCGCTTGGTTCAATCGGCCCGGAAGCACAGAATGCTATACCCGGTTTGATAAGGCACCTGAGCGACCCAAATCAGGACGTGTGTGTCTGTTCAGTCGAAGCTTTGAATAATATTCCACCAAAATCAGTTGAGGAGGTACCGGCTTTGCTACAGGTCTTGAACAGCCCGCCAAAGGAGTTGTTCATAGCGATCCGGGTGATTGATCGGCTCGGTGAATTTCAAAGCCAGGCCAAAGCAGCCGTTCCGGCCATTCTGCCATATTTGCACAACCAAGACATCTCCACCCGTGATTGTGCTGCTAAAGCTCTAAAACAAATTGACCCGGATGCCGCCGCGAAGGCTGGAATCCAATAGCTCTCTAATGAAATTCATTGCCATCGCATGGGTATGTTTCGCCGGATTGACCATGACCGGCTGCTACCGTGGAGATTCCAGCGCAGTCAGAACTGTTTCGCTGAATCTACCGATTCGGGAAGGACAGACCAAGGCAACTCCTTCTGTTGGGAACGCTGAGGTTCAGGAAGCACTCAAACTCATTGATAATGTGCTGGTTTCTAATGGACTAACTCCAGTTCCAAATCTCCAGACTCCGAGCCCGGACGGCACCATTCTTCACTATCTGGGTCCTCCGACAAAAGGGTGCAGCGTGTCTCTTAAAGATGACAAATTAATCGTTGTTTTCTTGGAGTTCAAGCAACGTCATTCCTCCGAATCCGTAAAAAAAATATGCAATTTGTTGGAGGAAAAGCTAAAGGATCACTATGGTAATGAGAGAGTCACTGTTGGTCGTTGAATGAGCACGGGAAGCACAAAATGCCAGAGGACACGGGCGAAAATTATAAAAATGAAATTTAACACATTCGCGTGCGTGACCTTGTTCGCTTTTGGTTGCTCCTCACCAACCAGAGTTGGGTCGCGCCCTGATCCCCGTGGGGACGCGTCCCAACTCAATCGCAAAGAGACGCCATCTCGTCTTGAAACGGTGAATTATGATTGGGAGAAATACGGCATACGAGTCGCGTTTTACAGGCTGGATCGTGACTCGCTTTGGCGGATGGATGTCAAAGATTCGTGGAGCATTTACGACCAGTTCACCAAAGCAGAGAGGACATGGATGGTTTCCGAAAGCAAATGTTCGACCGAGGAATGTCTTCAAATAATCGACCGAAGCCTTTCGCTCTTTCATGCCGAGAAACCAGCCGCGAAGCTGGGGGAATTGCATTTGGAAATGCAGGTCGTCAGGGATTTATGGGCTGATATTTTGGCTGGTTTGAATGGAACGCTCTCCACGATAGATATGCAAAAAGCGGCCTCAGGCGCTGACATGCCGGACGAGGTTGATGAAGAACTTCAGAGGGTAGCGAGCACATCTGCGACTATTGGAAAAATAAAGGCGCTTCTTGGCCGACATGGAATGTCCGCGCGGGGTGTTTATCCATCTATGCTCACGTTCAAGGACTCACTCACCGGTCGGAAATGGTCTGACATAGGCAAGTTGCCAGACGCCGGAGTTTTGGTGCCAGGCATCTTCGCGTTTGACCTTGGTGAATCCAGAATACGGTCGGCATCGGACACCGGGGCGAAAGGGCTTACTGTTTCGCAATCAGCGACACGGTAAGGATGAAAATGTGAACGAAAGTTTCTTTTCTGTTGGCAACTCCCCATCCCATGAGGAGCAACAAATATGAAATTCAAGCCTATGAAAATTACTGTCCGTGCTATCGTTGCCGTCTTTGCTCTCTTTGCGCTATCAGCATTTGCTGACGAGGCATTGTGGACGGCAGCGTTGGTGCATTATGATGTTGGTCAAGATGAGTGGGCTATTTATCCAGCAGTTGAGCCAACGCCGCCGCAACGGTTCGTGGATGTGCTACAGGTTATCCACTCCAAGGACAAGAAGGGTCATATACACAGCATTGCACTTGGCAAATTCTTCACCAGAGCCGATCTCCAGTCAGATGTCGTTGCTTATTTGCAGAAGCAAAAGTTATTTCAGACGTCACCACCTCCTTTTGGGCATAATCGGTGGAATTTCAAGAACAGCGGCGAGATGCAGAGGCTAGTTTCAGACGCGCTGCTACAATCAAGATTTGTGGACTCGCTTAACAGGGACCTTGCCGCGTATAAATGGAAAATAACTTCCGCAGGTATGGAGAAACTATTTTTCACAAAGGAAGACGAGAAGATTGTTTGGCATGCGATTGTGAGCTTTAGCGTTACTAAACAGTAATCTGATTTTCGGGCAGCAGACGTTTCTTCAGCGGGATTCCCCATCCCCACCTCCTTGGCGTCTGCTGCTCGAATTGTTAAACACCCTTGACCACAAACCGCGAAATGAACCTCCACTAATGGCCCTTATAAACTGCCCAGAGTGTGACAAAGAAATCAGCAACAAGGCGAAGACTTGCCCTCCTTGTGGCGTGCCAGTAAAGAAGGATGCGCCGGGCTGCGCTCCTATCGGCTGCATTTTAATTGCTCTGTTACCTGTGGGCATTTTCGTCTCTATCTGCCTCAACCAAGCCATGGTTGGCACATCAACGAGCCCCAACGAAGCCAGAGGTGACACATCAACAAGCAGGAATTCCGAGCCTTATCCAACCGATTCGGTCACACAACAAAAGCTAGCCGATGAAATTGAGAGGTTTGAGACAGTGGGGGTGCTGATAAAGATTCGCGTTGTGTCTGGCGATCAAGTCGGGTGGATGTGGGCGACAAGTTCTACAAGTTGACCTTGGATGACAAAACTTACCTCAGCGCAGCCATCTACAGTGTTTACCATCGAAAGCAATCCTCTGTGAACTTCGTTGTTTTACACGACGCCTACACGGGAAAGAATCTGGGAATGTATGCACCGGGCTATGGGTTAAAACTGGACTAGGGCATCCATAATCCCGGCAAGGAGGTGACTCACGGTCGCAGGCACTCTAATACCAATCTTCGGCAATAGACAGAATAGGATTCCCCATCCCCGCCTCCTTGGCGTCTGCTGCTCGACCTTTCAAATGCATTGTCTTGACGCAGTTTGCTGGAAGGATTCATCTATGGGCTGATGCCTGCTGACTGGGACAATGTGCAGATTACGCTTGAAATGCGCCGCATTTGGAGTGTGAAGTCGGACACGCAGCGGATCAACCAGGACGAATTGCTTTTCGCGGATTATGCTGAGGCTCATGGGATGGTGTTGGAAGCATTGAAGAGGGTTCATGAGGATCTGCATCAGAAGCTCAGGGAAGAGAATAAACAAATTAATCCCATTGGCTTGTCTATGATCGTCGTGAATTGGCCGCATCACGACAGGCATCACATGGAGCAACCATTCGACTTCGAGCGGGCTGTTAACAGGGTGCTGGTCCTCACGCATTGGGCACATCTGGATGGGCTAGCCACCGTTTACCTGGAAAGAATCAAGGGCAGGACTTCTGAATATGCTGAGCGGGTTCTGGCTGAAACCTTGGGGGATGCTGAGCATGTCAGGATCAATCCCAGCTATGTAGAGAAGTTGATAAGAAAGCGGTCTAACCTTGTAATTCAGAGCTTGTGACCAGGCGCGAGTTGGCTACGATCGTAACGACTAGATCATAGTCAGCCCTGAGTGGGGTTGTTTCCTTCCAAAGACCAGTTCCAGAAATGGGCTGGTCTTTTGGTTGAGAGCGAAGGTCATGCGGCTGACCCACAAAAGTCTATCTATGGCGGTTCTTTTGCATCAAAAGCTTGGGGCCGCCAAAGTCTTCGAGGTCAAAGTCTGGATGGTGCAGAAGCTTATCGGCTACAATTCTGGCAAGTTTTGGCGTTGGACTGCTGCTTTTTTTTAAGACGTCAACAGCGAAATTGACTCTTCGTGCTTCTGCCAGCTCCAGACAATTGACACAGATGAAGAGAGTGTCCACCGCCTCATGCCCTGCAATTTGCACTTGTGAAACAAGATTCGGGTTCTTGAAGTCTAGCGAAAAAGAGACGCTGATATCCTCCATATTGCTGTCTCCCCATGCGCGATACTCCGGGTCGCTCACGTCTCCAATTTGGATGCCAAGTATGTCCCTAAGCGCCTGTACAACTTCGGGCTTAGTTTTACCCGCAAGCGAGGCAGCAAACAGCATAATGAAGTGAATGCGCCTTACGTATGCATCTGCGGCTCCGTCTACTGCCCTATTACGCTGCCAAAACATAACGGTTATTCACTATAATGGTTTCCAAAGTTCCCATGACCTTTTGTGATACCTTAACAGTTGTAGTGATCTTCTATCGGGGATCATTTCAGCCAAGAAATTGTTTTTCACTCCCTGATGGTGTTCTTCCAGGATTTTTAACATGGCGTCAATCATATCGAAGTATTCCGCATCAGATGCCTTTCCTGGAAAAATGAACTTAATCTTTGTCCCAGATACTGTCTCTGAATAGATAGAAAAGACCCTAGAATAATCTGAAGTATCTGGAACTTTATACTCTCCTGCTTTAATGATTTTTACCGGCAGCAAAGATGAATTTTTAGCCAATCGAACTATTCCATTCTTTAATGCCACGTAGGCATCTTTGCCTGCCTCTTTAAAAATGCCGCCGAAGAAATTGCTGGCGATAAAAATACCGACCAAAGTAGGGATGTAGAATTCGGAAGCATTGTAAATACGCTGTTCCCGTTCCTCAGCCAAATAAGGTATGGACAGTTCATTCAGCACAGAAGAGAAATCGGAAATTATGTCTGAGGGAATACCCTTTTCCCATCCGAGTAAAATTGGTTTGTTTGTCGCCATATAAATCGATTCGTTGTGATTTTGTAAGCTGCCCATTCGCCACCTCTAATAATATCTTTCGACCAGTTCTCTTCCTCTCGGAGTGGCCACGCCTATCATTTTTCCGCCACAGTTTGGACATACTTTTTGGCGTGTGGTCATGCGCCAAGCGGTGTAGATGAATCCGGGGAGGCAGAAAAAGAGGTAGAGTAAGAGTTCAACCAGGAAACTCCCCTTGGTTTCGAGTTTTGGTTTTGCATTCGTGCCGCACGTTTCACAGATAAAAGGCTTCTTAGGAAACGGAATACCGCGCTTGACGGTCGCAGGCGCAAAGACAACTGGTGGCGCGGAAGGAATCTGGGGAGCCCCGCAACTAGGACAGGCAGTTGCGAGATCACTGATTTGCTTTTTACATTCGCGGCATTGAATGAGAGCCATGATGATTTTTAATAGCTGGTGGTACTGTCTGAGAAGGACCAACTCGGAAAAAGGCTAGTTTTGAGAGCTGTTGTCTCCAGGCGCGAATGGAAGCAATCCTTCCCCACGAATATCAAAGCAGTCGCCACACAGACGAGTAGTTGCCACTGCATCTTTTTCCAACTCTTGACCCACGACCTGATAATCGCGGGTCGGAGTCTCGCCGCACACGGAGCAGACTTCCGTCGAACCAGCGGCCTCAATGACTGCTTTGGTGTGGGCTGCCTGTTGAGGATTGAATCTGGCAAGCGCGGCAAACCATTCCTTAGTGTGGGGCTTCGGATAAAGTGGCATAACAGGGGCTGACTTTAGTCACGCGCTTTCCCAGCGTCAAGAATACTGCGAATTTGCCGAACGGTCAGGCGGCAACGAAACGAATACGTTCAAATTCAAGGTGTTTTTTCCATCACCCGGTGAACTATTACTTGAGCCAGAAGACCCTCTTAGGGATGGACCGTTTCTTTTGAAACTAAGCTCACTCATTGAACGAGATCAACTTTATATAGAGGGAACTTATTTTTTGGATCGTATTCTGTGTAAACTTGACGAAGGTTGCTTTGATACCCGAATACCAGTGGCTGTGCGGCTCCTCCTGCGTTCAACGTAATGGTTTCACTATTGGTAGCCGAAGTATGGAAATCCAGCCCCAAAGCAGCTTTCAGCTTTGGAATCAAATACGAAACGACAGTGGAGGCTGACGTTCCCCCTCCCGTTTTCACTACCATTGTGAAGTTCGTTGAGTAATACAGGCGTTCCGGAATTCTAATGTATATACTATTCTGAAGCTCCTTTTGATTTTTAGACCATCCTGGTTTCTTAAGACCGCTGATCCCATCAATCCTATTTCGATATTCAGGATTGACAATTCGGTAGTTCGTTTCTGGACGGCGAGGCGCAAAGGATGCGATGAAATCAGCATCTGCCATTACCTCAAATCCATCTGCTTTAATATCCACAGAGCTTGCAGTGCTATAGTTTGCACTAAGATTATAACCTGCGTCTGCTGTTATTTTGAAACTCGTTCCAGCGAATTCAGTCCTTGAAATGACAGGGTGCCTAATATCATTAGTTCTTATTTCAAGGTCTTTTGGAATATGAAGCGGAATTAGAGACCAGACATTTCCTGGGCCATCATTGTGGTATGGCCCAGGTTTTGATGGATAGGAGTATGCATCACCGATTCTTAATCCACCTTCAAGTGGAATAACCGGGATAAACTGAAGCTCGTTGCCGACGACCTTCTGAACGTCTGGCGTTCCGCCTGACTTACACCCACTGATCAAAAGGGAAAGAAGCAGAAATGAATACGAAAGTTTTTTCATATTACTTGGCATCAGCACTGAAGTGGGAGAAATCCTTTTGGAGCCATTCAAAGGCTTGCCAATCTGTACGGCGCTGGAATCGTTTGTCGAATTTGTTTATCAAAGTCTTTCGCCACTTTGCGATCAAAAATTCCTCGGCCTCTTTCCTTCCAATTGGGAGTTGAACAAATGATACATGAATACCATTGATCTCCGGACGCTCCAAAATGGAGACGTTGCGTATGGGTGTCTCTCCTTCTTTATCGACGAGCTTCTGAATCGCGTTATGTCTTCCGAGACAGGTCATTTCATAGAGTCGATCCCACAGATTTGAGCTTTCACCAACGTAAATCGGTATCCAATCGCCGACCTGATTGCGCCATAGAACATAAACGCCCCCGAGATACGGCACATGCTTAAGCCAGTCTGGATTCCTGATAATTGGACGTTTCTGGGCCATCGACGCTTGTTGAACGACGAGTTCCCCGTGTGTAAGAAGGATCTGGTTCATCTGCCTAGATGTCGCGCCAGTTCCGCTTTGTTTGGTCTGGCCGGTCGTAGTATCCATCTTGGTAATCCTTGCTCTTCAATTTCGTTAATGTTTTTTCACATTTTTCCGGGTGAAAAAAGGTATTCAGCTAAAAAAGAATTGTTTATTATAGCCTCTGAATCTCTAGCAGGTAGAGGATATGTTCTGCTAGATCGGACTGTCTATGAAATTCTGTAGAGTTCTGGTTTGAAGTTAGGTAAAAAAACGGACGGCAAATGCCGTCCGTAAAACCTTGGGGGCTTCAAGCGTATTCTATAACTCGGCTTCGTGAGGCCGTTTCGTGAAAAAAACTGAAACCTTATCCAAGTTGTTTAACATCAACTGTGGATTACGATCTGTCAACTAGCAGCTTGCAATTTCATCGCAAAGTAGCTGTGGGAAAATTGGCACCCGCTTTTATGCGTTTACGGGTGCAGGCACCACTCCCGTTACTATCAACGGTCGATCATTGGTCGATAGCCTCAAGTGCTGGTTTCCAGTATGTATCGACAACGTGGAAACTGAGAGCAACCCCAGAAGGTTCCACCGGTATTGCAACCCTTTTGTGCTGTCCTGAGCACCATCTCGGCTTCGCACTTAGGGCAGAACTTTCGCGTGTCATTGAAAATGGCAAGCAGATCAAGGTCAAGTCGAGCGTTGGTCTGATCGAGCAGGGTTGATAGGTCACTTTCGTTTAAAATCTCGATGCTATGTTGTTCAGCCAATTGTTTTGCATCACCCGTATAGCCGCGCAAGGTGATGAAGATGCCTCGCTGAATACCTGCATGGGTCAGTGCGCCAAGGAACTCACGTATGCCTCGGACGTTCACATTCCAACTCTTCCAGTGTTTGCACTGAATCGCAGTTTGCTGGCCGTCCTTTTCGATGATGAGATCGATGCCGCCATCAGGATTGGCACCACCGCGCCGTGTCACCTGATAGCCGAGTTTCCAATAAATGACCTCAATAGCTTTCTCAAACTGGAACCAGTCGATGGTCCGCAGTTTTTCAACCAAGTCCTTTGTCGTCAGAGGTGGCGGCGGGGTAGGGGACGCCTTGAGAGTGCTGGTTTGAGTTGCTGTCGTAAGTTGGTTGGGAGCCAACGAATCGCCATCACTTGGGAAGAATCTGGTATTAAGGCGTGCGTCTTCGCGCTGCCTCGAACGCATTATCAACCAGACAAGCAAGGCGACCAAGCCCATGCCTGCCGCGATCAGGGCCAGTCCTTGGAGCATCTGCCTTACCTTTGGCACGAACATGGCTCCAATAATTACTAGTCCAACCAGTTTTGCCACCGGTTCAATCCAGTCATCCTCGCGCTTTCTTCTCCGTCCCATATAGCCTTCTTTGACAGCAAGGAGGGTGCCATGTTTTTCCGACGGCAACTGGCCTTGGAAGATGCCAAAAAGAGATTAGCCTCCTCTTGACCGCCATTTAGGGAGGCCATCAGTTCACTGAGTCCTGAATGGTGACAGCGAAAAGCTTGGGGAAAATGTTGACATCTCCATGCTTTAAACCTCAGATTCGGTCAATTCAGTTCCCAATCAAGATGAAGACATTACGCCTTATCTTAGTCACATGTTTCGGGTTGTCGGCAATCATAGCTCATGCCGCAGATAAGATTGAGGGAGCCTTTGGCAAAAAGCTCGGTGATGTGTTTGATGTATCCACAGCCGTCGGAACCTCAAAACTCACAGATGGCACACCAATGTACGAATTTGCCACCACTAACGGCTTTCGTTCATTCAATCGATATTATGTTTTGGTGACGCCCAGGACAAAGAAGATTTACAGCGTTTGGGGAATTGGTCAGGCCGAGAGTACAGCGGCGGCGCAGAAGGAACAAGCTCTTGTGATGGAGATTCTCCAACAGAAGTACGGCAACAAAGAGAAGGAGGGAATACTTGATGCACTCGGTGATGCCAAGAGGATTGACCAAGGTAGCCGATATATTGTCACCAAAATTAGCGGTTTCACGGACGTTACTCTCGATATTCGTTACCATGACCGCGATTTAGACAAGCTCGCGGAGAGGGAGCGGCTGGAAGATGAGTCTAAAAAGGTGGATAAATCGGGACTTTAAGGAGTTTGAATTCTTGATTTTTATCTCGCATGGTCGCGTAAAATGACCGCTCTTGGCCAGAATTTGCGAATCGAGTCGCTTGGAGTCACGGTTAGCGAGGTTTCTCCGCTTCATTCGGAAAGCATGGCTCCTATAAAAGAAAGTCCATGTGATTACATTGACTGCTGCATTAACCTTGCTGTCCGCCTTCAAAGCAAAGTGGGTTGGAACTTCGTGATTTTCACCGCAAGTTCGCAATGGTTAAGTAGTGCGATTACACCTCCATCATTCTGGATTGCCAAATAGTATGAGCGAAATGACTTCTTGGGCCAGAGGGCAGAAAGCTCATTGTCGCCGCCGCTTACGTTCTGTAGGATGCGCCTCAGGTTAACACATGGATATATTCGAGGTCCATCGCAGGATTGTAAGCGACTACGCGAGTTATATTCGCAGTTTCGTTTCTATTTCTGACGAGGATTTGCGCCAGCACGTCGAACAACACCTCAACGGTGGTCGTCTTTGGCCAGAGCCTCTGTTGTCATTCAACCCAGCATTTGCGTCTGCTGGCCGAATCGAAAACCTCGTTGCTTCAGGGGCGCTCTCCTCACCTTTGGGTGACGCATTTCGTGGCTACGAACTTTTCGAGCATCAATTAAAGGCGATAAAGCTTGGGGCGGCAGGAGTTGATTTCGTGGTTACATCGGGGACAGGGTCTGGCAAGTCACTCACGTACATTGCGGCGATATTCGACCATCTTTTCAAGGCTGGCAACCCCTTGCCATCAGGAGTCACTGCCGTAGTAGTTTACCCGTTAAACGCGCTGGTGAATTCACAGGAGGAGGAATTGCGACGCTATGCAGAGAATTACCGCCAGGCACGTGGCGAAGAATTCCCAATCCGCTTTGCGAAGTTTACTGGTCAGGAAGACCTTAGCCGCAGGCAGGCACTTGAAGCTGACCCGCCGCACATCCTGTTGACTAACTATATGATGCTGGAATTGCTCCTTACGCGCGGCGGCCAGCGAACTCTCCGACAGGCCATTTACGATGGACTGCGTTTTTTGGTCTTCGACGAATTACATACGTACCGTGGTCGCCAGGGAGCGGATGTCGGACTTTTGATTCGACGCATCCGTTCGCGCGCGAAGCATCCGGTGGTCTGCATCGGCACATCGGCGACGATGATTTCCGGAGGAACACTGGCTGACCAAAAGCAACAAGTTGCCAAAGTAGCTGAACAGCTCTTCGGAAAACCGTTCCAGCCGGATGCGGTTATTCGAGAAAAGCTCGTGGGGCGCTTCCCTGGCGCACCTGCAAGCGAAGTGCTCAAATCGGCGGTCGCCACGCCGGTGATTCAAGATGCTCCAGAAGCCGCGTTGTTGTCGCATCCAACGGCAGCTTGGCTTGAAGCGCGTATCGCGCTCGCGGAGCGCGAAGGGGAACTGGTTCGCGGCAAACCGTTAACCTTCTCCGAAGTTGCAGATTTGCTGGCGAAGGAAACTGGGTGCTCGCTGGCCCAATGCGCTACCCATTTGCGTGAAGTATTAATTTGGCTTGGGCGAGTAAACAAGCAACTGCTGGACGCAGGTAAGCATTACACGTTTCTGCCATTCAAGCTCCATCAGTTTTTCTCCCAGACCGGGGCTGTTTATTTGACGCTGGACCGGGGCAAGCAAGAGCACAATATTCTGCAAGCTGGCTACCACATTCCGGGCGAGCCTGATCGCCCATTGTTCCCCGCCGTCTTCAGCCGCTATTCGGGCGAGACGTTCCTTTGTGTGTCAAAAGATCCAGCGGGAAGGAAGTTGATGCCGCGTGAATTCTACCCCTCGGAGGATGAGGAGGATGATCTCACGCGTGGTTATCTCATCACAAACGTGGACGTTTGGAATCAGGAGACGGATCTCGAATTGTTGCCCGATTCCTGGCTCGACGTGAATTCCGCAGGGCAAGTCCGGGTTCAGAAGAAATATCGAGGCCGGATGCCGCAGTGCATTTACTACGACACGCAGGGACATTGTTCTGACGAGCCGCGTGAAGGTTGGATGCAGGGCTGGTTCATGACTGCTCCACTCCTGTTCGATCCAACCTCGGGCTTGATGCCGGATCGGCAGACGAGAGATTCCACCAAGCTCAGCCAACTCGGCACGGAAGGCCGCAGCACGGCTACGAGTATTTCTGCCTTCGCCATTCTCACACGCATGGCGGAAAGCGGCTATCGCTTGCGCGATCAAAAACTCCTGAGCTTCACCGACAATCGCCAGGATGCTGCGCTCCAGGCGGGGCACTTCAACGATTTCATGGATGTCGTTCGACTGCGCTCGGCCATTCGCAAGGCGGTCGAAACTGCCGACGGCCAACAACTCCGACTCACGACGCTTGGTCGGGCGGTGCGCGTGGCCAGTGGTCTTCAGTTCGCGGATTATGCAACGGGGGGCTCAGACCTTCCGGAATTCCGCAAACGTATTTACGAAGAAACGCTCGAAGCCTACTTCGCTTTCCGTTCGATTCACGACCTCCGTCGCGGTTGGCGGGTGGTGTTGCCGAACCTTGAGCAATGCGCCCTGCTTGAAATTGACTATGACCATCTCGCAGAAGTCGCATCATTGGACAACTTGTGGACCGAAGTTCCACTCCTCAGTCAATTAAGCGCAACCGACCGCCGCACAGTGATTCGCGTAACGCTCGATTTCTTCCGACATGAATTCGCGCTTCACAGCGAGACGTATCTAACGGAAGCGAAAATCAAAGAACACTCAACCAGCTTCCGTGAACGACTTCGCGCACCCTGGCGGTATGAAGACGAGGACGACATACCGACGCCCACTTCCGTGCGCACCGAATCCCTCGCTCGATACAGCCGTCGCGAAACGCGCAGCATTGGGCCGCAAAGCGGCTATGGACGATTCGTCCGGCGATTTGTTCAAGAGAAACTGAGTCATGAACTCAAAGCTTCACCCTATCAGGACTTCATTGAGAAACTGCTAGCGGCGCTGGAAAACAAGGCTGGTTATCTAAACAGCGTCGAGGCGCGAAATCGCGACGGTAAACCAACCCGAATCTATCAACTCAAACTCACGGAAATACTGTGGAAGTCCGGCGACGGTATAACCGTGCGCGCCGATGCCGTGAAGTTACGTGCCTACAAAGCACTGGCACTGCGACCGAATCCCTTCTTCCAAGAGGTTTACCGCCGTGACTATGGCACGGGGAAGCTGTTGCTTGCTGCCGACCACACCGGCCAACTCAACTACAAGGACAAGCAGGATCGCGAGGAACGATTCCGAGCCGAATGGAAAACCAAAGATGGTCGCGATGACGAAGCCGAGATCCGCCGCCGCTCCATCAGTTCGCTGTTCTGCTCACCAACGATGGAGTTGGGTATCGACATTGGTGGCCTCAGCGTTGTCCACATGCGCAACGCGCCGCCGAATCCGGCTAACTACGCGCAACGTAGCGGACGTGCTGGCCGCAGTGGACAGCCCGCGCTGGTATTCACATTCTGCGGGTCGCAGTCGAACCACGACCGACACTATTTCAACCAACAAAGCGACTTGGTCGCAGGGCAGGTTGTGCCACCGCGCCTCGACTTATTGAACGAGGAATTGCTTCGCTCCCATCTTCACGCAGTGTTCCTGTCCGAAATTGGGCTGCCAGGATTGAAGGATTCAGTTCCGGACTTGCTGGATTTGAACCAGACCTCACTGCCGTTGCGAGAAGATGTCATCGCCGCGTTGAATCTGAAACCAGCGGAAGTCGCCCGTGTCCGCAACGCCTTTGAGCGCGCGATTGCTGATTTCCGAGATAAGCTTGCCAGCCAGCCGACCGCCTGGTTTTCAAGCGGCTGGATTGAGACCGAACTCGGTTGTCTCCACCAAAGACTCAACGAATCAATCGAGCGTTGGCGCGGTCTCTACCGCAGTGCGCAAACGCAGCTCAACTCCGCCTCGCAGCGCATCAATAGCGGTCTGTATCCGGCCAACAGCCCAGACTTTAAGGATGCACAGCTTGAACAGCGGCTTTCCCAGCGACAGCTTGACCTTCTCAGGAACGAAGTCACCAGCGGTGAAATGTCGGAGTTCTACGTTTATCGCTACCTGGCCGCCGAAGGTTTCCTGCCTGGTTACAATTTCACCCGCCTACCGCTCCGCGTGATGCTCCCCGGCAGTGACGCAAGCGTGGAGTTCATCTCCCGCCCGCGACATATCGCCTTGCGCGAATTCGGTCCGAACAATGTCATTTATCACAAGGGCCAGAAGTTCGAGATTACTCAGCTACTCGGCGATCCACCTGGCAACCGATTCGAGAATGCCGTAGTGAGCGTCAAACCGGGCTATTTCCTGCGTGGGGAAGAAGGCAAACGTGACCGTTGCCCGTTCTCAGGAGAAGATCTCACGACGCAGGTGAACAAGGAACATCTACATTACCTGCTTCAACTCGGCGAAACTCGCGCGACGCTGCGTTCGCGCATAACCTGTGAGGAGGAGGAGCGGGTCACGAAGGGCTATGATGTCAGCACCTACTTCACACTCGACGAGCTTACACAACTCGGCCCGACCGGATTGGTGAAGGCCAGTGGTGAAGTTTTGCTGCGACTACGTTACCTGCCCACAGCGCGGCTTGTCTGGGTGAATCGCAAGTGGCGCATCGCCCGCGAGGATAAGAACGGTTTTGCAATAGACGTGAAAACAGGTGCATTTGTGAGCGACCGGCATCGTGCAGAGCTCAAAGACAAAGGTGAGTCCACGGATCATATTCGGGATGTGATGTTCTACACCACGAACATCTCCGACGCCCTTTACGTTGAGCCTGTGCCCGCTCTCGGTTTGGATGAAGACGGCGTGCTTACGCTTCAGTTTGCATTGAAGCGTGCGATGGAACGAGTTTTCCAAGTCGAACCCGCCGAGCTTGGAGTGACTGCGATTGGCGACCCGGAAAACCCGAACATTCTCTATTACGAGGCCGCTGAGGGAACGCTTGGCGTTTTGAGCCAGTTGGCTGAACAAACTGGCCCGTGGCGGCGTGTTTTGGAGGAGGCTTGGAAAGTTTGCCAGTTCGACACCGATACCACGCTCAGTCCCGCGTCCTATGACAATCTCCTCGACTACTATAACCAGCGTCATCATCCGCGTCTTAATCGGTGGCTTATAAAAGGCGCACTTGAACGTCTCACCGCCTGTTCGTTTGAATCAGTACAGAGCCCACAGTATGCGGATTACGAGGACCACTATCAACGGCTGCTTCGTCAAATTGACGGGAGTTCCTCAACTGAGCGGGAGTTCCTCGACCATCTATACGCTGGGGGCCTGCGTCTGCCGGATGCAGCGCAAAAGCCGTATCCCGGCATTTACGTCCAACCAGATTTCTTCTATGCGCCAAATATTTGGATGTTCTGTGACGGCACGCCCCATGACGATTCATCGGTCCACAAGGACGACGAGGCGAAACGTCAGGCTATCATTAATGCAGGTGGAGAGGTCCTGGTCTGGTATTACCGCGACAGCTTGAACGAACTTGTCCATCGACGCGGCGACATTTTCCGAAAAGTCCGAGAATAGAAATTGCCCCATGCCTTCCACCCTCACATCTCCCGGTCGTCTCGTTAGCCTTCGTGGACGGGAATGGGTCGTGTTGCCTTCCGATGACGCCGAGACCCTGTTGTTGAAACCGCTTGGCGGCTCGGATGATGAAATCACCGGGATATATCTCCCACTGGGTTTCAAGGAAGACCAGCCTGGAGAGGCAAAGTTTCCCGACCCAAAGAAGGAAGATTTGGGCGCGTTCTCCTCAGCACGACTGTTGCTTGAGTCTGCGCGTCTCGCCTTCCGCAACGGCGCGGGCCCGTTCCGTTGCCTAGCGAAACTTTCTTTTCGTGCTCGTGCCTATCAGATGGTCCCGCTCATCATGGCTTTGCGGCACGAGCCCGTTCGTTTGCTTGTGGCAGATGACGTGGGCGTGGGCAAAACAATTGAGGCTTTGCTGATTGTGCGCGAGTTGCTGGAACGTCGCATCATTCGCCGCTTTGCTGTTCTTTGCTTGCCACACCTCTGTGACCAGTGGCAGGAGGAAATCCGTTCTAAGATTGGTATCGAGGCCGTAGTCATCCGCTCAAACACTCAGGCACGTCTCGACCGTGAAATCCACGGTGACGCCAGCGTGTTCCAACACTTCCCATTTCAAGTTCTTAGCATTGATTACATAAAGAGCGATGCCCGTCGCGATGTTTTCGTAAGCCAGTGTCCGGAACTGGTCATTCTGGACGAGGCGCATACCTGCGCCCGTCCCAGCGGAGCAAGTCCAGGCCAACAGCAACGCCATGATCTGGTGCGACGTATCACCGAGAAAGCCGAGCAACATTTCGTGATGCTCACGGCCACGCCCCACAGTGGTAAGCCGGACGAATTTCAGTCGCTGCTCGGGTTGCTTCATCGCGATTTCGCAGCTCTCGATTTGCCTGCCGCCACGCCTGAGCAGCGAAAGCGCCTTGCGAAGCATTTTGTCCAACGTCGGCGTGGTGACGTCTTGAAATGGATGGGCGAGGACACCCCGTTCGCGAAGCGAGAGGCTGGAGAAATTTCCTACGAACTCGGGACGGGTTACGCCACGTTTTTCGACCAAGTTCTGGGTTTCGCGCGAAAACTGGTGGCCGTGCAATCCGGCCCTGAACGGCAAAAGCGCGTCCATTACTGGACCGCACTCGGCCTGCTGCGTGGCATTATGTCTAGCCCGGCTGCCGGAATTGAGATGCTACGAAATCGTTTGGAATCTCCCGAAGTTGAATCTGACAGCCCTGAGTCCGAGGAAAATCCGGTTCTCGATTCATCCGATGGCTTCTTGTTGGATGTAACGCCGAGCCAGATGGTAGGACAAATTTTGTGGAGCGATCCGGAGAAGCGTCAGCTTGCGAACTTCGCCCGTCAACTCGAATCACTCTCTGGTGCTCAGCACGACGGCAAACTTGAAGCCGCTGCCAAGACACTCGCGGAATGGCTTCGAGATGGTTTTCAGCCCGTAGTTTTCTGTCGCTACCTTGCAACCGCGCGCTATGTTGGCGAGCAGCTTCGTTCACTGCTGAAAGCCAAGTTCAAAGACCTGCGAGTTGAGGTTGTGACCAGTGAAGACCCCGACGACGTTCGCCGCCAGCGCGTGAACGACTTGGGCAAAGTCCCGCGCCGCCTGCTGGTTGCTACAGACTGCCTCTCTGAAGGCATCAATCTCCAGGAGTCCTTCACCGCAGTATTGCATTATGATTTGCCGTGGAATCCAAACCGCCTGGAACAGCGCGAAGGCCGCGTTGACCGTTTCGGTCAGACTGCGGAATACGTGAAGGCTTACCTGCTTTTCGGTCGAGATAATCCTGTGGACGGCCTTGTGCTGGGTGTAATCCTGGAAAAGATCCGCCAGATTCGGCGCGACCGTGGAATCACCGTGCCATTCCCGGAAGACAGCAGCACCGTGCTTGATACTGTGGCGAAGGCACTCCTTTTCAACCCCGACCGCACGGTCAAAGCCAGTTCCGACAAAAGCCAACTCAAGCTCGGACTCGAAGATTTTGCTGAGGCCCGTGAAGCCGAACTTCGTATTACCCACAAAATCGAGGATGCTGCGAAGCGCGAGGATGCCACACGCTCACTGTTCGCGCAGCACTCCATCAAATCGGAAGAACTTGAAACCGACCTCCACGAAGCCGATACCGCCATTGGTGACGTATCCGCTGTGGAACGCTTCGTTACAGGAACGCTCACCGAACTGCTCGGCGTGCAGATTGACCGCACCAAAACTGACTGGAGACTCCATGCGGGTAACATTTCAGCCTCACTTCGAGCACATCTCCCAGATGAAGCGTTTCTAGATGTGAGTTTCCGTTCCCCGACGCCTAAGAAGCATGTTTACCTCGGTCGCAATCATCCTTTTGTCGAAGCACTCTGCCAATACGTCATGGCACACGCATTGAGTCGGCAAGTGCGCCCAGGAGAAACACATGCAGCCCGTTCCGCCGTGATGCGTAGCCAAACGGTCAGCACCAAGACCACGCTCCTACTGTTCCGCTGCCGTAATGTCATCGGCGAGAGAAATGGGCCGGCACGAATCGTCGCTGAGGAGATGCTCGTGTGGGGTTATCGCGGCTCACCAATTGATGGCGATTTCCTTAGCAACGATGAGGCAATGAGTCTGCTCAACCAGGCATGTCCTGCTGGCGACATCACACCGCAGTCTCGCGAAAACTTTTTCGACAACGAAATTAAACTTCTAGGCCAGCTTCGCAAACAGTTTGACGCTGCGGCCGAGGAGCGCAACAAGCATCTCGTCGAAGCGCATGAACGGTTCAGCCGTTTCTTCCGAGCGGGACGCTACGAAGTTGTCTATCCAGTCCTGCCAATGGATATCATGGGGCTTTACATTCTCTTGCCGGAGGCCAGCCGATGACATTCCCCTCCATCCGCATCGAAGGCACGATTCTCTCCGGCGAACTGCTGGCGAAGCTCGATTCTGCCGACACGCTCGGTCAGCGGCCTGCTGATTTCGGCTTCGATTCGCAAAGCAAATTGAAGGACGAAATCGTCCGTTCCTGGACGGCGGGACAGGCGTTCTACACAGCATTTCAGCACAAGCTCACCAGTGTCAAGGAAGGCGCAGCCGCCACGTCCGAGACGCGAAATCAATGGATCATCCCGCTTCTCGGTTTACTTGGCTACGCGGAACTTGAATTCCAATCGCAGTCCGAACCCGTTGGCGACAAGCCCTTCCGTATCTCGCACCACCTGCGTAGTCACGGCGGATTTCATGTCCATATTGTCGGTGCACGTGAGTCGCTAGACAAAAAAGCGACCACTGGCCCACGCGTCAGTCCGCACTCGCATTTGCAGGAATACCTTAACCTCACCGAGCACCTATACGGCGTTGTCACCAACGGCAAACTTCTGCGGTTGCTTCGTGATTCCACACGGCTCATCAAACTATCCTACGTCGAGTTCGATCTCGACCGGATGTTCAGTGAGGAACTGTTCGCCGACTTCGCGGTTCTTTACCGCCTCCTGCACGTCACGCGTCTGCCGCGCTCGCCGGAGAAATCCGTCGAGTCCCTGCTCGAACGTTATCATCAGGACGCTCTCGAATCCGGCGCACGTATCCGCGATGGCTTAAGCATAGCCGTTGAGCAAGTCATTCAGGAGCTTGGCTCTGGCTTCCTCGCCCGAAACGAAAGTCTGCAAGCCGCTATTGCCAATAATTCCGTCACCGCCCGCGATCTGTATTACGCGCTGCTCCGGCTCATCTACCGGTTGCTCTTCTTGATGGTAGCGGAAGAACGCGGCCTCCTATTCAGCGAAGCCGCCACGCAGCGCCAGCGCCGCCTTTACACCGACCATTACAGCATCGGTCGCTTGCGCCGTATTGCCGAACGTCGCTCGCTCGCTGATTCCACCAAGCACGACCTCTGGCGCGGACTGCGAAGCAGCTTCCGCCTGTTCGAGACCGACGGCCCTGGCGCTCCACTCGGACTGACTGGACTCGGCGGACAACTTTTCTCCGCCGCCGCGCTCGGTCCGCTCCAAGCCGCCGAGATCGACAACGGAACGCTCCTCTCCGCGCTTGCCAAGCTCTCGCTCTTTCGCCAGCCGGACACCGGGCAGTTTTCGCGCGTGAACTACGGTGCGCTCGCCACGGAAGAGTTCGGCTCGGTGTATGAACGCCTGCTGGAACTCCACCCCGTCATTCATCCCGCCACAAACACGCTCCCGTCGCACTTCGCCTTCAAGCAAGCCGCTGGCAACGAGCGCAAGACCAGCGGCAGCTATTATACGCCCTCCAGCCTGGTCGAATGCTTGCTCGACTCCGCGCTGGACCCAGTGCTCGAAGACCGCCTGAAGAACTTTGCCAGGCTCGGCTTCAAATCCGCCGACCAAGCTGTAATCGCCTTGAAAGTCTGCGACCCAGCCTGCGGTAGCGGCCATTTCCTCATCGCCGCTGCGCAACGAATCGCCCGCCGCCTTGCACTTCTCCGCTCCAATGGCGATGAGCCAAGTGTGAGTGAACTTCGCCACACCCTTCGTGAAGTCATCAGCCATTGCATCTATGGCGTGGACATCAATCCTATGTCCGTCGAGTTGTGCAAAGTCGGCCTCTGGCTCGAAGCGATGGAGGCGGGCAAACCACTCTCCTTCCTCGACCATCACGTCCGGTGCGGCAACAGTCTCCTCGGCGCGACGCCTGCGCTCATTGCCGAAGGCGTTCCCGACGACGCCTTCACCGCCATCGAGGGAGACGACAAGAAAGCATGCGCTGTTCTCAAGAAACTAAACGCCCGCGAACGTCGCGGCTTTGGCGAACTCTTCGCGCTCGAAGACCGCGCCACGTTCGAGCAACTGCAACAAGCCGCCGTGGCCGTCGAAAACCTGCCTGACGATTCCGTACGCGCCGTCGAGCAAAAGTCCGCTGCCTTCGAGCAACTCCAGCACAACTGCGATTTTGAAAAGGCCACGGACCTCGCCAATCTCTGGTGCGCCGCATTCGTCATCCGCAAACGAATGGCCGATGGTGAACCGCCTCTCGCGCCCGCCGCACCCTCCGCCGCCACCGAGGCTCAAACTGCCGCAACGCAAACCGGACTGTTCGGTGAGACGTTTCAGGAATCAGCCGGGAAGGCCAAGACTCCCGCGAAAGCGACCACCCAGCCCTCCGGTCTGGCCGAAGCCGTCGGTATCACCAGCGGCCATCTCCGCGATTTTGCCAAAAGCGTGGCCTTGCCGGATGACATGATGAAGGAAGTCCAGCAACTCGCCAGACAATACAACTTCTTCCATTGGCATCTCGCGTTCCCGGAAGTTTTCCAGCGTGGCGGGTTTGGCGTGATTTTGGGTAATCCACCTTGGGAGCGCGTAAAGTTGCAGGAAAAGGAATGGTTCGCTGAACGCCGACCGGAGATTGCTGAAGCGCCCAATACCGCCGCGCGCAAACGGCTCATTGAATCACTCAAAACGGAAACGCCCGCACTGCACACAGAGTTCCAAAACGCACTCCGCCAGGCTGAGGGCGAAAGTCATGTCATGCGGACCAGCGGCCTCTACCCGCTTTGCGGACGAGGTGACATCAACCTCTATGCAGTGTTCGCCGAACGAATGAGGAACAGTCTTGGAGAAGCAGGCCGGTTGGGCGCGGTTTTGCCCAGCGGTATTGCCACCGATGACACGACTAAGTTCTTCTTTCAGGATGTAGTCGAGCGCCGATCTCTCGTGAGTCTCTTTGACTTCGAGAATCGTCTGGGGCTCTTCGCGGCCGTGGATAGCCGGATGAAGTTCTGCCTTTTTACAAGTGGTAGCCCGGTTGGTGGGCTAGTTCACGCAGCCGAGTTCGTATTCTTCGCCCATGACGTGGCAGACTTGCGCGACCAGCAGCGGCGGTTCTCTCTCACTGCTGAGGACATTGCTCGACTCAATCCCAACACGCGCACTTGCCCCATCTTTCGCTCTCGCCGTGACGCTGATCTGACCAAAGTAATCTACTTTCGCGTGGCCGTGCTGTTCCGCGAAGAACCAAAAGAGGAAAACCCTTGGAGCATCCGTTTCAACACGATGTTTCACATGTCGAGCGATTCACATCTGTTCCGCACACGGGAGCAGTTGGAAGTTGAAGGTTGGAAATTGGAAAAAAACATTTTCTTCCGTGCTGGAGCAGAATATTTACCTCTTTACGAAGCGAAGATGACAGCGCCATTTGACCACCGTGCCGCCGATGTGGTTCTAAGCGAGACAGCGTTAGTTCGGCAAGGACAGAGCGAGGCTTTGGATAAAGCGGCGCACATTAATCCCGCGAGGCTTCCTCTGCCGCGTTACTGGGTAGCGAAGCAAGCAGTCCTTGAGGCGCTGAGCAGCGAAAAACCAAATTCATTGCTCGGTTTCACGGACGTTACCAGCCCAACCAATGAGCGGACGATGCTGGCGACGGTTTTACCGATTGCAGGTGTCGGACACACGAAGCCTCTGATTTTCTCGCCACTACATCCGACGCTGATGGCGTGTCTGATGTCAAACTTGAACAGTTTTGCTTTCGACTATTGCGCGAGACAAAAGGTTGGCGGAATCCATTTCACCTACTTTTATTTGAAGCAGCTTCCTGTTCTCACACCAACCATCTACACCCAACAGTGCGCATGGAGCGGTGGCGCGCGGACCCTCAAGGACTGGCTGATGCCGCGCGTGCTGGAGCTGATCTACACGGCGTGGGACCTGGAGGCGTTCGCGCAGGACTGCGGTTGGTCTGGCCCTCCGTTCCGGTGGGACGAGGAGCGCCGCTTCCGACTCCGGTGCGAACTCGACGCCGCCTTCTTCCACCTCTACGGCCTGAACCGCGACGATACCGCGTACATCCTCGATACCTTCCCCATCGTGAAGCGGATGACGAGAAAAGCACGGCCACTACCGCACCAAGACCGCATCTCGACTCTACGATGCTTCGCCGATAGCCAGCGGCACTGGCAGGCGTTTGTCAGTCGTGGAATCCGCCGCCAGCAGATGCGCAGTGCCTGCCATCCGCCAATGGAAACTGCCTCTGCCAAGCCGCAGACTTCTCCCGAGTTTGCATCGTTCGCAGAAGCCTATCCTTCAAACGCGGCCGACAAGCTTGTTTGTGCCCTCACATTGGAAATCGTCGCATGGCGAGAAAACATACCGAGCAGCGATCATCTCGACGCGCTGATTCTTGCGACTCATCCGGATTTGTGCCGAGTCTTCATGAGCAGTGGTAGCAAATCCCAATTGGATTCATGGACCGCATCCATAAAAGCCGAACTCAAGGCGATCCACTCCAAAGGTTTGAAGTGGGTTCAATGTCTCAGTTATTTGGAGGAGCACCGGAGTGCACTCAAGATCGGAAGAACTGAAACTGGTCGTCCCATTCATCAAGGGGTGCATTTTGATTCGACCCACCAGTCGTTTCCATGTCAGCACGGGGCGCTGGCTGTCTTTGCCCTCAGTCTCCTGGATTCTTTAAGGGAAAGGCGGCAAAAGAATTCGCTGTCCCCAGAACAAACCGCAGCTGTTGAAACCTTTGACCAATTGCACAGCAAATATGCCCTGGCATAAAAATTGGCTATGAACATTCTCAAATCACTGTCAAGGCAACTGACTCGAAGCACACCCGATGTTTGGGTAAGCCGAATTGCGATTTATAGAAAATTGGCAGATGCGCCGATCCGAGACGTTTCCCTGAAGAAAGGGCTGAACATTGTTTGGGCTGAAGAGCCCGAGGGTGAAGATGACAAACGCGACATTGCCGGGCATAGCGCAGGCAAGACAACATTCTGCCGATTGCTCCGATACGTGCTTGGAGAGAAATCATTCGCCAACAAAAGTAATACCGGGTTAATCAAAAAGGCGTTTCCAAATGGCTATGTTGGCGCAGAGCTATTTGTGAAGGGGGTTAAGTGGGCGGTTTTACGTCCGTTGGGTGAGAATCGGAACTCCTACGTGCTCAAGGAATCGACTATCGAAGTACTGATTGAAAAAAAGGGCGATGCCGCATATCAGGATACTTATCCGGCAAAAATTGGACTGGATGCTCTGCTTGACCCGCTTGAATCCGCCACGGTCGTCCGCACGAATGAACCCATCAAATGGGGGCACCTTTTGGCGTGGTGCACCAGGGATCAAGAAGCCCGATTCCAAAATATTCATGACTGGCGGTCTCCGCGAAGTGATTCAGATTGGCCAGCATTCAGATTCCCGAAATCGGACCCGCTTTTCGTCATGCGGGTCGTTCTCGGCCTCTTTCTTCCCGATGAGCTTGTCGGTGAAGAAGCTCTATCTAAACTCCAACAATCGCTAGAGAGGGCGGAGGCCGCGCTGGAAGTGGCCAAAAAGGAACCAGCCTACTGGCGCGAGCACTACGACACCAAGGCTCGGCAACAGCTTAAGCAAATATTACCGAAGGACGGTGGAGCAATCGAGAGTGCCCCGCTATCCTCGGACGAAATGCTTCCAGATCTTAAGCGTTACACAGATAAAGCGAAATATGAGTTGGGCGAGCAGATCGGGAAGTTGGAAAAATCCGAGCTTGCACTCCAAATTGAAATTAACTCCCTGAACGAAACAATTGCCGCCAACAAAACCGAATTGCAGCAATTGGCCGGTCTTTTCACCCTCGAATCCACGGCAGAATGCGAGGCAAGCGCTGGATTGAAAAGAAATGAAGACTTCAGACAAAAGACGCAAGAGAACAAGGATAAAACCTGTCCCTTCGGAGATGTTTTAATCGGTCAGTGCAGTTATGTCTTGGAAAGACAGGAGCTAGTTAAACGCAATGCAGTCCAAGACGCTCACACGCTCGAGCAAATGGAAGCCAAACGAGCCAGTGCACGAGCAAAGGTCGCCTCACAACAAAAGGCTTTGAAGCACGGCATCCAATCCAACGAACTGAAGCGGACGAATCTCACAAAGCAGCAGAGCAAGCTAGTGGTTGATATAGCACAGAAAAAGGTCATCCAAACCGAATTGGATGCTGACTTGGAGAATTTAACATTGTGGAAATTGCGCCACGAAGCTCCAGACAAATATGCAAAATTACAGGAACACTTTGGAATCATCGAAGGTTTGCGGAAACAAGTTGAAGCGAAAGAAACTGATTTGAATCGCCTCCTTGCCGAACACGACACCAATCGCGATCTTCTCAACACCATCTTTTCAGCAGCGGCAAAGAGAGTGCTGCCATCAACAAATTACGACGGCCGGGTTATGTTGGAGGATCGCGAGTTGCATTTTCAAATCACCCACGGCGGAACGATGACGGGCGAGGCGATGGAAACGCTTGCGGTCTTGTTAGCCGACATCAGCTGCCTCATATACAACTCATTTTCGTCGCGGTCCTATCTTCCGGGATTTCTGTTGCACGACAGCCCGCGCGAGGCGGACTTGGGCTTGCGTCTTTATCGTGGCTTTTTCCGATTTGCGGCGCAGTTGGAATCTGACTTCCAAGAGCTTGGAGGCTGTCCGTTTCAATACATCATAACTACAACCACTCCGCCGCCCAAAGTCCTCATCAACGATACCTACGTTGCGCTTCAACTGGACGCATCCAAAGAGGCAGAATTGTTGTTTCGTCGCGATCTTTCAAAATCTCCGGAAAAGGAACAGCTCGACTTAATCCAATGAAAACTCCTCCGAATCACGTTCGATTGAGTGGACATCGTTTTTTGATCCATTCTCAATTCCCAAGACAAGGCCAACAGACTGCGCAATGAGGAACTCATTCCCAATTGACGATGAAAAAGTCTAAGAAAGCGAAACTTAATATCATTCAGCAGGGCGAACTCACAAACATCCGTGGCGAACGAGGTGAGAAAATTGCTTATCTAGCCCTTACCGATTACGCGGGGGGGAACAAACCACTCATTCGTCCGGCGTTCCTCGGCGAGAAGTGGCCAACGCTTGATTACTACGCTGAGCTTGAAGGTGACGGAAAGCAAACGCCCGTAGCATTGTTTCAGGTTAAAACTTCGGGCAAGGGTGTAAACAATGCGAAGAAATCCCTCCCGGTTCAACTCACGAAGAAGGATGTCGAGCGTTTGGCACTGCTTCCAATTCCTGCATATGTAATTGGTGTCTGCGAGTCAACGTGGAGGGTGTTTGTGCGCGCGATTGCGAAAGGGAGCAAGGGCATGGCGACGATACCTGCCCACTACGAGTTGACTCCAACCAATCTCAGAGCCTTGCACGCGGAGATCGCCGCGCACTGGAAGGCGAACACGCCGAAATCCCCTCAATCAAAATTTGTGTGAGCTTACCCGATTACGTTCAGCGACGAGCCGAGATTCTTGCGGAATTGTTCCTCCGCGAATTGAATCCCAAGTTTCTAGCTCAGGCAACTTTCCAAGGTGCCACCTGGGACTACATGGCTGCTTTCCAGACAAAAGCAGGGCGGCTAATCAACATCACGGTGAAAGTCATTGCGACAGAGAAGCCGATTCCTGAAGAAATGATTTTTGTAATGTCCAACAAACAAGCAAATGAGATTCTAAATTCTAACTTACCCATTCTTATCGTTGTCGTGGACGTAAAGACTAACTCAATCGCGTGTAACTGGGTTTCTAAAGCGACAGTTTCACACTCGTCGCGGCTTAACGGAGATGCCCGAATTCGATTCCCAGCTTTGAAGGTGGATCAAGGGACAGTTGGGAAACTCATCTTTGATATTGAGAAGATGTAAACCACAACCTTTGGAATTTCGCGATTAGTTACATGACATGACTACGGGACCCAAATTCAGAATCATTGTCACATGAACACAGTTTCAGACGCTTTGAAAAGCCTCCTAAATCGAATCCAGCCGACTGGCGGGGAGGTTCAGGCAGCGGCAAAACATTTTGAGACGATCAAGACGCGGCTCGAAACGGTTTTCGCGGCGAGGAAATTCCCCAAAGCCGGGAGCTTTAGCCGAGGGACTTTCATCCGGGGACGGAGCGATGTTGATGTGTTCGCCCAAATACCACTCGACGAGGTTTGGTGGGGCAGTGAATGGAAGTCATCCTTCACGATACTCGACAGGTTCCGGAAGGAGATCGCCGCGCGTCTGCCGAGCACCAAGGTTGGGCGAGACGTTCACGCAATCGTCGTTGAGTTCTGGGACATGGATATTGATGTCGTGCCCGCAGCTTGGGGCGGTTTTTCCAAGGAATACAAACGTCCGCTCTATTACGTTCCCGATGGAAATGGGCGTTGGATGCTCACTAGCCCGGATATTCATAACGGCTACATCGCGTTAAAGAATCAGGAGAGTGGCGGGAAACTTCGGGCGGTAGCACAGCTTTTCAAATTCTGGCGCGTCTGCCGTGATCCCGCGATTCCGATTTCATCATTTCACATCGAAATGGTTTTGGCGAGTGAAGGAATTTGCAACGGAGTCAAGAGTTACGCCGAGTGCATGACCGAGTTGCTTCAAAGGATGGCGGAGCGGGATTGCGCTGGCATTCTTGATCCCTATCGCATCAACGGCAACATTGCGGCGACCAAGTCTGAGGCGCAACGCGCGATGGCCTTGGCGTCGGTGAAAAACTCCCGCGATCATGCGAAGGCGGCGCTTATTGCAGAGCGCAACGGAAAAGTGGATGAGGCGCTGGGTCAGTGGAACTACGTTTTCAACTACAAGTTGTTCAGATGAACCAACCTGAAACCCTCTGTGATATTCCCGAAAAGCAGAACATCGAGCGTTCGCTGAAGCACATTGCTGCTTGGTCGCATCTCTACGGGCACGCGAAGGTCGTGGCTGGCTGGCAGTTGATCCTGTCCGTTCCGTGTGCCTTGGTGATGTCGTTGGTTGCTTTACGATGGCCAGAGGCGAAGACCGTGACCACGCCGTTCTCCCTCCTCTTTGGGTGGATTGATGTTTTGTGGCTGGACCGAATCCAAAGCGACCGCAAGAAAGTTGCTGCAAAAATGCAGGAGCAATTCGATTGCGAGTTATTCGGTCTAGGTTGGAATGAAATCCGTTGTTCTAGTCCACCGGAAACGGAGGAACTGAACGAAGCTGCTGACGCTTTCAGACGAAAAGACCCCAAGGCGAATCACCGAGATTGGTATCCCGTGGAAGTTGGTCGCCTTCCGTCTTCTCTCGCACGCCTCATTTGCCAGAGGGCGGCAGTCTGGTGGGACATGTCGCAGCGGCGCAAATATGCTCGCTGGCTTGTTGCTGCCGTCGCCACGCTTGTGGTTGGCGTCGTGGCGATTTCCTTTACCGCTGACCAGCGGGTTCGTGACATGGTGCTTTCAGTTTATGTGCCGATTGCCCCGGCTGTAGTTTGGGCCGTTAGGGAGTGTATTCGACAGAGGGATGCCGTCTCAGCGTTGGAGAAATTGAAAGGTCAGATTGAGAAGGTTTTCGCCAGGGCAATTTCCGGAAAGCAAAATTTCGGCGAAATCGATCGGCTTGCCAGACACATCCAGGATATGATTTGTGACGGCAGATCACGGAATCCATTGTTCTTCAATTTCATTTACCGCCGTCTTCGTCCAGACCACGAGTTGCGAATGAACGAAAAGGCCGAGGAGATGGTTGAGGAAGCTTTGGCAAAGCAGGAGCACTGGAAATGAATCTCCCGATTTTTAGCGATACAATACTTCGTCAGATCGGGAACGTGCTCGAAGGCACGGCCACACATCGCGAATTCTCTTCCTTGTTCTCGGAGTGCAGGATTGTGGAACAAGGGGGAACTCCGAAGTGGGAGCGCATCACGCTCGCGCTAACGGTTCGACAGAAGCAAGACGGTTGCGGGAATAATGTTATGGCATTCATTCAGCGGTTATGAACCCTGTTCGCTTCGTGGGCCAGACAAGCCGGTTTGAGGAAGTTCGTCACCGTCTGAATGTGGTGATTTCATTCGTGGGGCTTCAACTTGGCGAAGATGGGAGAATCCGTGTCGCAACAGCAGCTCGAACTTTGAGCGAAGCAGCCCAGCGAGCCGGTCGGTTGCGGAAGCTTTTGGAGCAAAGGCAGGTTCATGGGGACGTGCTGGCATTCTGTCGGGAAGAACTCTTAAAAGATAATTACTTTCATGCGGTTTTTGAAGCGACCAAGAGTGTTGCAGATAAGATTCGGACCAAGAGCGGACTGTTGTCAGACGGCGCAGAATTGGTGGATCAAGCATTCTCCTTAAAGAATCCAGTATTGGCGATTAATAGCCTGCGCATCGAAACCGAACAATCCGAGCACAAAGGTTTCGCAAATCTACTGAAAGGTGTGTTTGGCACGTTTCGGAATGTGACTGCCCACGCACCCAAGATTCACTGGACGATTGAGGAGCAAGATGCATTGGACCTACTCACGATGGTTTCATATCTGCATCGTCGACTGGACCGTTCAGCCAAGGTGATCAAGTCGTGAGGAGATTCGTTATGCCGCTCGCACCCGAACAGGAGCGTATCAAGAACGCCTTGGCGAAGTGGATGACGGGATTCTCGCATCTGGCCCCACCCAAAGCCATATCACCTATTAGCCAAGCTTTCGATATATGGCTTCAACAATTTTCTCGAACTGAAACCAATTAGCGGTGTGGAGTTTTCAAGCAGGTCCTTGTCGTCAAGGGTGCTGGAGAGGCAGGGGACATGGTCAGATTGCTACCAAGAGCAACAAAGTGACCTGTGAAACTGCCATGGGTATGCACCTGGCGGTATGCACCCTTGGCAAAAATGAAAAGCCAACCATTACGAAACACCCGCAAACATTGGTGAGTTGGGAAAGCCTTTTTGTGAGACAACTTGGTCCCAAACCAAGTGCCCTCAGCCTCCCAAACTCCCTTGAGTTCAGATTTTGTGGACATAACCCTCAGTCGTTCTCGTGCTGCTGTGGCCCATGTCACTGGCGATCTGTGTCAATGATCTGCCTTCCGCATTTGACTCAGTAGCAAAGGTATGCCGCAGGCAATGGAAGGACTTGCCTTTGAGGCCCAGCCGAGCACAGATACGTGTGAAGCTGACCGAGAGATAAGCTCTTCGCGTCGGATCATTGATGATGTCTCGCTCTTCAGGGAAGACATATCTGGCATGAGCAACCGGCTGGAGCGTAGCCGCCTGTGCCAGACCATCACTCATCTTTAGCGACACCCGTTTATCCCGCTTGTCCGTCCAAACAGTGATATACCCCGGTTGCCTGAAACAATCCCATTCCAACTGGCAAATATCACCCAGGCGCAAACCCAGCTCCCGGCTGGCTTGGATGGCGAACCTCCAGAAGCCGTCGGTGGCTTTAACCAGCCCATCATACTCCGCTGCCGTGAAGACGCGCTTAACCGTGGTTTCCTTCTGAACATGGCTCAGAATCTTGTAATTCACACTCACCAGCTTGGACGGGTCATTCGGAGTCCAGCCTTTGCCTGCAATGAAGAAGAAGAAGGAACGGATTGCAGCCAGCATGATGGTACGGCTATTGGCTTTGGTCTGCGACTCCCGGTTATTAATCCAGTCCGAGATGTGTTTCTCCGTGATCGCCGCTGGTGGGAGAGCTTCAACCTGAGCCGCAGTGATCCAGGAGCGGATGTAGTGCACATTGTTCATGATCGTCCGAGGTGACTTGCCCCGCGTCTCCATCCATTCCTGGTAGTCCTCCAGGGCTTTCTGGAGCGTGAGCTTCCTGCCACTGATCAGATACCCGATGGCCTCCTGCGTCAGGCGTCCGGCCCTGGCAGCCAATTCCAGGTCTTTTAATCCGCTTTCCTTGACGACACGCTCGGCATCGGCGCGGTTGGTGCAACGGGTGGTAATGGTCTTGGTTGTGCCTTGGGTGGTTTTGAACTGGGCATGGAATATGCCCTTTTTGTTTACTAGTTTCATAGGATTGTTTCTGAGAAGCACTACACTGACGCTTTATCCGACAAAGCATCCAGGCTGGAGGGCAGGGGAGGTGAAGGTTAATTGCGGGACGGATTGAATCCATCCCCGGCGTTGTTCTGCCAATGGTCTTTGCGGGTTTCGTAAATTGAATCCGCGCTCTTGCTCTGGCCGGTAATTAATTCACTCTGGCTGGAGCATTGGCTGATGCCTGCAATCAGTTGGTGAATGTCACTGTTTACCAACTCCCCGGCTTGTTGTTCTAAGTCGGTGGTGTCCTGATCGGAAATGGGCTTGGCTTTGAAAGCCAGCATTCCTGGTTTGAGTTCTTCGATGGTAATTTGGATTTGATACATAGGTTTGAGGATTTATGACTGAAGGGGTTGGGGAGGGCACCGTGAACGATTTGGGTTGACTAAACTAGCGAAGGGTGAAAACCCGGATTATATGAATGAACACAACTCCTGGAGCTTGGAAGACGGGGTAATCACCATAAGGGTTCGTCAGCGTATTGTTGCAAGGATGAAGTCACAGTTAGAACTGCATCTTCACCAGCAAATACAATTTGAGTGTTTCGGAGGCGGCTGCTATGAGCTAAAGCTGTCAGCTTCGTTTCATTTGGAAATGTTTTGCAGGTATTCGTTTCCACAACTGCTTGGCGGAAGTAGCATTTTATCTATTGAGCAGTAGTGACCAACAAACTGTCCTTGATGGCTGATCTAAGTTTTGGCCAGGCAAGTTCGCACTCTGACTCAGGCGATGCACCACTCACGTCGAAACGGGATATGGAGTTTGCCAATACTTCCGACATGTCAACCGGCTTGAAGCCTCGCGGGACTCGCTTGCCCATGAGGCAGATCGTAGCCGCGTCCTGCTTGGTTGCCACGACATCGAACTGTGTTTCTTCGATGCTGCGAGCGTGAAGGATGACGTAGATGGTTACACCTGGCCTGCTGTTCACACGGTCCACTCGGCCCTTAGCCTGGTCCAATGGTCCGTTGCTGTATTCGAGTGAGCCAATGATTTCGTATTTGCACTGGCTGAACGAATGCGCTGCCGCGCACTTGATACCCATGAGCATCACCTGTGTCTTTCCTTTCTTGAACAGGTTTGCCTGATAGCTGTGCTGGCTGGCTGGCACCTTTGAGTCGATGCGCGAAACCTTGACGCCGGCCTCTGTCAGCAGCCTCATCAAAGTATCCGTCTGACCGACGCGAGCGCTGATGATTACCACTTGCTCGCCTTGTCCCATGATTTCCCTGACCAGCTCCATGATGGCAACGGTCTTGGGATTCATGTTGCTCTTGACCTTCATCCCAGGCGGTGACTTCTCAAACCCAGCAGGGTCCGCACAGATGGCGCGAAGGTAGGCGGTCTGTCTCCTTGCGCGGATCAAAGGATGCCGACCCGGTACGTTGCTCCGGTTCAGGAAGTGACCATACAGACGGGATTGCTCCACACCCATTGGAACACGCACGTCGATTACCTTCGCGTCCTGGTAGTTCGGGTTGCATTCCTTCTTGCTGATGTAGGCCATGATTGGCTTGAGCAGCTTGAGCAGTCGCGCTGGGCTGGAGATGATGGGCGATGTCTTGACGCATTTGCCCTTCCATTTCTTGTCAGCCGCCCTGTTCATTTGCTCCTGTGTCTCGTCGCGTTCCTCGCTCAGGAATGTCTCGTTGAACCTGCCCAGCTCGTGACGTGCATACGGCCATGCCGCGTTACGCCTGTTACCCATGAACCAATGCGACACTGCCAACCAACCGCACAACGAGAACAGGTTGCTCACGATGTTGGGGATGGGTGTGGCAGTGAGTGCGTAGCGATACCTGGGCTGCAAGCGGATCATGATTTGCGTCACGTTCGCAGACAGGTTGGTGCAAAGGTGAGCTTCATCCAGCATCACCATGTCGAACTCATGCCCGATAATGGTGGACAGGGATGGTTGCAGCACGCAACGAATGCCGTGGTGTTCCTTGCCAATGGTATTGCACCAGTGCGCTTCATTGCCACGACCTTCAATCAATGGCAGCTTGGCGTAGCCTTCGTCTGGGAACATCGCGTTCAGCTTCTCATCGTCCCACTTGTCAGCCGCGCTCTCCCTGGCTCCGTTCTGGAACATGGCTTGATAGTAGGTGACATACACGCCGGACGGTAGCTCTCCACCGTTCTGCGCCTTGATCCGCTGGTAATCCTCCAGACAGAAGATTTCCCAGATTTGCAGGAAGGGTGCGAACTGCGCAATCTCGCTCACCCACTGGGAGGCGTTGTATTCCTGGGACTCCTCATCTTCCTCTTCGCCCATTTCGCTTGAGCGCATGGTGCCTTGAGGTGCCACAATGAGCGCACGCTTTGGTCCCTTCATGGCGAGCAGGCTGATTGCCATTAGCGTTTTGCCGGTGTTATGAGTGACTGTGAAATCACCCATCACGTAGCGGCCATCTCCGGTAATGGTGAAGCCGTAATAATCATCACGGCCCAGTCGCTCCACCTTAAAGCCAGTTCGTAGGACGTCCTTTTTTTGCTTTCGCACTGGAGCCTTTCTTCGAGCGATGCGACACGGTATCATATTGCAATTACCAGAAATACTGACTCGGTAATACGTGCCGCAAAATCCACCCTGACAGCTTTTGACGCACGGTTTGATATAAGCGGCCAGACCAACGCTACGGGCAACAAATGCCACGTCTTCAGCAAGTTGCCTAGACTTGGATATGTAGTCGTATCCCCCGCAGGACAAGCTCCCATCTGTGTCCATTAAGCCAGCCAATACTTCCAGGCGCTGATTTATGCTGCATACCTTAAAGACTTCGGGAATGAACTTGTTTCCTGAATGCTTTCCAGCCAACCCCAATCGAAATAGGGAACGACGTAGACTGTCGCATTTGGTGAAGTGAAACGTCGGGTTTCCTGGTCCTCGTTGACTCTTCCTGATACCCCAGCCGTTACGCCTCGAGTGGAGACGAACGAACTGCTCTGTTTCGGGGTCGGGTTTGCTGAAACTGAGTTGCCCTTCTTTTAAGAAACCATCGCCAAGCAACAAGCCGAGGAAATAAGGAGTGATCGGTTGTCTTACTTCCGGCCATTGGACTGGCACTCGAAATAATTTGTGGATGTGTTTCTGGGTTGTATTCCAACTCAGCCAATCCTTCACGCTTACGTCAATTACGGTGGCCTTGCTGGCCTCATTACGGCTTTTGTTTGTGCGAACAAGGGTAAGGATGTGATTAATGTTTACAACGAACGGTTCGCCCTTGGTTGGAACAATACGCATCATTTCATCTTGCCCACGTCGCAATTCCAAAACTCGGCGTGGTGTTCCATCCCAGCCTTGAAGCTCGTCACCAACGCGCACATCTTCCACTTTCTTAACTGAACCGTCTGCAAGAAGAATCATAGCGCCTTTCTCGTGGCACCCTGTTGCACCCGCTACTAAACCGTAATCCTTGGATGCCACTCGCGCCAGATACGGTGTCTGGCCAGCGTAGTAGTTGTAGCCAGCCAACATCTCGCACGACTTGAGGATGGAAAGGTTCTGCTCGTAACGGTCAGGGAACAGCTCAACGACCGTTCTGACTTCCGGCTTCTTGAATATCATCCAGAGGAATGATTCATCGAACTCATCCTGTCCTGCCTTGTCCATGAACTTGCAAGGCTTCTCATTGTCATCGCAAATTGCGATGTAACGATCCGAGCCGGACAGGCTGCATTCGTGCTCCTTGGTGAACATGGTCTTGGACTCCTCATTCCAGTGGACCTTGTTACGTTTGAAGACCGTCCTGAACGTGTAGGTGCCGGTGACAACGGGATACTTCATGCCAGCGGTGAAGTGCATCTTGTCGTTGTGGACGGTGGTGTGACACTCCAGGTGTTCTTCCTCATCAGCGTAGGCCACACGTTCAAAGTCGGTGACTGGCATGATGGGACATTGAACCTTGTGAACATCTGCCAGCGCCTGCTCAATGGCGCTCTTGGCAGCGGGTTCGATGGTGTAGAGTCCGCAGCCCACCAACTCCTTCATCAGGTCGCGGGTTTCCTTTTCGGTGGTGAGGGTGAGGGGATGGCAGTCCTTGACGCGGTGCAGCCGGAGGATTTCATCACGTCCGATCCTGCGCTTCACGGTGGTCCTGACTGACAGATACGTTTGCAGGTAACCAGCGCGGTCCAAGTAGATGTTGAACTTGGGGCGATTCGTTGCCTCTTCGTCGATGATTTCCTTCACTCTCTCCCATGCGGTGTTCAGCTCATGGTAGTGAGTGGCTGAGGATTTGGCTGAATTCTCATACCAGACGATGCCAACCACGACTTCACACTGGTTCCAGACGGAAGCCTTGGTTTCGTATTTATAAACCCATGGGTGTTTGTCGATGCCCAGGCGTTCAATGGTCTTGTGGTTGCTAATGAAGTAACCAGTGTTGCAATGCTCGGTCAGGAACTTCCAGGTCGCGTCTGTGGAGTCAATCATCTTCCCGTCATCATCCTTCCAGCGCTTGCCGAATGGCGGGTTGGCGTTGCCCATGGCCCAGCGCATATTGTAGATGCCGCTCAGGTCTTTGATGACTTCCCAGACCTTCATGAAGTTGCCGGTGATGAGCTTGATGTCCTCGCCTTCGATACGGTTGTCGATGTCGATGCCGTAGCGTGTGGTGCCCCAGCCGCCCAGCCCCTTGACCAGTGCGCCTTCGCCACACTGGGGATCAATGACGGTGACGGGGGACTTGGTTCTGAGGTGACTGACGCAGTAATCCCTCAGCTCATTGGGCGTGAAGTATTGCTGTTGTCCGGCCAGCGTTGCCCACTTGGGCGATGTCTCCGCTGCCAGGACTTCCTCGATGTTCTCTAACGCGATGGTGCTTCTTGTTTGGTTCATAAATAAAAAAGCCGCCATGCTTTAGGCACAGCGGCTCGGTCAAGTTGTGTGGTTGTTTAATTTATAGTTACAATCTGGTGTGACAGCGCAATCAATCCTGCGAATTTTGTGCTTTCCTGTGCGCGGCTGGTTCGTGTATTAGGAGCAAGGTGTTGCTGATTATAAATCACTTCCAATTATCGCAAGCAGTTCAATATACAAACCTGAGGTTGCATATTAATCGTTAGGCCGCTTTCCATGTGTTATGACCACGAAGCCAAAAGATCGCACATTTGCTAGGAAACTTTGTTCCGAGCACGCAGAGCGCAATGACAATCTTAGTTGGTTTGAAGCGCTGTATCATAAGGCGCGGGGAGACGAGACTATCATTCCATGGGCAGACATGGTTCCCAATCCGCAGCTTTGTGACTGGCATCGGCGGACGGGTTTCGATTTTCAAGGCAAGCGTTGCCTGAAGATTGGTTGCGGCTTGGGGGACGATGCCGAGTATCTTGCATCGGCAGGAGGTAGTGTTGTTGCTTTCGACATTTCTCCGACGGCTATTGAGTGGTGTCAACGGCGCTTTCCGGATTCGAGTGTTACTTACATCACGGCTGACTTGTTCGCAGTGCCACCGGCTTGGCATGGTGCATTTGATTTCGTTTTGGAGTCATACACGCTTCAAGTTTTTCCTCCTGAAATGCGCCAGAGAGCCATGCGGTGCATTGGTGACCTTGTTGCACCATCAGGCACGCTCTTGCTCATTTGCCGTGGCCGGGAGGAGTCCGAATCTCCGGGTGCCATGCCATGGCCACTCATGCGTCGGGAGTTGCAGTCTTTACTTGGGTTTGGGCTACTGGAGTTTTCATTCGAGGATTACAGCGATGCGGAGAATCCACCTGTTCGCCGATTTCGTGTTCAGTATGATCGAGCCACCTAACCATGCGCGAGGCTGTGTGAAAACTCCTCCACAGTGCGAGAGAGCAGCACCTCCAGTGGCAACCTCCCACCGCGCCTATGAGGCACCGAATGTTTCAACACCCGAATCACAGGTTGTATATTAATTGTTAGGCGGGTCCGCCATGTCAGCGTCCATACACCATGAAAGTCATCGAAGACAAGGTCACTGTTCATCCGCCTCACGCCATCTGCAAGGCGGATGTTCCGGTCATCTTTTCCGCGTTGCCAGCGGAGTGGACGGCGGGCATTCAGACGGTGAGGCTGAGTTCCTCGCTTGGAGAGAATCCGACGGTTATCGCATTCTTCCATCCACCCGATGGTTCACTGCTGGTCAAGTCGCGAGGATTTACCAAAGAGCGAGTTTTGCGTGGTGTTCTTACCGAGTTGGCAGGACACGCGCTCGGGCTGACCTTTCGCACTTATCGCCGGTTGCAGAAGCGGGACGAGTCGCGAGTGCAGCAAGTCATTGCTCCGCTCGTCGAGGAGATTTTGCCGCAGCTTTCACAGAAGAAGGTTTGGCTGGACAAATGACGATGCCTAACCATGCGCGAGGCCGTGTGAAAACTCCTGGCATGATTGGCGGGTGAGCTGACTATATCGTCTCGAACATTCCTTCCTTGTTGCGGTATTGAATCATGGTGCAGCCCCAGTTGGGCAGACCATAATCATCCAGTGGTCCAAACTCGGTTTCATCGTCTGGCCCCAAATATCTACCTTCTGCCATCAAGTTGTTGTCGTCGTCCAGCAACCTGAACTCTTTGCCTTCGCCAGCCTTGAGCCTTGCCAGAATCTCGTCTGACATGGCGTTCGGTCCAGCGACTGAGCTGGGTTTGTTGTCGAAGTGGTCAAAGGTGAGCATCCAACCATAAGGCTCACCATCATAGGGGAACATCCGTCGTATCAATTCGCTCACATTACCTCCTTTATTTCTGTCAGATCACGTTTCTCTTTCACCCAGTCCAGGTATTCATCCGGCTTGTCACCCTCTGACCAGGCATCCTTGAAGTCGTCCTCTTCGCCAATGTCATTCAGCTCCAGCCCGAACCTTGCTTTAGATTGCATTTCCAAAGCCTGTTTCCACTGATGAAGAGTGATTGTTTTGTTCTCGTCAGCGATTGTGAGTCTGGCCTGTTGCTGCTCATCCAGCTCTCCAGCAAACACCGACCAGTCGCCATACCACATGCCACCGTAGTAAAGGCAATCTTCGTCGATGTGCAGCTCGATCAGGTTACTTCCGTCATTATCTCCGCAGCGAACATCAGCGGCATAGGTGGTATGCACCCAGTCGAATGGTCCGAAGATTGGTCCATCCGGCCCCCAATCGCTGAGTGATTCATCTGGCGTTCTGCGGCCATGGTGAAGTGATAGATATACTTTGCTCATAAGGTTGTCTCCAATGTTGAAAGTGTTCTTGTTGCAGACTGTTTACGTTGATTGCTCCATGGACGCTTTATCCTCCAGTTCCACCAGCCCACTTGCCCTGAGCAGTCGCAACACTTCTTCGCTGGCTAACTCGTATGACCTCCAGCAAGCATTGTCCTCGGTGCTGCTCATGTTCTCAAAAAAGAAGTCATGCTTCCTCGCCTCGGCATACTTGCCTGGTGTCCAGTAATAGCTGCCGATTCCAAATTGGTCCTGGCAGGCTCGGCTCGGGTCCGTTTCACCAACAGCGAATTGCAATCGGCGGAAGATCGATTCATGGGAGAAGATGAAGGACAGCCGGTCCATTTCTGGTTGTTCACTTGCCTTCTTGACCGGGACAGTCATCTGGTAACTGCCCTTGCCTTGACCAGTGCAGCCCATGCACATAGTCAACTCGCAACGATAGCCCAAGGTTTCCAGTGCATCGATCATGGCCACGATGGCAGCACCGCGCATTTGGAACAGCTCGCGGTTGCACCCTGCGCTCACGAAGACGTTGAGTCCGATGCTTACGATGCGTCCACCGCTGGCGTTGTGCTCCTGTGGTGGGAACTCGATCATGTGACTCGGCTCGCCTTCCAGGTAACGGCCTACGCACACTTCATCCCCAGCCTCAGCAAACCTCGGCTCCGGCCTGACGATCTTGCTACAGATCACGGAACGAATGCGGTCGGCCATTTCCTTCACCCGGTCGCGTCCTTCCGCCCAGCCGTGTGTGGCCAGCTTGAAAGCCTCCTCAAATGTTTCGGTGCCAGCCCAGTTTGCGTGTCCAACTCGGCGGCTCATTCGTGATTCAGGGGGCAGGAAGGTGGCATCCTTGGCTGCATACTGCATCCATTCAGCCCAGTCCTCATACCGGCGGATATATGTCCCAGTCGTGGGATTGTCGATTGCTTCCATAGGTTAGAGTGCGTTTTCAATCTTCTGGCGGGTTGCGATGTCCATGCCTTTCCAGATAACCATGTTCTCTACATGGGTCTGGCCAATACCGGCATCGAAGAGTTTCACGCCGTGAACTGTGGCGCGAGGACTGATGACAGCCCGAACCTTGAGTGTTTCAACTGCCTGGCGAATGGCAGTGACTCGTGCGAACCATTGGTCTGGTTCAAGTATGCCACCAAGAGTGTTCTCAAAGGTGGGTGAGGGTTTGGTGAGGCCAATGAGCGAGGCTTCCAGTCCCTCGTCGTAATCCCAGTCAATGACCACAAACCTGTCCAGCGTGGCAGCGTCCAACTGATTGCGCCCAACATACAACCTGTCTGCACCTTGACCAAAGGTATTGGCTCCGGCGATCAGGATGAAATCCTTGTGCTTCTGTTTCATGCCAATTGGCGTGGCGAACTCCTCATTTGCCAGGAGCATGTTGGTATAGGTGGCACAGCCAGCGTGTGCTGCGTCCCATTCATCCAAGAGCATGACGCCGCCTTGCTCCGCGATTTGAGCCAGCAGCGTGGTGTGATACTCACCAGTGGCATCCTTGTAGCCGTAGAAGTCGGCCTTGCTGGTCATTGGCCCAAGCGACATGGCACCAAACTTCATGTCCAGCGCCTTGGCGACCATGGCGGCCCCTGTCGTCTTACCGCCGCCAGCCGGGCCAACTAGCATGACGCAGAGACGCTGGGAGACGCAGGCCATGAGCAAACCGAACTTGTAATGTTGACGTCCCACTTCCTTGACCTCGCCAGTGGGACTGATGATGGCGATACGCTGCACCCCCATGTCCTTGATGGCTTCCGCGATCAGGTTTTTCACACGTTCCACGGGGAACGAACCATTACTCAAGGCTTTCTTCACCTCATCGTGGATGTCCGGCAGGGCAAAAGGCAGTTCACTGCGAACAATCTGCTTCACTGCATCGGCATCGACACCACCCTTCGGCAGCCTGGGAATGATGCGCTTCAAGATGGCTTTGGTCAGGTCATCATCGCTCTCCTTTATCTCGATTACGCTATCGGGGTTGACGGGAGCTGGGACGGTTGGAGCAGGTGGCTCCTGTGGAGCTGAGACGATTGGTGCAGCATCTGATGCGGGAGATTCAACCCGTTTATCCCCAACTCCCACCTGGCCTTTTAACTTGTGCCATTCCCGGTGGACGATGGCACTGACACAGTCCTTGTAGAACGCGATCTTGTCGTCATCGGAGAAGTCAGCGTTGTTGTGAAAGACAGGGAGCGCAATGGTCAGGCCAGTGACGGCTCGGAGGTGAGCCATGACTTTCTTCTGCACATCGGCCTTGGTTGCTGTCTCTGCTGCCCTCTGTGGCTCTGTCATTTTGTCGGTGAACTTGGGAGCCATCAGTCGGCACAGGACTTCGTAGCCCTGTTGTGGTGTTGCTTTGGGTTTGGTTTCGGTTGCTGTCATAATTTTAGCTGTTTAGAAATGCGAGTGCGTCGGAATCGATTGGGTTATCGGTGAAATCGCTGTCTTGGTTTTCGGTGTCGTCGGTTGGTTCTGCTGAGGACGATGCCGATTTGTTCGGCTTTCCTTTGCGTTTGAAGGGCAGGGGCTTGAGGCACGAATGTCCCCACATGCCCAGCTTGCCGCTGCTCAGGTGGTGTCCACCTTTGCGGTGGAAGATGAAGCCATACGACTTGAGCGACTCACGTATCGGCTTGTTGTGTTCGCCCTGGAGGTTGGTAGTGAGCCATATCCAGGCGCGATCAATCTCGGCTCCGGTGTGGAGCTGTGGGTGTTGTTGTTGCAACCACTCTAGCACCTGGCTTTGTGGTATGCGTTCACGGGGTTTCTTGGTCATAAAATACTTTGGGTGGAGAGGTGGGGGCTATTGAGTGGTTTCCGACGACTGCGTGGCATGACCAGAATGCGCTTGGCTTCTGGAATTTTTGGTTGGCGCTACAGTGCGAACAATCTATTCTTCCGAGCAGATAGCCAATGAAGGATTACTACAAGGTCTTGGGTGTGCCTCGAACTGCTACTGCGGAACAAATTAAGCAGGCGTATCGCTATCTTGTTAAGGGGTGCCACCCGGACGTTAATAAGTCTCCTCAAGCCGCAGAGTGGACACGCCAACTGAACGAGGCATACACGATTCTGTCCGACCTCCAATCAAGAGCTTCCCACGACAGGGAATTGCAGGCGGCAGAATCCAAACAGACACAGCGGGAACCACGACCTTCAACCAAGCCTGAAACCCGCACTGAACCACCTAAGGCAGAACCAACTTTTTGTTGTGAGAGCTGCAAAGGAATTAATTCCTCGCTTCGCGTTTCAACTACCTGGCGCGTGTATGGGTTTTTCTCAATGTCACAAAAATCTCCGAAGACAAAGATTTTATGTGGAAGGTGCCGGGTAAAGGAGTCGCTTGCCGCCAGTGCAACCACGATGTTCCTTGGTTGGTGGGGTTACGTGGCTTTTGTGTGGACACTCAAAGCCCTTTACACCAACGCTCATGGAGGGGAGCAACATAGGGAGAATAATCTCATGCTTCTGAACGCTCTCGGATATCAGCTTTTTAAGGCCAAACGGCACGAAGAAGCTTACCGAGCACTCTCTGCTTCCTTTGAATTAAGTCCGACTCCGAAGACAAGGGAAGCACTCGACAGTTTGAAACCACTTTTCCACCCCTCCCAGGAGAAACCTTTTTGGGAGCGTCTTGGCGATTTTGATCTTCATCCCGGTTATTATCATGGACCGGCTGGAGTCGTCGCATTGTGCTTGTTGCTTCTGGGTTTTGCCGTGCTGAAAGCAAATTCAACTTCAGATACTGCAAGCACCGCACCCCGGCCAGCAGTCAGCTACAGTCAGCAGCCAGTTCAGGCATCACCTCCAGCCCAAGAAGTGTCAGATAGGCGCGATGTTCGGCCTGGCATTGATTTCAAGCCGGTCTTTTCTGTGCCAGAAGAACCGCTACCAAACCAAGGAGTTTTAACACTCAGTGATCGGGTTCTCTTTAATAAGAGCACTACAGCGCCACTCGAAGTCACCACAAGATCATCCGATGGGCATTACGTGATGAAGGTGCAAGACTGGGACACGGGAGAGTTCGTGGCAAAATATTTCATAAGGAGGGGGAGCACTCTTTCTATTGAACTCCCGCTTGGTGCTTACAAATTAAAGTTTGCAAGCGGGGACACGTGGTATGGAGCAGAACACCTTTTCGGCCCCACCACAAGTTACAGTTTTGTTGATGAAAAAATGGTGTTTTACCAGTCGGGCGATAGTGCCAGAGGGCATCGCCTGGACCTGATTCCCCAAGTTGGCGGCAATCTGAAAACACCCCGGATGGACGCTGCGGATTGGTGATGTGTTGATATGTAACCATCATCAGTGCGTGCCTTACACTTGACAGTTAACTCCGCAGCACACAGTGTTGGACCCAAGGAAAACTACATGCTCTCTTTTTTCAAAAGATCAATTTCGGCAGCGGACCTCGCACTTGTAATGTGGGAGGGAACTCGTGACTGGCCAACCAAGCATGGCAGTGATTTAAAAGATACTTTCGAGGGTAGTTGCGAGCTAAGCATCGAAGAGGTGTTTGAAGAGTTTGTCTATTTTTTGGCTTTTTCAACTGACTATGCTCTTTGGTGTCAGTTAAAGGAAAGCCCGGCAATACAGAGTGCGGTGAGAGATGCGTTTGCGGTGCATGTTGAGCAGTTTGCGAAACAGCGTAACTGCCGCCCAGTTCCATCAGGGGCGTGGATGGATGACTCATTGATCTGGATTCCAGGCGAGACTACTGACGCTGGACATCCGCTGACAAATCTGAGGAGAAGATTCGATCTTTACGCTCAGTCATTATCAAGACGGCACGACAGATCTGCTGGTGAACGAACAGCCCATTTACTTGCTGCATGGTGCGGAACTCTGGACATCACCTTCATCTTGTGTGTTACGCCATTATTCCTCGGTCGGTGGAATGGGATTCAAGCCATTCTCGGCTCTTTTAAAATTAAGCCTTGAGTATACGCCAACCATGCTCAGCATGCGCCTTACGCATAGAATCCTCCTATCCGCTATGAGCGAGTAAGAGGCGTTTCGGCTTGCTTTTTTGTCAAAATCCCTGTATCCCTGACGGGACTTCTTCAAGCTTAGCTATTACGACTGGCAAGGAATGTCTTCACCGCTTCAACATCCGCCTGAGAGACTCCCAGTGCTGCCAATGCTTCCTCCTGCGTGACCGTTGACTTGACCTTCTTGACGAGCTTGATCGTGCAGACTTCATCCCCATTGCGACGGGTCTTGTTGGCATCGAAGGTCTTGGTTTCAGGATTCCATGCGCCGTCCATTGCCTCCAAGCGATACCCTTGGGATTCTAGCTGTGCAATGATGACATTGGAGTGAGCACGAAGACCAGACGTGCGCTTGGACCGCAAGCCAGACACGAATCCTTTGGGTGCGAGTTGAACCAGACCAGCAGGGACACTCTTGCCACTGTTGACAAGTTCAGTGACGCGAGCAGCTGTTTCAGCATTCCAGATGACAAGAGCAGATGTGGTGGTGGACATAGTGTTTCCTTAGTTATCGTTGGTTAATGTTGGCCGTGCTTCATTGCACGTTTCACCCTTGAGCGACGCTGACGCCTTAACCGATGCAAGGGACACGCGCCGATGGTTCCCCTACGAGCGAACAATCAGGACATGCCGCCCCTACGAGCGCAGCATGGTTGCGTGGTTGGAATTGAAGTGGAGTGATTGCCCGTCCCAGCATAGTCTCGCTACGTGATGTTATCAGAGTGTGCCTCGCCACATGTTGTGGCTACTCCGCGCCTGACCGCCTGACGCGCTCTAGTCCTCTGTCTCGAACCGTGCCGCTTGGGAGCAATCACTGGTAGATTTGCACTACCAGCTTGGTGGAATTTGGGTGTTTTCCGAACACCGGGCGCTTAACCCGTGGCCGATTGTTTTCAGGGAGATGACCCGCTGGATGATGGAGATGGTGTCTGTCACACACTAAGTCCATTTCACCATGCAATCGGTGCGTTGGCCGTTGAGAAAGTTCCCCGTTGGAGTGGAGCTGGAAGCGAAGTGCTACCCATACCATCCACCTTACCGTTTCCCTCGTCTCGCCAGTGATTTTAAAGAGCAACCGTTCAAACGACGAACGGAACACTCAGTAAATCAACTGGTTAGGCAGAAGTTGTTACCTTATTACCATTAAGGTATCAGGCAGGCTGGGGTCGGCTGGAGGAGGGGGGTGGGGGTGTCCGGGGTTTCATTTTCCCCACACTTGCGGATGAGATATTCCGCTTCTCAACTTTCTGAATTTCTCCATGGAAAAAGAGCTGTTCACCTCCTCGGTTTTTGGTGAGCAAAGTATTCTTGGATTTTTTCGATACTGCAGGGGGGGACTGAAGGGGAAGTTACTGCACCCTGGGAGGGCCGGGCTGGAAAAGAAAAACAACTGTTTTACCCTCAGCTCTCGTAAAATATGGATTCGTTTCAATCCATTCCAGCAAGCAATTCTTGAGAGTGGCCAGCCTGTCTATAATGTCTGCCAGATCAACCATTGAGCCACCTGAGAATAACATCGCTTTCTGAGCAAAGCGACACTCATGCGTATCATAGCTACAGGTCGGAGCAGTCACACCGGGGACGAGGTTCCCTGATACAATAGTATAACACTTTGCTCGATCTTCCGAGGAAACCCAAGATAATGCGCCCCACAGAGGATTTGTGTCCTGTGGCAAACTAGGAATACCACTGCGGAAATGTTGGACGTGATGCCGAAGCTTTTCGACCGCCTCAGTCATGCGGAGAAAAATCTGAATGCCTGGCAGCTTTGGCGACAGGCTAGGAGTCTGCTGGACTAGTTCCCTTGCTCGATGACACATGTCCACGATGGTCCAGGCATCCAGTAACGCAGAAATTATTTCGTTCTCACAATCCTCTCCCGTTGTTTGTCGGCTTGCAATCAAGTCAAGCGTCGGTATCAGGCGGCAGAAGGCTACGTCAGCCATCGCAAAGGAGTAACGCAGGCCATCCAAATAAAAAATAGTTCTCCTGGATTGCTCAGGCGTCAAAATGTTATTCCTCATGACTCAGTCCCTATAACTTAACCAGCGTTAAGTCGGCTTCTTTAAGAAACTTCAAAATGGATTTTGCCTGAACAACAAATACCGTCCTCAATTGCCAGAAAGTGAGGTCGGCTACTAGGTCGCCGCGTCTGTGTCTGACGTGGGTCTTCAATGCGAGGTTGTCGTTTGGCCGATAGTTGACTGCACAGAAATCCAGAGGCTTGAGCTGAAGGTCGGTATCGTTGATTGCACCCGTCTCCAAGGGGATTCTATCAACATCAAAATCAGCCTGGAACATTTCGGCGGTCGTTACCACCACGGGGATGACTCTAAAGTCGTTGGGATGTTCAAAGTCAATCACCTTCCCCATCAGGCCGGACTGACCCAAACAAACCTGATAGAATGCCTTCTCAATCGTTTCAGTCGCAGACCAACGGTCGTTTCGGTCCGTGGCTGATTCAACATAATAATTGAATACCGGCATCGCTGCTTTTGAAGCGTCCAAATAACGTCGAGCCTCAAGTTGAGCACAGCCAGGTCCTGGCCTGCGTTCAATCCTGAGCGTCTCCAGGTAAACGTTTTCCGGTGGAGTTCCTTTTATGCTTTGTCCCTGATCGAAAAAAATCCAATTTTTGAACCTGCTATCAGATCGCTTGCACTCCACACACAAGTAAGCCCCACGGAAATCATTGTTCTGTAAAACCAAATCGACCCGTGTCTGTGAACCATCTGCCGCAGTGACAGGATACTCGCTGGCTAGAAGTTGCCATGGAACCCTTCCAGTGCTATGGCCTTTCTGAACAATGGCATCACGAACACGTTGTTGAAACAGAAACCCTTGCTCATTGAGAGCTGCTGCAACCTTCTGCTCAGGTGTTTGCGGCGTTCTTCTGTTGTTTGCTGCAACGTCCTTCTTCTGTTGTGAAGGTTCAGTCATTTGTGGGTCGCTCCATTCAGGTGAGATATGATGAGCTGAAGGGTGCTTTAATGTCGAATATTAAATAGCGGCCTTTCTACTAGGGGTGGAAGTGTGGACTTTTTCATAGCGTTTGGCATAGTCTCGTCATGAACTCCAAGACCGTTTACCTGATTCTACAGAGGGCAAGTAAAGGAGAACTGCCAGAGCAGATTGGCATGAATGAGAGCTTGGAAGAAGTGGGGCTATACACCGCGCTGGTTGATGAAGGCTACTTGGAAGGGCACGTGAGTCTGAACGAGGTTGGTGTGCCTGCAAATGTGTCGGGCATCCGCATCACCTTTCGCGGACATCAATACCTTGAACAGCTCAGGAAGGAGTTTGATTCACAAACTTTGGGTCTAAGATTCAGCAAGAAGGTGATGATCGTCATTGCTCTCATCATTGGGGCGGCCATTACCGGGTTGGTTGGGTTAGTAATCAAGTTTTTGGAGAGGCTCTGAAATGGTCTGAGCGTTATCAAGCCAATCATCAACTTCTCAAGGAAGGTTGTTATTACGGGCCGCGCAGCCTGAAGAACGTTCGCTGGCTGTCTGTATCCAAAGTCACAGTGAACTTATCACCCATGATGACAGGCGAGTTTGTAACTGGAGTCCATCCTGTCGCAGGAAAGTTTGTTGCACACTCCAGGAAGCCCATTGCGTTTGTGGGCCAGGAGACGCGGAACTGTGAGGTTCCCAATCCCGCAATGGTCAAGGAAGGAAACTTTGCTGTGATAAAGCCAATATCATCAAAGCTCATTCCAGGTTGTGCGTCGTTCGTGAAGGTGATGCTTGCAATGGTTTGTCCGTCTGGAGCAGCGAAGCCAAAGAATGTGTCACCCAGTGCAACCGCCTCACTAATGAACCGCTTTGCAGTAGCCTTGCTGCCATCGCTGAATGTGGCCGTGGCGATCACATTTCTGGGATAATAGCTAAAGGAGGGAATGGTAAGACCAAACTTCACTACAGCTTCCCCGCTGGCTTTAGACGGGAAGTTAAAAGTCATTTTGGGTTTGATGCTGACCCATAATCCCAGCCCAGAAATAGACCTGTCCCAGTCGCTGCCCCCCCATGTTACTCCTATCGAATTGTCGGAGCCAGTCACCGTCAGCAGCTTCATCTGGCTTACACCATATGAAAATGTGTATGGGCCAGAGTCTTGGCCGACTTCATCGCATTGATAGACTCCGCCCATGTCATTACTGAAAGCTGTCGCGATATCTTTTTTGAATTGATCGAAGTTCAACGTCGAACCTTCTGCAACGAAGTCCACTGCGTTGGTCTGGTCTGTGCTCTCGTCATAGACGCCTACAGTCGGGAATACTTGGGCTGAAGCTGTGACCGCTAGCAGCACAAGGGCAACAATGAATTGTGCGGTAGTCAATTGTCGGGATAGCAAGGTTTTCAACATGGCGCGAAGAGGCTATGAACCCCTGATTGGACGGTCAACATTTTTGAAGGACACGCGCGGAACTGAGCCGCAGAGTCTGCTTTTCATTCTCTTGACGCAGTTCGCTGGACGGGTTCATCTATGGACTGATGCCTGCTGATTGAGACAAGGTGCAGATTACGCTTGAAATGCGCCGGATATGGAGCGTTACGTCAGACACACAGCAAATCAATCATGACGAGTTGCTGTTCTCGGATTACACCACGGCTCACAGAATGGTTTTGGAAGCATTGCAGGCGGCTCACGAGGATTTGCATGAGAAGCTCAGGCAGGAGAACAAACCGATTAATCCAATTGGGTTGTCCATGATCGTTACGAATTGGCCTCACCACGACCGACACCACATGGAGCAGCCGTTCGATTTTGAGCACGCAGTCAACCGGGTGCTGGTGCTTACTCATTGGGCGCACTTGGATGGACTGGCAACCGTTTACTTTGAAAAGACCAAAGGCAAGTCCCCCCAACATGCTGAGCGGGTTCTGGCTGAAACGTTGGAGGATGCCAGCAATTGCGGTCTAAATCCCAGTTATGTTGAAAAGCTGATAAGAAAACGATTGAATGGAACAACTCTGAACTTGTGACCTGTCACGAGTTGGCTACGATGGTAACGACTTCATCATAGTCAGCCCTGAGTGGGGTTGAGTTCCTTCTAAAGACCAGTTCCAGCAATGGGGCTGGTTTTTTGTTTGACGGTATGGCGACGGTGGCTCAGCTTTCGTCCCTATGGACTACCTCGCACGACTGAAAGAACTCGAGTGCTTTCCGGCGAAATCGCGCGTCGCGATTGCCGACGACGATATCGAGGCTCTGGAGCGCGACATTGGAGCGCGGCTACCGGATGGTTATCGAGAGTTTCTGCAGATTGGCGGTGGCTACGTCGGCACACTTTCCTGCCCTTGCAAGGAGCCATCGCCATTTGGCACCCACATCCTTTCAGGTTTCGACACCGCTTCTGAAATTTCCGGCGTTCTCGATTCGATGATTACGCCTCGCAACATGATTACCATCGCGTCGGGCGACTTTGGCCAGTTCACCTGCTTGTCCTTTGCTGGCATCGACCGTGGCTGTGTTTACGCTCTCGACAGCGAGTTTCGCTGCTACTGGCAGGACGAGGAGTTTCACCAGCGCTTCAAAGCGATGGCCAACGGTATTCGCGAGTATCTTCGGCTGCGGGGGGGCGGAGAGTTAGTTCAGAAGCCGGCAGGCTACGACAGTCTCTACTTGCTTGCCGAGAGCTTCGACGAGTTTCTAGAGTTGTGTAGTTCAGATTGAGATGAGCACGAAGCCGCCTAACCACGCGCGAGCTGTGTGAAAAGTATTTTACTTTTTGTAAATGGCGTAGGGTTGGCGAAGTTTTGACCGGACTTTGAGGTTTTTCTTTTTTGAAGTGTTTTAGCAGGCCAAATTATTGATCTGGGAATGGGAGCGTTCCAGGTGGTTATTGACGTCGCCAGGTCTGTGCTTTTAATCGCCGTTTAGGCCGCATGGCATTGTAAACCTACTCCCAGGTGCCAAATGCTTCTACGGTCGTCCTTTACTTTTTGTCATCACCCGTAAACCATCGTGGGCATGAAGAAGTGCATTTGCTTTGCCATCCTGACTGCTTCCATGTGCATTGTTCCGGTTCGGACGTTCGCCTGGAGTGGAGCAGGGCACATGGTCATTGCAGCCGAAGCTTACCACGAGCTGCCTGAGCGCACCCGCAGCAAGGTGGATGAGATTCTCAAGGCTCACCCTGATTACGCCAAATGGGTGGCTACTCATTCGAAGGAAAAATTTGCCGACCTCAGCCTGAGCGAATATGTGTTCTTGCGAGCCAGCAAATGGCCGGATGAGATTCGCCGTGCCAAAGGGCAGGGCAGCCGAAGCTACGATCATCCTCACTGGCACTACGTCGATTATCCACTCAAGCCAACCAAGTTTCCCCTGGAGCCTGGACCGTCGCCCAAGGATGACTTGCTCTACGGCATTGCCCAATGTGAGAAGAACTTGTGTGACAGCAAGGCATCTCCAGAGGAGAAAGCGGTTTACCTGTCCTACCTGATTCACCTTGTCGGCGACGTTCATCAGCCGTTGCATTGCTGCTCCCTGGTCAATGAAACCTATCCCAATGGTGACAAAGGTGGGAATGACTTCTACGTGAAGCCTGGCAACAAGGGTATCAAGCTCCACAGCTTCTGGGATGGACTCCTGGGAACGTCATCGAAGCCTCAAACCCAGATTTATTACGCCATCGAGCTGTTGCACGATCACCCGCGCAAATCCCTGCCAGAACTCGCCAAAGCCACCACGCCGAAGGACTGGAGTTTGGAAGGCAGACAGATTGCCATCGATAAGGCATATCTTCGTGCAGACATCAACGGCGGGTGCGGGACGAGTGAACAGAATGCCTGTGAATTGCCGAGCAATTATACCAAGGAGGCCAAAGCCGTTGCAGAGAACCGTGCTGCCTTGGCTGGTTACAGGCTGGCAGATGAGATTCAAATGTTGATTAAATGAAATCAACAAGCTGCATTCTGGCAGCTCTCGTATGCCTGTTTGTGGCGGGTTGCAAACATTATATTCGAGACACGACGCCACTCCCCGGACCAAAAACGCAGACTGATCAGAAAACAGGTTAGCAGATTGGCCGGATTTCAGGACTATTGACTATTCCTGTAAATAGTTTTGAATCCCCCCTCGATGAACCTAACACCTAACCAACCATATAGGAAATTGCTGCCCATTCTGTGTTTGTCTGCAACCCTTCTTTTGCAAGGGTGCGTTCCGCTCGCCACCGGCGTAATTACCTACACAGCCGCCGTAAATACTCAGGAGCACGCCGCGTATACCGATTACATCCTGATAACCCAGGAAAAGAACAGGGAGCTTGCCAAGTCCGATCAAAGCCAAATCCCCATTTTGGGCCGGGACAAATGGCTGACGCAAATCTACAAGCCCCGCATGGAATATTCTGATTGGGTCGACGGCTACATCAAAACCAACAAGACCACAGAAACCATCGTTGGATATGAGGATTGGAGGCGGACTGTCTACCCTGCGATCTTGGCGCAGAAGCAGGAGCTTTTCGAAAAGAATGCCAACCAATACAAAATGAACCGGCATTAATGAAGAAGCTCGGAGCTGACCGGCGAGGACCATTCATTCTTGAGAGACGCGGAGCATTGGCAGGTTACCGACCTGTGGATGAGATTGGAAAATATCTTGAAAACTGAGTAACATTTTTCTGAAAATCAAAAAAAGGTTTAATTGTTGGATTTTGCAGTTGATAAATTTATGACTCCTTACGCACCTCCATCATTAAATGATAGCTCGTTTAATTGTCCCCACTGTCAAGCCTTCGCACACCACATTTGGCATGATCTGAGTTTTTACGATGCCGACAACTTGAGCCAGATTGAAATGGACCTTTGGCGTGTCTCTCAATGTGCACATTGTTCTAATTTTACTCTTTGGAACGATGAGGATATGGTTTATCCAGTCAATCCGCTTGGATCATCGCCTAACCCCGACATGCCGCAGGATATCATTGACGATTTTGAAGAAGCTCGCTCCATCGCTCAATATTCTCCGCGTGGTGCTGCCGCCCTGTTCCGTCTGTGTATTCAGAAATTATGTCGGCACTTAGGGGAGCCAGGTAAGAATATAAATGATGATATTCGATCTCTGGTGCAGAAGGGCTTGGACGAGAGGATTCAACAGAGCCTAGATATTGTAAGGGTTATTGGAAATGAGGCTGTTCATCCTGGAGAGATGGACCTTCGAGACAAAACTGAAACAGCAATCCAGTTGGCTACTCTCGTCAACCTGATCGCCAATGAAACCATTACCAAACATAAGCTTATAATAGGCTTATACGACTCTCTGCCCCCAAACAAAGTTGCGGAAATTAAGAAGCGAGACGCGAAGAAATAAACTTGATAAAGAACTGTTCTTAGCGCCTTTGTGCACCCCGTAAGAGGCAGCCGTTTCAAAATCCCGTCCACAACAGTTCCAGATCAGCGTCATTCAGCGCCTTGAGCTTGAGTTCCTTCGGGTCACCCAGTGCGAATGCCTTCCCCAACCAGGACCGTGCTTCTTCCAGCCTGCCAAGCTTGCAGGCGTAACAAGCCAGGTTGTATGGCAACACCCATTCTTTGGGAAACTTGTCTGCCAACGGCAGGAGCAAATCATACGCCTCAAGGGTGCGCTTAAGTTCATGAAGGGCAAACGAACGGTGAACCCAACCGAAGGAGCGCCTTGGGGCTGATATGGTGATTGCCTGCGCGATGTCCAGACAGACTTGCCATTTCTTTGCTGCGGCGTAAATGCCCCAGCGGACCTGGAGCACATCAGGGTGAGCACGCAGGGCGGCTGTAATCTTCTCCAACTCCTCATTGGCTTCAATGTGGTTGCCCAGTTCAAGCCAGCCTTGGGCGGTGGCAAGGTGGTGGGTATCAGGTTCTTTAAGTTGGTGCACTAGCCAGGAGCCTGAAAAAGATTATTTCAGCTGTCAATGGTACAGAGGTTATGTGAACGAGCGGTCGTGGCCAGAAAGTGGTGCTGTTCGGAAGTCGATTGCAACATCGTCTCGCCAAACGTCACTGAGTGACCTTTGGCTGAGATTCCAGGATTGAGGATATTCTTCCCAGATAGGCGCAAGAGACTGTTTGGCAGGCTGACCTTGGGAAAGGGGAGGTCTGGTGCATCAGAGTGTCCCTAATGTCAGGCGCTACGTTTTATCCTGCAAAGACCCGCGTTCTCCCAATGGGCTATAAGCTTTGGCATGTCTTTCCATCGGCCCATGTCTCATAGTCACGAACCAAGGAGACAACGTGGATCAACACAGGGAGGCACTAAACGAAGACCTTCTCCCCCGCATTGGAGTTAACCGAATGAAACTAGCTCGCAGAATTCACGCAGCCGCGCTATGAAGGGTTCGTGTTGGTATGTAGCCGCGTCACCGTGATGCGACATTTTCTCTGCCAGCGTTGAGCCGACAAAATTGGTGGTAAAAATTGTTGGTAGCTTTCGGCAGATGCGTTGCTCGAAGATTTCAAACAGGTCCGCAACGACACGCTCGGTCATCTTGCTCTTGCCCAGATCGTCAATGAAAAGCACGTCCACGGCTATGAGGTGGTCTATCCAGTCGTAGGCAACGTCAGTCTGATATGCCTTGGCGCAACGGCGAGCGAACTCGCCACACGTCATGCCTTCAACCTTCCGGCCTTCATCCACCATGAGGCGCTTAATCAGGAGCCAGACGGCGCGGGTCTTGCCTTTCCTGGTGTCGCCAAAGACCAGCAATCCCTTGGGTCCGTATTTCCATTGCAGGATTTGGTTGAGCTTTGGAGGCGCAGGCATCCCAATGTGATTAGGGTCCGTGTCCTCATAGATCACAGGGCAGGTGGAGCGCCACTTTTCCAGACGCTCCTGGATGATCGACTCCTGGCGTTTCCGGTCGAGCATGTCAGCGCACGAGTTGCAGACCGTGGGGGATTTGAACATGGGCGGTAGTTCAATATCCAGTTCAGGTGCCTCGAACGGATAATCTTTCTTGCAGTAGCGACAGGTGAACGTGGGCATTAGAATCCTTTTTCGTAGTCAGGTTTCTGGTTGAAGAGATCGCCGTTGTTTTCCTGCCAGTTGCGTCTCCAGTTACGCGCAGCCGCTTGCCAATCCTTCATCTGTGCCTTTGGTCCCACCTTCCAATCCTTCGATTGGTAGTAGTCGTGACACTTCTCGCATTCGATTTCCGGCAGGCCGATGGTTGCCCCAAAGGCTTTCATCTCTTCCAATGTGGGCGGAGCAAAGGGCTGTTCCTTTGCCTTGTCTTTGTCCTTTACCAGTTCCTTACCCTTGTCCTTATCCGTATCCTTATCTTGAAGGGTATGGATACCCTTTGGATAACCTTCGGATAGGGTATGGAAACCTTTACTGCATGCATCGATAAGAGGGGAAAGGCCATTGGCTTCAATACTCCTGAAGATAGGAATGTGAGGTTTACATTCCCTCGACAGCTTTGGATATTGGAAGGCGATGAACCCTGAAATCCAATATTTGCCACTGGGCAGTAGATGCACTCGATCACCAAACTCCTTCATGGATGCAGGAGAAACTTTGTCGCCAATCTTATAGCTGGCAAGGCCGAAATTCGGCTCCCAGACTCCTGCGGCGTCACAGTGGTCGCACAGGTAAAGCCAGAAGCATTTCAGCCTCGGTGTTAGCTGCTGGAACCATTCTTTTTCCCATTTCTCGGTGGCTGTGAATCGCTTGCTCATGATTCTCTGAGGAGGTTTGTCTAAGGTGTTATTGCAAGTCATCGGTTCTAATTGCGAAGGATGCGGCAATTTTTGTTCAGGTGTTGTTCAATGTCAGATTTCTTGAAGCGAACCGACCGCTTTCCCAACTTGAAATATGGTAGGATGCCATTCGACATCCATACTTCCACGCAGCGGACGGTCACTTGTAAAAACTCAGCGGTCTGAGTTTTCGTTAGCATTGGCTCGTTGTTTGTCTGTTGTTTCTCTATCATGCTGTAAAGCATATGTGCAATGCGTATGCGTTCGCAAACAGTTGTTGTATATTTAATGCGTATACGCTACGTTTTTGTTCAATGAGACAGTCAAAGCAACAACATCCGCTCGCAGTGCTGCGCGTGGCCGCCGGATTGAGTCAGAAAGAAATGGGGGCACTTCTTAGGCGTTCAACCTCAACCATCCAATCCATTGAACTTGGACGTCTGGCTTTGGGAGCCAACCTTGCTGAAAGGGTTGTTCTGAACACAGCTGTTAGTATGCAGTGGCTGATGGAGGGCGATGTTTCCAAGCCCGTGGTAGACTTCGCTGGCGATCCTTATACTCGCGAAAGTTTTGAAGCAGCTCGGGCGGAGTTGGACCGTCCACGAGGTGGTTTTACGGACGTCCAATCAATCGAAAATGGGTTTGCCGACCATTGCACAAATCTAGCCGCCGTTGTCCTTGCAGGCTTGGAACAAAACCGTCTCCCCTTGCTTTACTGGAAATGTGGACAGTTCCTGACCGAGCTAATCCGTGAATTTGGGGTCGACCAGGGATTCTTGACACAAGCAAATTCCTTGATGGCGAACGAGGTGAAGATACACCGTTTGCCCAAGGTAATGGGATTATTCCCGGAGATGGTGGCGTCTCAGGTCGCGAAGCTTATGAAGAAGCACCCTGCTTGGGAAGAGCAATACAGGAAGAGTGCTGTTGAAAATCTTCAGGCCATGCTCAAAGAATCCGTATCAAAGGGAGGCAAGCCAGTCGTGGACTACACCATTGAGGTCAGGGCGAACAGCGCCGAATCCCAGACTCCAAATCGACGCGCGGCCAGTGGCGAGCATGGTCGAGGAAAACCAAAATCACACCGCAAGAGGGCCAAAAAACGATCACAAAACGTCCGAACAATTCCGAACAAAAAATTTGTGTTTTGAATCGGATTGGTTCGTGATAGCATAACCACGAAACAAGCGATTTGCCCAATAAATACGGGCATGTCCTTATGATTCAGGCACTAAGTGAAAAATCGCGAAGGCGGGTTCGATTCCCGTTAGGGTCGCCATTTTTCCCCCACAAATCCGAGGTTTCCCAGTTTTCTACACACAGCCTACACACAGTCTGTACCCAAACTTTAACATCCCGCACATAGGTGAACTGCGTACATCTATCAACTAACCAGCCATGAGAACCTTAAAATTCCCCTTCCTTGTTAAAAAAGGCAATGTGAGCCTTAAAATCTACCGTTTGGACCGTGGTAACTGTTTTGAATTTCGCGTCCCCTACTATTCGGAAGGTAAACGGAGATTTGATTGCTACTGGGATTTCGACAAAGCCAGGAAGCGGGCAGATGAAGTCTTGGGCGGCATCAATGTTGGTGGCGTGGACAACCTGCGATTGACTGGGGAGGAAAGGCTCATTCTTTCCCGATCTGAGGCAGTCCTTCAGGGGGTAAGGTGTGGACTGCAGGCAGCGACGTCTTCGTGTCAGGAATATTCATTATAAAGGTGCCTTGGCATTGTAGTAGAAGGAGCCTCAGGAACTTTTATTCTGGCCAGTGTAACAATGAGGTTGAGCTTGCTCGAGGCAATCTCTGAAACGAACATCTAACAACAACGGTTGAAAGGAATGCCAGATATGAGTAAAGGCAACTCAGGCAATTCAGGTTCAAAATGCGGAACACCCATGACATCGCAGGCAGCATCACGCATTCAGAGCGCGACTGCCAAGAGCAACGGCGGCCAGGTGCCGAGCGGTAGCTTCGCTTCACGCGCCCAAAGCAGCGTAGCGAAGTCGTCAGGACAGAGTGGCAATGGCGGTAAGTAATACCAGCGGTGGATTGGCTGTAGCGGTTTGCAAGAGCCGCTACAGCCGTTTTTACGGGGATGAAACCTTGTAAAAACGATTGCTTAAACCTGTGTTCTGATCTGAGAAGTAGATTGTGCCGTTGGCGCTACTCATGTTTGTCAGGGATGACCAGTTCTGAAGGTTGGTCGAGCCAAAAATGCTGTATGAGCGGGTTAATTCACCGAGGACAGTCAGCTCAAATCCATTTGTAACGGGACGATAGAAATCAAACACAGGAGCGGTCCCCTGAAAGGCAGTTGTTCGGCAACCACGTCGCAGGTCGCGTCCCATCATCGGCCAGGGTGAATAAGCTGGTCCCGATTCCACTTGTAATGCTGTAAGCCCAGATTCAGTGACAAAATACAGGACTCCTGCGGCGCTCAGCAAAGGAGATGAGGCCATGACAGAATTCGTCAGCGGAAACCGCCATTGTTGGGTTCCAGATGGATTGAGGGCGAAGATATTGATGCCAGCGCCAAAGTAGATCGAACCATCCGCACCCGCCACTGCGGCTGAGTCGATGGAAGCACCGGCTTTGAACTGCCACTTGACGTTGCTGCCGTTGGTCAAGGCGTAAGGGTATCCGTCACTCGCCCCGGCATAAATTATGTTGTTCTTGTCGATGACTGGTGAGTCATTGATGCTGATCGTGTTGTTAGTTGTTTGGAAGGTCCAGAGCGTAGCGCCATTGATTTGGTTGAGGGCGAAGAACTTTTGATATCCGTTCTTAACACCAACGTAAACCGTCCCATCTTGTCCGATGGCGGGTGGACCGCAATCCGAGTTTAGATCGGTTCGCCATTTCAGCTTTCCTTGTGGTGTGAGTGCGAAGAACTCCTGATGGCTGCACCCTCCACTGGCTCCAAAGTAAAGAGTGTCGTCCGGCCCAATGGCAAAGGAAGTGACCATTCCGCATCCAACAGTGCTGCTCGTTTCAAAACTCCACTTTGTTTGACCATCCTCGGGACGACGTGCGACCATCACCCGTGGTCCATAATCCGTATAGATGGTGCCGCCTCTGCCAAGCGCAATTTGATAAGGAGGTAACCCCGATTCAAGGGGGCCGGAGACGTGCCATTTTTCAGTTCCTGCTGAGGTCAGGGCATACAATGTGTTGGTAAGAGGAGTGAAGTTTGGCGTTCCGCTCCAGGAGATACAGTAGATTGTCCCGTCGGGCGCAACTGCGGGAGATGACACCGCTACACCTCCACGGTTGAATTGCCATTTCTGATGGCAGTTCATCCCGCTGTCGGGTGACGCCAGGCATTATCATCGCTTTTACATTGACGATGTCTTATGGTCCTGATTTTCGTTGCGGCTGCTACGGGTTTGGGTATCGTATGCGACGATGAAACAAATTAATTTTGTTGCCACTTTTTAGGTAAAGATTACCGAAACTTTGTGTGGCCATGCAGACCACTTCTGATTGAAGCAGAGTGATCCTTGGAACAGCTCAGGTGCGACTAGCCGCCAATTTTATCCACGCGGTCTGGCAGAGGCCAGCCAAACCCAGCAACCGGCGCATTTGCATGCTTCGTAATCATCTCGGCTGCTTTCTTGCGAGTGATCCGGGTGAGGGGCTCAAGGAATCGCTACGGGAGCGAAGGCTTCAGATATTTCAGCTTGGGATGAACTTTATTCGCGGAGGACTAGTGTTTGCGCTGGCGGTAGGTTGTGCGTTGGTACCTGCCTGCCAGGTTCGCGCGGCCACAGGTGACCCCCTCCGGTCGGAGGGTTTGATCGTCCGGTCGTGGGGGGGCGAAACCGGCCTGCCTCAGAATACCATTAATTCCATTGTACAGACGCGAGACGGCTATTTGTGGCTGGGCACGCGGGAGGGGTTGGCGCGCTTCGATGGCGTTCGGTTCACGGTATTTGGCTTGCGGGAGGGCTTGCAAAGCATTGATGTGCAGAGATTGTACGAAGATCGACAGGGGACGTTGTGGATTGGTACTGGCGGTGGCGGGTTGAGCCGATATGTGGCTGGGCGGATTGAAACCTTGGCGGTGCCATCGGGTCTGGCTACCAGCGATATTATCTCTGCTTTGGCCGAAGATGGCGCCGGGCGCCTCTGGGTGGGCACCCGGTCTGGTCTGATTCAATGGGATAGAGATCAGTTCATCCGCGACGAGGCTCTGGCTGGTCTGAGTCGCACAGCCATAAACGCACTCATGCCCGACCGGCACGGCGGGATGTGGATCGCCACGGCGAGACAGGGATTGTTTGAGTTGCGCAACGGCCAGCTTACTGAAAGCCGGGGACCGCCGGGTGATGAGAAGATTCTGGCCTACTGTCTGCTCGAAGATCAGGCTGGCAACATTTGGGCCAGTATTGGCAATGGAAAAGTGTTGTGCCGGCGGAGCGGCCAGTGGACGAGGTACGACGAAAGCCACGGGTTGCCGTTTGCGTACGTGACGAGTCTGGCCGAGGAGGCTGATGGCACCATCTGGGCGGGGTCGCTCGATAATGGTCTTTATCGCTTCGAGGCGGGTCGGTTTTTTGCGGTCAGGAAAGAAAATGGTCTTTCCGCGAATGACATCCGTTCACTACGCCCTGACCGGGAGGGTAATCTCTGGGTCGGCACACGGACCGCCGGATTGAACCGGTTAAGTCACCGGAAGCTTGTTAGTTACGGCGCAGCAGAAGGGTTGACGAATGATTTTACGCGCTCGGTCGCGGAAACGGCTGATGGCACACTCTGGGTTTGCACTTACGGCAGCGGGCTAAATTTGGGGGGACCCGGAGGATTCAAGCCGAGCCCTGAGGAACGCCAGCACGCCTTCGTGGATTCTGTCCTGGCAACCCAGGACGGCAACCTTTGGTTCGGGGCCGGACGCGGGCTTTTCCATTTGCAGGACGGGAAACTGGTCAACAGTTACACTAATGAATCATGGGTGCATTCAGGGATGGTCACTGCGCTGTGTGATGATCGACAAGGAGGACTCTGGATAGGCACCTCGGAGAGCAGGTTGGTGCATTTTCAAAACGGTGAATTTGTGGAATTCCCCCATCGAGTCGCTCGCGGACCTGTGATTGCGCTGGCGCAGCAAGCCGACGGGTTCCTGTGGGTGGGGTCCGAGGCTGGCGGATTGAAACGGGTGCGGCTGGGGGATGATTCCGTAATTTCGATTACCAACGGTTTGCTCAGCCAGGCGATCCGGACGCTCCATCTGGAGTCTGACAACACTCTTTGGATTGGGACAGCGGGTGGTGGTCTGAGCCGATTCCGCGACGGGCGTATTGCGAGCTTCACGACGCGACAGGGATTGTGGTCGGACACGATCTCCCAGATCGTGGAGGCTGATAATGGTGATTTCTGGTTGGGCTGCAGTCACGGGATTTTCCGGCTCGCAAAAAGTGAGCTGGATGTCCTGGGGAGCCGGAAGACCACTTTTGTTCATCCGAAGGTCTTCGGAGTGGACGACGGGATGCCGGCCGAAGAGTGCTCAAGCGGGTTTTGTCCGGCGGGCCTAAAGACCAAGGCGGGGTTGATTTGCTTCTCCACGGTTAAAGGCCTGGTTTTTGTGGATCCGAAAAAGCAGGAGACCGACAAGCCGCCGCCAAATGTGTTGCTGGAGGAGCTTCTGGTTAATGGCCAAAGGCGAACCGTGGAGTCCAGAACGATGGGCAGATTTGACAACCAGGTTGATTCCGCGTCCACCAATTCCCAGTTGCGCGGACACATATCCATTCCTCCGGGCGGCCGCGAAGTGGAACTGCATTATACGGCAATCAGCTTCGCTGCACCTGCGAACGTGCGCTTCCGCTATCAGTTGAAAGGTTTGGATCGCGACTGGGTTGAGTCCGGGGGACGGCGCGCGGCGAATTACCATCATATTCCTGCGGGGAGTTATATGTTCCGAGTCACCGCGTGCAACGCCGATGGCGTTTGGAGCGAGCCAAGCGCGGGCTTGGCGATCACTGTGGAACCTTATCTCTGGGAAACAACGTGGTTTCAGGTTTTGGCTGGGTTGGCAACTCTCGGCTGGCTCGCGGGAGTGGTGCGTTTGATGGAGCGAAGGCGTTATCGACGCCGACTCGCGTTGCTGGAAATGCAACACGCCATCGAAAGGGAACGTTTGCGCATCTCCCAGGACATGCACGACGACGTCGGCAGCATCCTGACTCAAGTTTCGCAGCTCAGTGATCTGGGCCAGAGCGAAACGGGGGGCAAGTTGGCGGCCAATGTGCAGTTCGAGCGTATCGGCAGCCAGGCGCGTGCCGCCGTACAGGCGCTTGACGAGATTGTATGGGCGACCAATCCCAAAAACGACAATCTTCCCCAGTTCGCCGAGTATGTATGTCGATTTGCCGATGAATTTTTGGAGAACAGTGGCATGCGCTGCTGGCAGGAAGTTCCCACCGATCTGCCAAACCTGCCGCTCCGCGCCGACCTGCGACACAACGTCTTCATGGCCGTCAAAGAGGCCTTCAATAACATCGTGAAGCATTCCGGCGCAACGGAAGTCTGGCTGCGACTTGGGTTGGAGGACACCACAGTTCACCTGGGAATTGAGGACAACGGCCGCGGTTTCCTCCCGGACCAGACCGCACTGCGAGGTAACGGACTGGGCAACATGAAGATGCGCCTGGAGGAGTGCGGCGGGCGCATGGAATTGATCAGCGCGCCAGCGAAACGCACAGGAATCAGGTTCATTTTTCCCCTGCCAAAAGCTGATTAAGGTTCTGCCCGTCTCACATCAATGTGGTATGGTGGCCAGATGCCAAAAAGGTATATGAGTCGTCGAGTGAATAAAACGATCCAAGTGGCCCTCGTGGAGGACGATGCAGGCGTGCGCGCCAACCTCGCCAGCATGATCGACTGCGCGCCTGGCTTTCAGTGCCGTGGAGCGTATCCCGACGCGATGACTGCGCTCAAAGGCATCCCAGCCAACCGCCCCGATGTCGTCCTGATGGACATCAACATGCCTGGCATGCTGGGCACGGAGTGCGTGAGCCGACTTAAGAATGTGGCCCCCACGCTGCCTGTGCTGATGCTCACGGTTTACGACGACAGCGAGCAGATTTTTAAATCCCTCATGGCCGGTGCCACGGGCTACTTGCTTAAGCGGACGCCCAAGGACAAGCTCCTGGAAGCAATTCGTGAGATCGCGAGTGGCGGAGCTCCAATGTCGCGACAAATTGCGCGCCGAGTTGTCCAGTTTTTCCAGGAGATCAAGCAGGAGCCGAAAGAAATTACGCGCGCACCAGAAATAAAGAGTCTGACGGAACGCGAGGAACAGGTCCTGGCGCTGCTGTCCAAGGGGCATGCTTACAAGGAAATTGCAGACCTGCTGAATATCAGCTTCGAAACGGTGCGCACCCATGTGCGCACCATTTATGACAAGCTGCACGTCCATAGCCGGACCGAAGCCACCCTCAAGTATCTCGGCCGATAATCTGGTGCGAGGCTATCCAAATTGAGGGGTACCAAGAATGTGGTATTCACACCAAGCATCACGCCTGCGATAAATGGGGGAAATAATTGAACCCGGCCATGCAGTTCGACTTAAGTCACGCCGGGGCAAAACAGATCTGGGAAAGAGGATTGCGACCGAAAGGTTTCCTGACGCCTTGCTCCGATTAACGCTAACAACCTATCTATGAAACAAAAGTTCATTTCCCCCAAGGTTAAAGACGTTTGCCCTTCGTCCTTGCCACCGGATGCCTTCACCCTGATAGAGTTGCTGGTGGTCATCGCCATCATCGCCATTTTGGCCGGGATGCTCCTGCCGGCGTTGGCAAGCGCCAAGGAGAAGGCGCAACGCACGCAGTGCGTCAACAACAACAAGCAACTCGGCCTCGCCACACACTTGTATGCAAACGACAACCTGGACAAAATGCCTTATCCGAATTGGAACCCGGCGTGGGTCGCGGGCTGGCTTTACGATCCCAAAACTGCGTCCGCACCGCCGAACCTCAGCATTGCCCCTTACAATGTAAATCCAATCTTGGCCTACCAGGACGGCCAGCTTTGGCAGTTCATCAAGAACATGGCAATTTACCGGTGTCCGCTGGATAAAACCAACACGGCTCTCTTCACCCAACGCGCCAACAAGTTGTCCACGTACGTGGAGAACGGCGCGATTTGCGGCTACGGAGGTCTTGCACCTGCTGGAACCACCTACAAACTGACTGATTTCAGGCAGGACGCTTTTATGATGTGGGAACCAGACGACACCACCAGCTCGTTCGGTGCGCAGGTTTACGGCGATGCCGCCAGTTTCCCCAATCCAGCGATCGACGGAGGGTTGGGCAAGCGCCACGGCAAGGCGGGTGGCATAGCGCTCAATGTTAGCGGCAGCGTGCAATTCATCAAGTATGCGGCCTGGCTTGCTGAGTCGAACGATCCCAACAAGAACAGGCTCTACTGCAATCCAGGAACCGACAACGGTCGTTGATCAATGCGCCACCTTATCGCTTTCGCTCTTTTCCTGGTAATCGAGCTTCTTTCCCTGTCCGCCCGGGCGGATTACCACTATTTTACAAGCGTGGCTAGCGGCTCTGACGGCATCGTCCAGGAGCTGCGCTGGCCGGATTGGAACAGCGCCTATTATAACACCTGGCTGAGCGACAACTGGACAAGTTCCGAAGGCGTGAGCGGCTACTTTTACAGTGGATTGGCGCTGCCTTCCGCCGGCTCGCCGCCGGGAACCACGTGCCTGGTCAATTGGAGTTTCTGGCCGCTTAACAACCCGCTCAATAACACCGATACCATCCTGCCGTCCTATACGAGCCCGACCACTTTTTCCGCACCGACAGTCGCCGAAGGAACTATTCTACGGGCTCCGGGCAACTGGCAGGTATTTCAAACCAATGCATGGTATCGGCTCGCTTTCCGCGTCTGGCAACCGGCTAATGGCACACCACACCAGGCTTACGCAGGCCAATGGTTGCGAGACCCCGCCACCAGCAATTGGTATCACGTGGCGACGGTTCAGCTTCCGTTTGCGGCGACGGGGATCGATGGTCTGATGGGATTTCAAGAGGACGCCACCGGCGGGTTGCTGCCGCAACGGACGGACTATCGCAATTGCTATTACCACAAGAGCGGCCAGTGGCAGATGGCCAACCAATTTAAGGCCTACAGTCGTGGCCAAAAGGAGAATGCCGGTCTCATTGAAAACAACACCGCCGCTTTTTACGAAACCTGCTCCGCCTCCAATGCCAGCTACGTGGGCGCCTTGACCAACAACGGGCAGGCCCTCTATCTGACGATCAGCAACCAGCCGCCGACGCCGGCCTTCGATCCGATCGTCGTCAACAACACCAGCGCCAGCATTTCCAGCACGCAACTCGTGGTGCAATGGCAGACGCCAGCCACAAGTTCACCGCAACTGGCTTATCAGATCCAGGTGTTTAATAACCCCGGCTACACTGGCACACCCGCGGTGGTGTTCTACGACCGCGACCCCGAGGCGCGGCAGAAGCTGCTGAACCTGGCCGGCGTCACCACGCCGTACGTTCTCCTGACGATCATGGATATCTTCGACAACACCAACGCGCCGATTGCCATCACTCCGGCCAGTGCCACGCTGAAAGCTGCGAGTAATCTCACCGGTATGGTTAACGGACTGGACTTTGCCTATTATGAATCGGCTCAGAATTATTACCTCAACAGCAGTGGCATCAACTGGTCCACAATGCCCAACTTCGCCGCGTTGACTCCGGTTTTCCAGGGGGCGATCAATAATCTGGACTTGACACCGCGCCGCCGACGCAACGGCTACGCCTTCAACTATGCCGGATACATCAACGTTCCGGTGAGCGGTTTATATGCTTTCACACTGAATTCAGATGCCGGGAGCCAGTTGTCCGTGGACGGGCAGGTGGTCGTAAACCTGGATGGCGATCACAGCCCGACAGACTTGAGCGGATGGATCGGCTTGCAGGCCGGCTACCATTCGATCAACGTGCGGTATTTTTGTGATACCCAGAATAATAACTTCTCCACCGAATTTTTTGATGCGCTTACCCTTTCATACGAGGGACCGGGGATCGCAAGAACGGTGGTGCCGTCCACCTCCTATTACCGAGTGCCAGGTGGGAGCGAGCCGACCATCACTTTGTCCTCCCCCGCGAACGGGACGACTGTTTCAGGGGTGAATGTGCCGTTGAGCGCGTCAGTGAACGCGAACGGAGCGACGATCAACAAAGTGCAATTCTATGTGGGGGACAATTACTGGGCGCAAGATTCGGTGGCACCGTATAGTGCGAATGGATTTTTCTGGGCGACAAACAATAATCCCATCCGCGCCCGGTTGTTGTACAACGGCACCAACCTCCTCGACTCAGCGGTGAACCTGGTCGCGACGACGAACCAGGCGCTGACGCCATGGCAGTTCGGGCAGATTTTTTTTCATAGCCATCCGAACGGTGCAAGCATTCAGGGGGGCACCTACTCGGTGATTGGCGACGGGATGAACCTATTGAGCCGGCAGGTTAGCGGGGATTGCACGCTGATCTCACACCTGGCAAACCTGCCCAGTAGCGCAGCGGGGCCGGATGGGGCTGCACCGAACTCCACCTGGCAGGCGGGCATCATCTTGCGCGGCAACACCAACATGACACCAGGATTTCCGCTGGGCACAGGAAGCTCACGTTATGCCGCGGTGTTTGGCACTGTCAACAACGGCACCCATTTTGAGGACGATACCATGGCCAATGGCGGCGGGGCGTATTCCTCGGCCGATCTTGGCAGCGCCAACCGTTGGTACAAGATTCAACGGGTGGGCGACACCTTCACCACCTCGGTCTCGCCGAACGGCACGACTTGGACGCCGGTGAACACCAACACTCTCACTTCCATCGGAACAACCCTCTACGCCGGCTTCTTTACTTACGCCCAGCCGTCTCATAATCCATACGTTCACTGGGCGAGCTTCGATAACTTCAGCTTGACCGGTAATTTGCTCGGGCCGCCCGGTGTCACAGTGAATCCGCAATCCGTCTCGACCTTTACCGGTCAATCGTCCACCTTCACCGCTGCGGCCAGTGGCAACATGCCATTCGCCTACCAATGGCAATACAACAGCACGAATATTCCCAGTGCTACCAATGCCACGTTGGCGCTGACGAATTTGCAACCTTCCAATTCGGGCCTTTATACGGTTGTGCTCACCAATGCAAACGGCACGGCAGCCGCCACCGCCACGCTCACGGTCCAATCCCCGCCACCTGGTCCGGCACAGCTGCTCGCCAATAACCCGGTGGGCTGTTGGCGATTGAATGAAACCACCGGACCTACCGCTTATGACTCTTTGAACAACTTCAACGGCACGAGTGAGGGCGGACTCATCTTTGGTATGCCCGGCACCGGGGCTCCTACTTTTCCTGGATTTGAGGCCGGCAACCTGGCCGCCCAATTTAATGGGGCGGACTCGGACATCGCCATCCCAGCCTTGAACCTCAACACCAATACGGTGACTGTCAGCGGCTGGGTCAAGCGAAGCGGCTCGCAGATGGCGTGGTCCGGCATGGTCTTCTGCCGTTCTGGTACCACCGCCGCCGGGTTGCACTTTGGCACGGCCAACGAACTGCGTTACACCTGGGACAACTCCCCCAGCACTTACAATTGGAACTCCGGCCTGGTGGTGCCTGACGGGGTGTGGACATTCATGGCACTCGTGATCCAGCCGACACAAGCTGTGATGTACATGGCCACGAATGGGACCCTCTATTCCGCGACCAACACTGCGGCTCACTCCGTGCAAGCCTTTGCGGGTACGACCTATCTTGGTTACGACCCCAACAGTTCGGTTCGCCGTCTCAACGGTCTGTTGAACGAAGTTGCCATTTTCAATCAGGCGCTGACATCACAACAAATCGGGCAGGTCCTTGCCGCGTCCCAGCTGACCGCCCCCTCAATCAACCTGACCGCCCCGAGCGCGGGCTCCGGTTTCGGCGCGCCCGCCACCATCACTTTGGCTGCCAATGTCGTCACAAACGCGCACGCTATTACGAAGGTTCAGTTCTTCAACGGCGCCACGTTGCTCGGCGAATCCACGGCTTCGCCATTCGGTTTCATGTGGACCAATGTTCAGGCCGGCGCATACACGCTTTTGGCACAGGTGGTTTATGATGCCGGTGCCGTGCTGAGCTCGCCTCCGGTGTTCATCAGCGTCAACCCCACCCCTTCAGTGCCGGCAACTGTGATTGCAACTGGCCTGGCCGCCAACCTCATTGCCGTGAGTTGGCCAGCGGCGACGAATGCGACGGGCTACATCGTCAGCCGGGGCGGCACGGCGACCGCCGCCGTTGGCAGCACCAATTACCTCGACCTCGGTCTGGCCCCCGGCACGACCTATTGCTACTCGGTGGTCGCCACGAACAGTTTTGGCAACTCGCCATCCAGCGTGACGAATTGTACGACCACGCCTGGCGCAGGCGGGGCGCTGATGTGGGACACTGACAACTCGACACCCAGCGCCCAGGATGGCAGCGGCAACTGGGGAAACAGCGCTTCCACCTGGTGGAACGGTTCTGCGACGGTTCCGTGGGTGGATAACAACCTGGCGCTGTTCGGAGCAGGGACCTCGACCAACTGCTCAATCACGATCACGAACGATGTCGCGCCGGGCGGTCTCATTTTCAACGCAAACAACGGTGGCACCTACACGCTTTCCAGCAGTGGGGGCGTGCTCAATCTCTCCGGCTCGCCCACGATCACCGCCACCGCCAATGCAACAATCAACGCCTACTTCAAGGGCGGGGGGTGGATCAAGACTGGCCCGGGCGTGCTCACCCTCAGCGCGGCCAACACCAACACCGGCGCCATCACCGTCAATGGCGGGAAAGTGGTCTCAACGGTCAGTTGCTGGTACTCGCCTCGGGGCATAGGTTCGGGTCCGCTAACGATCAACACTGGCGGGACAGCTGAGTTTACCCAGACGCACGGTTTTGGCGCGGACGCCAGCGGGCGCAGTGCCACGATTAACGGCGGCACGTTGCAATTTGACCATGAGAATTACCTGAGTGGCTTGCTCCTGACGGGCGGTTCGCTGACAGGTCCGGGTGAGTTGCGAACCCCCGGCTCGGTCACCTACACGGTCAACACCTCGGCCACCTCATCCTTGATTTCCGTGGCACTTAATCTACTGGCCGGACCGCTTACATTGAACGTTGCCAAAGGTTCCGGAACCGTGGATCTGCTGGTCAGCGGCAATGCCTATGGTAGCTACGGTTTGACGAAGAGCGGGGCGGGGCTGATGCGCTATACCGGGATGGCCACTAACAACGGCCCCGCCAACGTCAGCGGCGGCACGTTGCAGGTGGATGGCTCACTCGGCACGAACACCCTCACTGTGCAGAACACGGCCACCTTGGCGGGGGTGGGTGTCCTCAATGGTGCGACGAGCATTCAAAGCGGCGGCACACTGGCACCTGGCGCTGGCGGCATAGGCACGCTTACCTTTGGCAAGACTCTCAGCCTCGCGGGTAAAATCGAGATGAAAATCAGCAAATCAGCCACTACGTTGACCCATGATCTGGCGGCTGTTTCAGGCACTCTGACATACGGTGGCTCGTTGGTGGTTACCAACATCGGAACCAATGCACTGGCCGTCGGTGATTCTTTCAAGCTCTTTAATGCGGGGATATTTTTCTCCAGTTTCACCAGTTCAAATCTGCCCGCCTTGGCAACAAACTTGACGTGGGACAGTTCCAGGCTGGGCACCGATGGCACGATCACAGTAGTTGCCTTACCCGTTCCGCCGGCCTTTATCAGTTTTGGCACTCTGAACGGAGGTAGCTTTGGCCTTGGCGGTGCCGGGGTGGCTGGTCAGGCTTATATTCTGTTGAGCGCCTCCAATCTGGTTCAGCCCATTTGGTGGAAGCCTCTGGCCACCAACACCGCCGACACCAGCGGCGTATTCAACTTCACCGATACGCAGGCGACCAATTTTTCGCAGCGGTTTTACCGTATTGAGACGCCCTAATCGACACGTATCATTTGGAAATGTGGAGCAGTTTTGGTTAACGACAATGAATTGCATTAAATCATGAAAGCATTGATTAAAAAAGAGTGTAAGCCTGAAGGCGGCAGTATGGAGCACGGCGGCAAAAGTGCCATGCTGAGCGGTCAATCGGGCAAAGCAATTCTAAACTGATGATGAAAATCTGGACTTTTATTTTTCTTCTGGCCCTCACCGGATGCGCAGCGGAGGCCAAAGCGGAACTGCGTGTTCCTGCATTCACCGCTTATCTTGACCCGGATCCCGAAGGCGCGAGCGTCTCGCGTGGCTCCGGCATTACCGCCTGGCAGGACCCGGCGCTCAAGGTGCTCTGGTTTGGCGAGATCAAGCATTCGGGCAAATTGGAATGCTCGCTTACGTTGCGGTTGGCGGCCAGCGCTGAAACTAAATTGCGGCTTACCGTTGCCGGTCAGTCGCGTGAGGCTTCGGTCAAGGGGGCAGGTGAAAAACTGGTTCGCATAAGCTTCGAGCCTTTCGATGTCACGACTCCTGGTTATCAGCGTTTTACACTGGAGTCACTTAATAAAGCTGGCGAGCCTTTCGGTGACCTCGAAGCCCTCATACTCGCGGGCCCGGCCACAGAGGAGGCACATTTCAATCTCGAACCGCGCCGGAATGCGGCCTCGGTACATCTGGTGTATCCGGTGCCGGAGCAGACCAAGGTCGAAGCATTTTATTGCGAGGTAACGGCCCTTGAAGAACCGCTCTGGTCCTACTACATGGCCTGCGGCTGGAACCGCGGTTATTTCGGAATGCAAGTCAACAGCCCAACCGAGCGCCGCATTATTTTCAGCGTTTGGGATAGTGGGAGCAAAGAGATGAACCGCAGCAATGTGGATGCTGAAAACCGGGCGACACTTGTGGCCAAGGGCGAGAAGGTCGATGCCGGAGATTTTGGAAACGAAGGCACTGGTGGCCACAGCCATTTGGTTTATCCCTGGAAGACTGGTGAGAAACAGCGGTTCATCGTTACAGCCAAAGCCGTCGATGCAACCCACACAATTTATTCCGGCTACTTTTTTCATCCAGAGAGGAAGGAATGGCTGCTTATCTCGAGTTGGCGGGCACCAAAGGCCGGCGGCTATTTGCGGGGACTTTACAGCTTCAGTGAGGATTTCAATGGCGTTAATGGACATGTGCGCCGCAAAGCGCTTTATGGCAATCAATGGGTGCGCTCGACTGACGGTCAGTGGCTCGAACTAACCACCGCCACCTTCAGTCACGACTCGACCGGCAAGGCCGATCGCCTTGACCGCTTTATGGGCGTCGAGGATGGCCAGTTTTTCCTAGCACAGGGCGGCTTTGTTCCCGGCTTCACAAAGTTCGGCGAGAAATTCGCCCGCCCGGCCACCGGCAAGGCGCCCTCGGACCTGATGTTGCCGCAGTTGCCATGACGAGACGGAGAACGAACCTGTATATTCCTATGCAAAAACTGATCATCATTACGAGTTGGTGCCTGTGGACCATGGCCTGCGCCGGCGCGGTTGCTCAGGGTGAGGCGGAGGATTCTTGCACGCAGCCTTCACCCGAAGCAATGGCCCAGGCGGCCGGGGTAATACTGCCGCACCAACCGTGGCATGTGGCGAACATCTGGTGGGAATTTCAGAAGCCCATCGAGCATTTTGAATCACTGGAGGTGGATGTGACCATCGACCGTGACGTTCCCTCAACCTATAATCTCTATGTCTCGCCTTGCGGTCTGGCCCGGATTAACGGGAAAGATTTTTACGGCGGTCTCCAGTCAAATATCAACGGGTGGCGCGACGCGACGAATCACTCGCGTATGCATCCCGGCAAGGGTGCCATCTTCTCCCGTTGGTCCAGCGACAAGAAAACGCCCGTTGGTTTGGACAACGTGCGCACTGCCGGGCCAGATTGCCTCGTCGAGAGCGCTGGTTACGAAGGCGAGTTCGCCAGTGTTCGGCGTCCCTTTGCCTGGACTAAGGGCACCTATACGTATCAGATACTCAAGGCCGGGACGGAAGTGACCGATGGTCAGACCAACACGTGGTTCACCTGCAAGCTGAAAGATGCAGCCGGTGAAGTGCATGAGGTTGGGAGCCTTCGTTTCGAGGGCGCCGACTTTACTTACTGGGAGAGACATTCCGCATTCGTCGAAGTGTATAGCACGGAAAAGATCCCGCATTCCGGAATTCCCAAAGTGAATGTGGCGTTCAGCTGGCCGCGTGTGAATGGCCAAAAGCCCGCCCTGAAACGGGCTCATGCCTATTACCCCAGCAAAACCGGCCCGGCTTCGCCCGACTGCGCGTTGATCAAGAGCGACGGAGAAAACGTTCGTGTGGAGGTGGGACCCATCTTCCGCCGGGACGAGGCCCAACGCCGCCATGACTTGTCCCTCAAATTGGGAGGAGTGGAAAATCACCCGTAGGCGCAAGCCATGGCCTGCTCATTTAACAGCATTTGGAAACCCACTCTTCCGCCCCTCCGCGCTCAACCACTCCCGGTGAATGGGAGCGAACGCGCAATCGGCGTTAATGCCAGATGTTCCTTCGTAGATGCCGGTCAGGCATTGTATCCGAACTTTTGGCAATAGGGTGCCAATCGGTCCATGATCGGCGCCAGCGCCTCCGCGTAACGTTCCCACCGCCCCACCGCCCGCTGATAAATTGGCTGGGTCACATCATGGTAGGTAGGCGCGAACAGGAATTTGCGGCGAGCAGTCTCATGGTGTCGCCCCTGGTCGGGGTGCCATGCCAAACCCAGAAACTCGGTAACCTTCCGGCCCTCCGTTTCCAGGCTGCCAACCACGTCCTCGTAACGAGTTTCAATCCAGTCAAAGCCACCCAACTCCCGCATCCGCAGCCAGACATCCATCAGATCGGCATAATGCTTGGCAGTGCGCTCCAGACTCAGAAAGTTTGCGTTTGTGGCGTTGAGCATGATGTTCAGAAAAAAGCAACTGATCACCACATCGCGTGGATCGCGCAACGCAATAATCACTTTCAATTCCGGGAAGACCCGCAGCCAGACTGGCAACATCATGGTTAGTGAAGGATTCTTGTCCAACAATACGGGCGCCGTCGGCTCGCCCGTTACTTCTCGCAACAGGCTCCTGACGTAACGTTGCCGCAGCCCTTCACAACGACCAGCCGGAAACGTATCCAAAACGCCTAACTGGCCTTTGCCCGATGAGGGTGGGAGGGGAATGTGAGTGGCTACCTCCTGATGGAATGCCACCGGTTCATCAAAGGCGAGCACTTCCGGATGTGCATCCAGGATTTGCTCCAGCAATGTGGTGCCGCTGCGTGGATGACCGCCGAGAAACGCGATCTGGTGGCGAATCGTTGAAGCTGGCATCTCCCGACGCCACCGTTGAAGATTGTTGGGTGTCAGGCTCGCCAGCAAGTCACGGCGTCGTTGATCCGCCTGATCGTAATGCCGCTCAAGCAATGCTATGTCTGTGAGCTGCCGCACCTGCGACTTGGCTTCATTCAGCCAGCGCATGGCTTCGGTGAATTGCCCCAATTCGTCCAGCACAACGCCCAGCAGATGACGGCTGGCGTACTTGACGTAAGGATACCGCGGACCGTCCTTGATCAAATCGCGCAGGGCGGTTTCCGCTTCGGCATATTGTTTGCGCCTATGCAGCAAAAAGGCTCGAAAATATCTGGCCTGATCATCGCGCGGATGGCGCGCCAGACATTCGGTGACGGCGTTCCAGGCATCCTCCAACCGGCGTTCCTTCTCCAACCACACGGCGAGGTTGATGCGTGCATCCACTGAATCCGGATCCACCGCCACCGCCCGCTCGTAGCAGGCGCGGGCATCATCCAGTTGCCGCAGCCCCTGGTATTGCTGGCCAACCATGCCCAGCAGGGAGGCGTTGTTCGGCGCCAGTTCGACAGCGCGACGATAGGCCGTGTTGGCGAGTGGAAAATCCAACTCACCTGACGCCGCGTTGCCCAGTTCGAACCAAAGCTCGGCCACGGCGGGAAAACGTTTCACCAGATCACGATAGCCGTTCAAGGCCGGACCGTGGCGGCCTCCGAGCAATTGCTCCTGCGCTTGACGCCAGCGGGCGAGGTCGCGCGGCGAATTTTGTAGCTGTGTCAATGTGCCATGCATATGAATGTCGCATTCGAAATTCATCCCGAATTCCGGCCCGGGACGCCGGAAACCTTTTGACCTTTATACGATCTTTGCTGGTTATGGCGATGATCCGCGACTCTAAACTAGTATCTTAAGTTTGTTCGGCCCAAGGTCAATGATTCAAATGCTCCCATTCACCGCATTCCCGTTTCCTGGGAATGAGAAAGGCCGGGAGTTGCCTCCCGGCCGCGTGTTTTCCTGGCAGGTGTTCTTCGCGTCGAACTAGGGCAGGACGGCGCGGAAAAATTTGGCCGAATCGGTCGGTGCAAACATGAAGGGAGGTGTGCTCGCCGCTGGCGTCCAGACCGCGGAGGGGCCCAGGGTGGGCGAGCTTTCCAGCCTGCCGAATGTCCAGGTTACCGTCTTTCCTACGCCGGTGCCGTCGTCGAAGTTATAGCGCAGTTTCAAGGCGCTCGTATCCACCAGCGCATCGCTGGCAAAGATCTGGCTGATTTCCGTACCGTTCAGGACGCGGTTGTAAATGCGGAAGTCATCCATCTGCCCGTCGAATTTTTTCCAGTAAGAGTCGTGAGAAACACCTATCTCGATTGGCTGTGTCGTCGGCCATGACCAGGCGTTGGTGACTGGAACGGAGTTGGCCAATACGCCGTCCACATAAATGGAGAGTGTGTCGTTGGTGGTCTGGCCATAGGTCACGGCGACGTGATGCCAGTTGTCGTCCGGCAGATACCCGCCGGAAAACGTGTTCCGGCTGGTGCCCTGGCCCTGCCAGTAAATGGAGCCATCAACGTTCAGCGCGATGAAGGTGCCGTTGGTGGTGCGGCGGTCAAAGAGGGTCGCCGCTTCATTGCCCGCTCCGGGCAATGGTGCATTCGCTTTCATCCAGAAGGAAATGGTGCCGCTGGGAGAATCGAAATCTGGATCCGCAGGCACTGTGATTTTGGTGAGGCTGGCAGCGGAAAACTGCTCAACTCCATTGCGGGTAACCGGTGTTCCGGCGGCATCAGTAAGAGAGGTCAGCCAGGTGGCGCCACTATTCTGGCCGTGATGCGGCGTGCCGGAAGGCTTGGTATCTTGAATCATCCCGCCAGTCGTCAGATGAACCTGCAGCGTCACGCCGCTTGCCGCAGTATAGTGCTTCACGATCTGGAGCGACGACAAGGCGGACTCGTAAATCGCCACATCGGCCATCATGCCGGCAAACCATTCGTTGTTGTCACGTTGATTGCGGCCGATGAAAGTGTTGAGCGTGCCGGTCAGATCCTGCACGGCGCCTGACGCGGTACCCGCCTGAACACCGTCCACGTAGATAAGGCCATTCGCCCCGCTACGGACAGTGGCCACATGATGCCAATTGCCGTCATTAACCTTCAATGTGGAATTGAATGAAAATTGAAACCCGCCGGTGCCATAAAGAATGAAATATACGGTGCCGTCAGCATTGATGCCCACTCGGTAGGCGCCGACGTAATTGGCACTGTCGCGTTGATGCACGATCGCCTGTGATGTTGGCGAGGTGGTGTTGACCCAGGCCTCAACCGTAAAGTCCGTCGGACCTGAAAGGGAGGGAGCCGTACCGCAGTTGATATAGCCACTACTGCCATCGAACTGGTAAACGGTGTTTCCTGCGCTGAAACCGGGATAAGTGGGCGGACGGAGGCTGGCGACCCCAAGAGTCAAACCATTGGTCTGAGTCCCGTTATGGCCGAAGCCAGCGTAGTCATAGGCGGTCGGGGTGGTGGTCTCATTCAGTGGCCAGAATGAAGCTGGACCGTCTGAACCCACTTGCATCGTGTAGGCATCCGGCGCGGCCACAACGTTAAGATAGTTGGTCGAGCTTTTGACAGAGCCGAAAGTATTGGTGATGACCACGCTGTAGCCCGCGAGTCCCGTGGTGAGATTGCTGACTGTGAGGGAGGCGTTCGTGGCGCCCGTGATGGCTGTGCCGTTCTTTTTCCATTGGTAGCTCAAAGGAGAGGCACCGCCGGCCACAACCGACATTACTGTTTTGAAGCCCGTGTAAACTGTATTCGTAATCCCGGCAAAATCCGTTGTGATCACCGGCACCTGGATTACACCAACGGTGGCAGTCCCACTGGTTCCTGAACCATAGGGATTGGTGGCCACCAAAGTATAATTGCCGGCATCACTGGGCGCGGCGCTGAGGTTGGTGTAGTTCAGCGATGTCGCCCCTGAAATGTTGGTTCCTGCGTGCTGCCATTGATAGGTGATCGGTGCAATGCCGATCACCCCCGCACTCAATGTGAAGCCAGTTCCCTGGTTCACCGTGAGACCGACCGGCGCTTTGGTCACCACTGGCTTGTCCGTGATGATGAAGGCGGCCAGGGTGGAACGGGTGGAAGAGGTTTTAGGCTGAGGGTTGATGTTGATGCTGTCGCCGGTGAACACGCCACTGGGTGCGCTGAGGCCAACCGTGCCTGTGCCATAGGTGCCGAGCCCGGCTTGATAGGTGGAGTAGGCTGCCGTGTTTGTTGTCACCCCGTCAGTGAACACTACATCCGTGAAAGTCTGAACTCCGCCGTTGGCAGCAATGGTTTGAATAACGTATCCGTTCGGGAAAGTGGCGGCCAGGCCAGCGACAGAGGCAGACGGTGCCTGACCCGTGGCATTGCCGTCGTCGAGATATCCCCAAGTAACCTCGTCATTGCCCGGCGTAACAACCTCTGGAACGAAGCCGGCGTTTAATGCACCAATGCCGGATTGCCATGAATTAGGGGCGGTCAAATTGACCGTGAGTGACCCCGTCACGATGTTGGTGGACACAGCGGCATAAGCGTAGAGTGGCTCGGTATTAACCCAGGCGCCTGCATCAACGCCAAAGGCCTTGGCGGTGACAGGAAAGCCGGTTGTCTGATAGCCGGCGCCGCCATCAGCATAAGTCCAGGCTTGGATGTTGAGTCCGACGGTGGTGCCCGCCTGCGCCGCGCCCAGCATTAATGCGGCGGCGGGGATGGCAAGAAATGATTGTTTCAGGTTTCTAGCTAATAGATTTCGTTTCATAACTGTTTAGGGGAGTGCGATCACGGCTATCTGGCGGAAAGCTTATACATGTGATAAAAAATCCTTGAATACCACATTATGGGGAGGGTGTTGCTCGACTACTGAGCTCGAAGCTCGGTGCCGATTAAAAGAGCTTAAAATGGGCTTCACGAACGATCAATTCTTGTCAACTGCCCTGCCTGCCAACCAGCCGCAGCGTGTGGGCAACCACCCTGCTTCATGGCGATCGACAGTCAACTAGATCGAACATCGCGCCAAATCCCAGATTCCTCCAAATTGGTTTCCGCAGCAATGGCAAAATCCCAGCGGACGCATCTTAATGCCGCCGCAATCCGGCGGAAAAACACTTGGTTTTGCGAATTGGCGCAGCTCCGAAATCCTACCATGGCTAATGCGTCACCAATAGAAACCGCCCTGAGCCAAATAATTAAACGAACTAGTCTGACGCAAAATAAACTATAAAATACCCTCATTGAATTCGAGCGTATGTGTTTAGCGAGCGTATGAGAGTAGTGCAGCTTGGCTGACGAGCTGGGTGAAGGATTCAGCGCGTTGCACGTGGCGGCCAAACTGGTGAGGATTTCCCAAGAGTGAGCCCCCTTTGGTGTTTTATTGCCACAGGAGACTTTGCGGGCAATCACGGCTGGCCACAACTGGCGCTCGGCCAGGTTATTGGTGGCCTCAACCTCCTCCACGTCCAAAAAGGTGAACAGGTGGTCTTTTGTTTTTCCAGGCGGCCACGCACCTTTTCCTCCAGATTGGTCGGGCGCGGCAAGGCCAGCAACTGTCGCATCCGGGCTTCCAATTCTGCCCGGCGGCGGGCCTTTTCGTCGGCCACCAGCGGTTGACGCTTTACTTCCATGGCTTCCAGCAATAGTCCGCGCACTGCGTCCAGCCACGCGCTGGGATGGCCTTCACCGGCCTGTTTGATGGCTTTAAGATGATGGCTGTAGCATTTCTGCTGACGGGGGTTGACGTCTTCGTAGATGGCCAGGCAGTCGCTGACCAAAACGCCGGCAAATGCCTCCCCCAGGGCTTGGGCCACAATGGCGCGTCCCCGGCCTTTGGCCACCTGATACACCGTGGTGTTTTGGTTGGCAAAGACCCACAACCAATACCCCGGGCCGTCCACCCACCAGCTGGTCTCATCACTATGCACACACGGCCCGGCCCGCAGCCGGGCCAGGAGCTTCTCATAGGCTGGTTCCACCTTTCCCGCCACGCGCGCCAATGCCTGGGTCAAACCGCCCGGACTGAGCCGCAACTGGAAGAGTTCCCGCAGCACCGCACAGGTCTTGCGCACCGTCAGCCCATGTTGTTTGTTGAGCTGCGCCGCCACGCCCCAAGCGCGCGGCCCCAATTGCACCCCCGCTGCTCCTTCCGCCAGCGACACCTGCAAGGGGTGGGTGGCTGGTTGGAATCTCCCGTTCCGAGTTCCAGCAAAAACAAAGGGGTTGACTGGAATCTCGTCGCACAAGTGTTCAGTTTAATCCTGATCCTTGAAATCCTTCTAGACCTTGGCCTGATCGCACTCCAACTCAATCCCCTGCAAGTAGACAACACGCGATTGATTGCTCTTCTCATCCATGTTGTAGGCTTTAGCTTTCTGGCGGTGAATACCAGAAACACAAGCTGGAGGAACTTATTGGAGGAACTTATTTGTTCTTGCCTCAGCTCTGTGGTTGGGGGCTGAGACGGTGATTGCCTGAGCAATGTCCAAACACACTTGCCATTTCTTGGCTGCGGCGTAGGGGAGGCTTCATGGCTTTAAACGTGCAAACGGAGTAGCCTAACGGTCGCAATATGCATCAGGGCGGCATTTCAGTTTATCCGGCACTGGTTCAAGGCGGCACGAGGAATGCAGAGACCAGGACGCATTGGGCTGTGAGTGCGGCATCCCTGAATCCAATAAAATCATTTGCTTGTTTCCGCACAATTCCGCACACAGAGCGTTCTTTTTTCTTCGTTTGTTTTCGTGATGAACACAAAGGGAAACGTCAAAGATACCCAATATTATCAAGGAAATGGTAACGATTTGGCTGAAAGTGGAAAAAGTCAAATTCAGGGTTCGATTCCCGTTAGGGTCGCCACTTAGTTTAGCCTGCAAATAAAGGGGCAAACCCACTTTCTCACTTCTCAAAAGCGGTTTTCCGTGACGGGAACGTGACAAAGTCGCATGTTTTATACATGAAAGCACGTCCGAAGCGCAGGGCACGGCACCAAGCCGTTTGCTGTCATCGATCGGGGAAGCGTTACCGTAAAGGTGTATAAATGCCTCGATCGGTTCATGCTGGTCTATTACGAGGGGAACGACCGCAAGCGGGAGACGTTCGCGGATCCGAAGGATGCAAAGACACGGGCCGAGGAAGTGGCCAATAAGCTTTCGACCGGCCAGGCAGCGGCGCTCACCCTGACCGAAAATGACAAGTTCGCCTACGTCGAGGCGGTGAAGGTCTTAAAACCTACCGGAATTCCGCTCCATTTGGCCGCCACTGAGTTTGCCAAGGCCTGGGAGGTACTCGGAGGCCATTCGGTTCTGGATGCCGCCAAATATTTCGCTAAGCGGCATCCTACGAAGCTCCCGTCCAAAATGGTATCAGATGTCGTTCGGGAGTTTATCGACTCCAGGACGAAGAACAAGAAAAGCAAGCGTTATACCGATGACTTGGAGTGTCGGCTTGGGAAGTTCAAAAAGAAGTTTCCTACCTGCTCCGCCTCGATCGAGGCGGAGCAGCTCAAATCATTCCTAGATGGTCTGGATCTGTCAGCGCGCAGTTACAACAATTTTAAATTGGCTCTGATGTCCCTTTTCAACTACGCCAAGCGGAACGAATACCTTGGATGGACTGGAACGCGAAGCATCGGATGAGATCGCCAAACGGCTTGGCAAAGGTGCCCAAGGCTTCTATCTTCCCGGCGACATCACCACGCGCAGCTTTCGAGTCTCTCAGGCCCTTAGCCAATCGGACATGATCGCCATCCTGGCGGAAACCAACCGACTCTTTCAACGAGCCCTGACGGCCGGTTCCGCCTCCGGAGGCGGTTTCACCGTGCAGCAATCTGTCCTCGGAAAATCCATGATTGAGTTGCTGCGCAACCATCCGCTTGTTGCCCAGAGCGGTGCCACAATTTTTGACAACCTGGAGGGAGACGTCGCAGTCCCCCGCCAAAACGGTGCTTCGACTCCTCAGACCCTTTCAGAAAATGGCGTTGCTACTTCCTCAGATCCGTCCTTTGGACAATTGATTCTCACTCCGCACCGCGTCTCAGGTTTTACGACATATTCGAAACAGCTTTTGACTCAGAGCTCGATCGGCATTGAAACCTTCGTTCGGTTGGACCTGACCCGCGTCCAGATCATTGAAAAAGACCGCCAAGCCCTTTTCGGGACCGGCACAGGCGGTGATCCGAGGAGCTCAACCGATGCCGTCCCTTCAATGTGCTCAAGATCAAGAGGAGCATTTTAAGGCAGTTGTCCGCCCGTGTCACTGGGAAGACCCGGCTGAACAAATAAATGAAATTTTTTGAAAGATTCGCTTCTTTCAGAACGTATTAAAAGAAATGCAGTGTAACAGAAACAAACATTGACTTCGAGTGCGAGCCGACCAAACTCTCCCGCTCAAGGTTGTAAATAGAAGTAACCTTATAGACCCAATGAGAATCAGACGGGGAGTAATCTCCATCATAGCAATGCTGGCAGCCGTATCTACGTTCGGCCAAACAAACCTCAACTTCAAAAATGTCACCGTTACCGAAGGCGCTGACCCAGACGCGGCTTACAACATTGATCGCGTTATCATTTTTACGCCGACGCCATGAAGCATTTCGTATTAGCCATAGTGGTGCTGGCAATGAATATTGCCTCCCCTTCGTTTGCCGATTCACCCGGCTGGAGGGGGAGGTATATCATACCAGCGCACCGATCACTTGGGCCGCCACCAACGGGCTTCCCCCAAGCCTGATGGTTTACAAGACGGTTCCACAGAGTTTTTCTAAGGGCGTGGTTTCCAATGCCATGGCACTTGGCTCCTTCAAGCCAACAAACCTAATTCCCGTGACAGATAAGGGAGTAATCCACTTTTAAGACCGTCGGGAGCGTGGAGAGATGACCCGGTTTCTAAAGCTCATATCAGGACCGGGGGTGATCAGCTACTGCAACGGGCGCGCGGAAGGAACTCCCGTTCATGGAGTGCTTACCTTCGAGGAGGCTGACCGATTAGCGGTGGATTACGTCCGCCAACTCGGAGGGGATACCAATCAGCTTGTGGCAAAACCAAGGCCTCGCATCGAAGGAACTACGACGAGCTTTGACAAGAAGGGAGGGCGTCAAATCGGCCAAGTGGTTAATGTACGAGGACTCATTATCCATCGCCAGGTTGATAGTATCCAAATACATGGCAATGATGGATTGACAATTCAATTTGGTAATGATGCCAAAGTTTCTTCGCTCGAACTGAATTGGAAAAACTTGCGGCCCCAAAACCGCTACAAGACCGCCAGTCCCGATACAATCAAAAGCTGGATAAAGGCTGGCCGAGCGGTAAATGCTGGAATCGAAGCCACCTTAAATAATCGCAGAGTTACCCTCCGCTTCGATTACAGCCACTTTGATTCGTGGCGAGGGTGATCGGACGTCTATTTCCAATCCCCCTTGCAATGCTTCAGGTCCAGAAACTGCCGTGCCAATTCCCGAGCCTTGGTTTCCATTTTCAGGGGGGGAGACACTTTACAAAAGCGATTGCTTAATCCGCTGTTGTCGGGGAGGTGGAGGGTGCCGTTGGCGCTGCTGAGTCAATGGAGCTTCCAGCACTGAAAACCCATTTGATCTTGCCGCCGTTCGTAAGCGCATAAAGGTTCCCGTCACTTGCCCTGATATAAAGAGTGTTGTTTCCATCAATCAGGGGGAAGGTGATGACGGTTGTGGTATGAACAAGTTGCGTTCGATCATCCAGCAAAGAGAGGTGTCTAGCGGTTCACACCGCGCAGGAGTATCTCGGAGAGGTTCGGTGCATTGGACGGCTTTGTGTATTAAATTAAAAAGCTACACGTAGGCGAACCATAATTCACGAATGCTTGCATTACTCCAGGGAACGCGTCCAACGGCATCTCCAACCAACGGGCGATTGAAACGCAATGCAGCTGCCATCACGTAAATTTTGGCACTGACGATCAAGTTGGCCAACAGAGACTTGGCTTCTCGACATTTGATTCTCTTCCGCGGGCACAAAAAGAGGGTGACAGATTACTCTTGTGGCAAGAAAACGCTCGCAAATAATTTGAGATTTTTAATGCACTATCCTCGCTTCGGACGATGGACGGCTTGTGCGGGCTGACCTAATGTAAAACGCAGCCCATGAATTGGGAAAGCTTGAACAAGGTTGCATGTTAGTCACGACCAAGGTGCTTTCACTCTCACAGAGGTGTTGTTGGTGGTTGCGGACCAGTTAGGCTGGTGGCGATTAGAGTGGTTGGTTATCTGAATAAAAGATTTTGAAAGAACAAACGTTTCTCAGCTTTTCCAATTTATTCATTTTGTGAACTTCAGAAAAAGTATTTGTTCCTTAGCGTTTGGTGTAATTCTGTTTGGTTTTTTGCATTCCCAGATTCGAGCCGCCGACAAGACTTGGACCGGCGGCGGCGTTAACAACAATTGGAGTGCTCCGGCGAACTGGGGTGGCATGGCGCCAATCAACAATGATAATTTGATTTTCGTCGGTACGACCCGACCGAACAACTCCAACGACATCAGCAATCTCGCGGTTGGCACGGTGCGTTTCGCCGGTGGTGGATTTAACCTCAACGGCAACCTGGTCACATTGAACCCGTCCACTGCAGGCATCCTCACCAATATCGCTGGGACGAACATCGTAGCCAACGATCTCGTCATCACTCCCGCCGCCAAATATTGGTCCATTGCCCCCAATTCTGAACTGCGCCTGACGGGCACTATCACCAATACCGCTCCTACCGGCACAAGCGCCGGCTGGGTAGGCATGACCAACGACGGTGTGTTGCGTTTCACCGGCACGGCAAAAAGCGAACGTGGCATGGATTTGTTTCGCGGCACGGTCATTGTTGACGGTGGCTTCGTGCAGGCGAACAACGATGGTTTCCGTTTCAAGCCTCAAGTGGGATGGACGGCTGCGGTGCAACTCACAAACAACGGCACATTGCGCATCGGCGGGGGCGGAAATTTCCGCATGGGCAACAACGGCACGGGCTTTGGTGCGGCGGGTGCGGCGGGCGGCATCAGCCGGATGGACATGAGTTCCGGCATGCTGGAGTTGTATGGCGCAGCGACCATTTTTGTTGGTGATAACGTGGCCGGTGCAAAAGGGGTATTCAACCAGAATGGCGGCCTGGTATGGGGCAGCGCGGGGAGTGCCAACACTTTGGCAATTGGCGGCGTGGCGAACGGTGATGGCACTTATAATTTCAACGGTGGCACGCTGTGGATTTCCCAGGTGAAACAAGGTAATGCCAATGCAACGAATGCGGTTTTTAATTTTAATGGCGGTGTGCTGAAGCCGACGGCGAGCTCCACCACATTCCTTCAGGGACTTCTAACAGCAAACGTGCAAAGCGGCGGAGCGATCATCGACACGACGAATTTCGACGTTACGATTGGCCAGTCGCTTGCAGGCAATGGAGCCTTGACGAAACTTGGAGCTGGCGCGCTGACTTTGAGTGGAACGAACACTTATGCCGGCACCACAATTGTCAGCGATGGAACGTTGACCATCAATGGAAAGAATAACGGCTCCGGGCTTGTCAATGTGGTTGACGGGGTTCTGGGTGGAACCGGCAGCATCGCCGGACCGGTTACGGTGCTGTCTGGCGCAACTTTTTCTCCGGGAGGTTCAGTCGGGGCCATCACTTTGCAAAATAACCTGATGCTGTCTGGGAACATTTATCTGGAGGTAGACAAATCACAGGCGGCAACGAACGATTTTGTTCAAGTCAACGGCACGCTCACGACTAGTGCCACCAGCATGGTGATGATTACCAATCTAGGACCCGGTTTTGTAGCCGGTGACAGTTTCCAATTCTTTAGCAAGCCATTGTTGAACGGTGAACTGGTTTCGTTTTCCCCATCAAGCCCCGGGGTAGGACTTGGATGGACGAACAGACTTGCGATCGATGGAACAGTTGGAATTATTGCGGTTCCCATCGTGGCGACACCGGCAGATTTGATCGGGCTGACGTTGAGTGCTGGCACGTTATCACCGGCTTTCAGTTCGAACATTCTCAGTTACACTTCAAGCGCGGCTTACAGCAACAGCGCGATCGTGCTTACGTCGATCAGCGCGAATGCGAATGCGACCATTCGTGTGATCTGCAACGAGGTCACGAATTTCGTTTCGTCCGGGGTACCCAGCACCATTGCGCTCAAGTCCGGACTGAACGTGATTGACGTGCAGGTCACCGCGCCGGACAACTCCATAACCAAGGATTACGCGGTCACGTTCACGCGGACTCCGCCAAACATCGTGTTAATTCTCGCGGACGATCAAGGCTTTTCCGATTGGAGCTGTTACGGCAGCGAAATTTCAACACCAAATCTGGACCGACTTGCGTCAGAAGGCTTGCGCTTTCGTCAATTTTACAACTGCGCACGCTGCAGTCCGACGCGTTGTTCCATGCTCACCGGGCTTTACACGCACCAGGTTGCGGTAGATCCATCCCAGGCGTTACCCAATTTGCGGAATGACAATAACGTTACGGTCGCGGAGTTGCTGGGAACCAATGGCTATCGCACTTACATGGCAGGCAAATGGCATCTCGGCAACGGGGCGTTGCTGCCGGGAGTCACGCGGTTTTCAACAAGTCTGGCGATATGTGAGTGGCACCGATCATAGCGAGGATACTTGGAGCACCAATGCTTATACCTTGGCTGCTTCGAATGGTGAAATCACCAATCGCATCTATGGTCCGGGTCAGTTTTACCAGCCGGATGCCATTGGCGATTACAGCCTGGATTTCGTGAACAATGCTCTGCAAGTTCACACGAACGATAAACCCTTCCTGCTTTACATGGCTTTCGGCTCCGCGCATTTCCCGATACAGGCGCCGCAAGACTGGGTAAACACGAATGTGCCCGTTTACTCTGTCGGCTGGGATGCCGTTCGCAACGCACGTTTCACCAACATGCTCGCGCAGGGCGTGCTGGATGGACGTAATCTGCTGTCACCAAACGAAGGAACCGCTCCATGGGGCTCGATCCCAACGGAGGCCATTCCGGATTGGAACACGTTGGCCGCAGACCGACAGGCAGACTTGACCCGGCGCATGGCGATTTACGCGGCGATGGTGCAGAAGATGGATCAGAACATCGGTCGTGTGGTGGAACGGTTGCGCGCGGCTGGCCAGCTTGACAACACACTGATTATTGCACTGTCAGACAATGGTGGGAACTTTGAAGGCAGCGTGTTTGGTGAAACCGGCGGAGTGCCAAATCCAACACCCTTGACGGGCTCCTCATTGGCGAACATGGGGTTGAATGGCCAGCCGATCATTTATTTGGGTGGGGGGTGGGCGCATGTTAACAATACGCCCTTCCGGTTGTTCAAGCACTTCGATCATGAGGGTGGAATTCGCACGCCGATGATTGTTCACTGGCCGGAAGGTCTCTCACGCACGAACCAGTGGGAAGATCAGCCCGGTCATCTCATTGACATCATGTCCACAATTGTGGATGTGACCGGCGTGAGTTATCCGACGCAGTTTAACAGCCACGTCGTCCTGCCGCTGGAAGGAAAAAGTTTAAAACCGCTGTTCAATAGCACCAATGAAATCTCGCGCACACTGGGCTTCGAGCACGAAGGCAATCGTGCGTGGATCAGCGGCAGTTGGAAGTTTGTAACAAAGAATTTTGCCTCCTTTGACGGGAGCACTCCCACCGATGAGTTGGAACTTTACGATTTGAGCAAGGACCCGACTGAACTAACCAACGTGGCCAGTGCTGAGCCGGTATTACTTGGTCAGATGGTGACCAATTGGAACACCTGGGCCGCACGAGTCGGAGTGCCATCCAGTCGCTTTGTCAATCCAAGCCAGTTGTTCGTTCCAGTCGTGCCGGCAACCAATGCGAACGATCTTTTTGTGGATACGTTCAACCGTCCAGACACCACGAACATTGATGCCAGCGCGTCGGGAATGTGGGGTACTCGTGTGCCGCCGATCGGAGCAAATGCGGCCTATTATGAGGGCTTTGAGGGGAGCGGGTTGCCGACCTCCATCCAGATTCTGAACAATACTCTTCAAATGGCGGTGGGCGTGGGCATGAGCGAAAACGGAATCATACACAACTTCGTTGGGCAGGACATTATTGATGCCGGTGGCTTCAGCGTAGAATTGACTGTTCAGGAAATTAACACGGACAGTTCGGATTCGGCGAACCGCTACGTCGGTTTTGGTGTGGGCATGTCTCAGGCAGAGGCTGCTGCTGGAGGGGATGTGGGCGCACTTACCGGCATCATTTTCCGTGGCGAACAAGGCAATTCCAACTTGGGAGTTTCCGATTTCTTCATAGAGCTGGATCTGAATGGCAACATCAAGGTTTGGAACAACGGCACGCTGCTGGACACGGTTTCGGTTGGACAAGCTTACGGAACCTTGACGGCCAGCTTTGCCTGCACGGGATTCACTACGAATGATAGCGTGACGGTCAATGTATTCTTCAACGGCCTGCAGGTGGACATCAACACGGCGGATACCAATTCCATGAGTCGCACATTCAAGTGGGACCGGAATAACAGTGACTATATTGGCTTGAGCGCGCGCGCCTCGAATTACACGCAGATGGACAATCTCGCCATCCGCAAGCTGCCTTTGAGCACCGGTTTACCCATTAATTATGCGATGCAACATGGCCAGTCCGGCACGAACGCAGCTCCCAACGCAGATCCGGATGGCGATGGCGTGACCAACTTTGCGGAGTGGGCATTTGGCGGCGACCCGGCGGCAGCAGATCCGTTCATCGCCAGCCTGAAAGGGGTCCAGGTCACGGCCACGCATGATTTTCAATTTACCTTTCAGCGATTGATCAACGCAGCAAACTACGGTTTGAGATATCGCTATTTCGCATCGCAAGATTTTAGTTCTTGGACGGAAATCACTCCGACTCAAGTCGGCGTATCCACCAACGAAGATTATCCCGGTTACGAAGTTGTGACGTTGCAACTGCCGTCTTCCGCCTTCGTGGGAATAAACAAATTGTTCCTCCGCGTGTTGGCTGAGGTGGCGAACTGATGCCGAATGCCGGGGCGTAATCCTGAGGGACTGCAGGCCCAACCTGATTTAAGGCATCAAATATTCCCTAGGGGGGCCTGAAAAGTTATGACGGTTCCAGTCGAGGGTGCGCTTTGAACTTCTGCGCGTCCTCCAATCTGCTCCAAGCGTCGCTTCATGTTGAACAGACCATTGCCTGTTTGAGAACTCTGGCCGTTTTGAATTTCAAAGCCGTGTCCGTTGTCTTCCACCTGAATGACAAATTCGGACGCGAGAATTTTAACGCGCATACAAACCTGCGTGGCACTGGAATGGCGGGCGACATTATTAATGGCTTCCTTGAAGGCCAGGAACAAATTGTGACGCGATTCAGTGGAGAGAGGCAGGGTGGGCAACTGCGATGGAATATCCATGCGAAAACGGATATCCGTAGGCCGATAAAACTCCTCGGCAAAGTGGCCGAGATAACTGACCAATCCGGGAAGTGAATCGTTTTTAGGGTTCACGGCCCAGACAATTTCGTCCAGTGCGATCACCATTTCACGTGCGCAACCGCGAACCTGCTGGATGAGTTCCTTTGCTTCCTCCGAAGTTGTTTTCTCACGATTGGCGAGTGCGCTTAACATGCTGATTCGTGTCAGGCTGGTGCCGAGATCATCGTGGAGATCGCGTGCGATTCGGGCACGTTCTTGTTCCATTTCACGCTGACGTTGCACACCCTCCAATCTGCGCTGGAATCTTTGGCGCTGGACCAGGGCAACAACGAATCCAAGCGTTGCAAATGTTACCATACCCAGGAAGGCCTTAAACCACCACGTTTCCCAGAAATACGGCATTACCGTGAACGCCAGCGTATCGCCTTCCTCATTCCAGATGCCATCGTTGTTGCAGGCGGCTACACGAAAATGATAGTTCCCGGGTTGCAAAGGGCCGTAACCGATCAGGCGCTGTCCGTCAGTAAGTTGCCATTTATCGTCGCCGCCTTCGAGTTTCACGCGGAAGCGCACACCATCAGGAGCGGCAAAATTCAAGCCAGTGTAGCGAAATTGCACATAGTGCCGGCCGGGCGGTATTATTACGGGGACTGTTGATTTTAGTGTTTTTAGTGGAGCCCCAATGTGAGGGGGAACATCCATCAGTCTGCCGTCCACGAGCATGTCCTCGATGATGACGGTGGGTGGATTTTGATTGGGAACCGATGTCAACGGATCAACCGACGCCACTCCGTTTGCGGTGGAGAACCAGAGCTTGCCATTCGTTGAGCGCCAGCAGGACGGCTGGAATCCGCTGGAACATTCCAACGCTGGCAGGCCGTCAAACTGTCCATACACCCGACAGCGCAAGTTGCTCTCCTTTCCGGCTATCACAGATTCCAAGGCATTCCTACTCACCCTGAAGATGCCGGCATAGGTTCCGCCCCACAAATAGCCATCGTGACTGTCGAGCAGTTGCGAAACGTTGTTGTCAGGCAGTCCGTCGGTCTTAAGGCAGCGCGTAAAGTGTCCGTTACTAAATCGCAGTAATCCCCCTCCGAGCGTGCCGATCCAGACGGCCCCGTTTGTGTCCGGCATGACTGCCGAGAATCGAACAGCCGGCCAATCTGTCGGCGGTGTAAATCGGGTGAATTTGCCCTCAAAGTATTTCCAAAGTTCGCCAGGACCTGTGCCGATCCAGAGGGCACCTGAGGCATCTTCCGCAATGTCGCCAACCGCATGCAGATCGACGAATCCTTCGGCTGAACCGTATTGCTTGACTGTGCCATGGTCAAAGCAATAGAGGCCGGTCAATTGGCCGATCCATAACCGTTCGTGGCTATCGTTGAATAAAACCCGGATGTTTCCGAACGATGCTTGAGGACGGCTAATTTTGCCATCTCGAAATTGCATAAGGCCGTGATTCAGAGTTCCGATCCAAACACCCCCGTCGGTGGCCGGGAAAACGGTGACGCTCTCATTCGGATCATTTTCCGAGGCGGGCAAAAAGGCTTTCACGAACCTGCCATTTTTCCACCGAGCCAATTCACCCGACATGGTGCCTGTCCAGAGAGCACCATCTGCATCCACACAAACCGAACTGACCACTTTATCTGGCAAGCCATCCCCCTGGCCCAAGGCGCGGAAGAAGCGTTCGCGGATTTGCGCAATACCGCCACCATGCAGCCCGATCCAGATATCACCCTCTGCGTCCTGAAACCAGCAAGTGATAAACCTGCTGGGCAGGCCAGATCTTTCAGTCAACAAATGTGCAGTGCCGTCGGATTTGCAATGCAACAAGCCACGTCCGTTGGCCACCAGCCACGCATTGCCCCGGGCATCGCCGTGGAGGCTGAAGGTGCCGGAGGTGATGCTGTCCAGCAATTCTTCTGATTGGATTTCAACTGCCCATCGGTCATTGAGAAATTTGCGCAACCGTTTTTTTTCCAGAACCCAAAGTCCACCATCACGGCTGAATGAGATTTGGAGGATTTTCTCCGGCGTAGGACCGTTTGTAGGCGTGCGATCAACAAAGTCATTTCCATCTCGAGTCATTAGATGATGAGGGGTGGCAACCCAGATTTGACGGGTGGCATCCCTTGCCAATGCGACTGCAGATGTCTCGGGCAATCCTTGAGAAACGAAATCAAAATGATTGCTGGAAAAGCATCCGAGACGTTTGCCCTGGGTGATGAACCACACAGCCCCATCATGATCCAGCGAAAAGGTTAGGGGATCAGGTTCCATCATGGGCCTTGGATCAAGCAACTCCCATCGGCTGCCTGTCGAGAGATCGAGTTTTCCTAAATATGCCTGCTCTCCCGCGAACAATATGGAATTGGAGCGCACGCAAAGAGCCTCTGCCAGGCGCAGATGCGGCTCGATTCGGGGGGGGCGAAACAATTGGAAGCGGCCATGCTGAAAGGCCGTCACGGATTCGTTGCCCATGAGGATCCAGAGACGCCCGCTTTCATCCACGCTTAGATGTTCCACCTGAACATCTCTCAATTCCTCGGTATTTTGCTGGTTGAACGAAACAAAGCGCGCGCCATCGAAGCGGGCGAGACCACCATAACGCGTACCTACCCAGAGATAGCCGTCTGGTGTCTGTGCGATGCTGGAAACCCAGTTTTGGGGCAGTCCTTTGTCGGTCTGCCAGGCGTGGATCAGGTAATCGTGCTTCGTTTCAACATCGCCCGGTTCCGCCAAGACAACAGTTTGTGTAAACAAACCGCAAAGCAGCAGGGTGAAAATGAGCAGACGGTTCGTCACGATTACAACAATTAAGTTTTATAATGGCAGATTTTGAGGGGGCAAGGCAACGAGCATTTCGATAAGGCAAGCAAAAGAAGGTTCGAAGCGGAAGCAAGCCATCCTTGGTTGTCCTCCCAAGCACCTGTATCCTCGCTTTGGACGATATTCAGGAGGGGGCATTTCAGGCATGATTCAGACTCGAACCCAAGCCAGTTGAGCATGCGTTTGTGAGAAGCATTTGTCTGTTAATGGCGGGAGAGCATGAAGTGAAGAATTGAAGTCAACAACCCAGAAACCTGTGGACATGAAACAAAAAAAACAATTACGTGCTGTTGTGGCCGTAACCGCCCTGAACGCCTGCCTCTTTCTCCCGCAGGCCCAGGCTGCCAACAAAACGTGGTCCGGGGCTGGCAGTGATGCCAACTGGAGTACCGGTGCCAATTGGGGTGGCACGGCACCTGCGAACAATGACAACCTGATATTCAGCGATACGACACAGCAAAACAACACCAACAATATCAGCAATTTGACGCTTGGATTTGCCAATTTCAACAACGGCGGATTTGTTCTCAACGGCAACCTTCTCACCCTAAACGGATCGACGACCGCTTTCTTCACCAATTCTGCGGGAACCAATATCATCTCCTCCCCATTGATCACCGGTGCCCCTGGTGGCAGATACTGGTTTATCTCTCCCAATTCTGAACTGCGATTGACGGCTGCGTTGACGAACAATGTCGCCACGGGAGCATCTGTTGGCTGGCTGAACCTGACCAACGGTGGAACGGTGCGAATCATGAACAGCGCCAAGAGCACGCGGGGCATGGATTTATTTCAAGGCACGGTGATTGTGGATGGAAGTTCAGCTTTGGTGGATGCTGCAAATGACGGTTTCCGTTTCAAACCACCAACGGGATCCACGGCAGCAGTGCAACTTACCAACAATGGCACGATTCGAATTGGGACCGGTGGTAATTTTCGCATGGGCCACAACGGAAACGGCATTGGTGGCATTGCTGGCGCGGGCAGCATCAGCCGGATGGATATGAGTTCAGGCACACTTGAACTCTATGGCCCTGCAGTCAATGTCCTGGTAGGTGACCTTGTAGCTGGAGCAACGGGCATATTCAATCAAAACGGCGGCCTGGTCTGGGGCAGTGGGGGCAGCGGAAATGCCGTGACCATTGGCAACTCGGTGAATGCGGATGGCACTTATAATCTTAACGGTGGGGTGTTGTGGATTGCCAAAGTGCAACAGGGCAACCCTGGGGCCACCAACGTGGTGTTTAATTTCAACGGCGGCACTTTGAAACCGACGGCAAGTTCAACGACTTTCATGCAGGGATTGCTCACGGCGAAGATTTTGAGTGGTGGTGCATTTATTGACACGACCAACTTAAACATCACGATTGGACAATCTCTGGCGGGCATCGGCAACCTGACCAAGCTCGGCACGGGCACTTTAATGCTCACCGGGGCCAGTTCTTATAGCGGTTCAACGGTGGTGAGTAACGGCACGCTGTCGCTTGGCACGGATTGGATAAACGGCGGCGGTGGCCTTGTGGTCGCCGACGGGGCTACTCTGAGCCTCACCAATACCGGCAGCACCCTCTCAGTTTCCTCACTGAACATGGGATCTGTTGGGGCAAGCACACTGCAATTGAACTTCACGAATGGCAACCCTGTTTCTGCCTCAATCGTTGCGGGGACTTTGACGGGCCATGGATCAGTGTTCGTCAATATCGCTGGCACCGGTTTGACTGCGGGAGCCTTTCCATTGGTGAACTTTACCAGCGGGAGTGGCTTGGCAAGTTTCCATCTTGGATATGTGCCGCCTGGGGTTTCTGCGAGCCTTGTAACGACGCCTACCAGCATTCAGTTGAATATATCGAGCGTGGGCAAGAGCCTTGCCTGGACCGGCGCGGCGAACAATCAATGGGATACGAGTTCAATCAACTGGTATGACCTGGGGAACGGCAACAATCCGGCCACTTACTCACAATCCGGCGGCTTCGGCGACATGGTGACTTTCGACGACACGCTGACAGGCAGCCCTGCCATCAACCTGACGTTTGCCGTGGTGCCAGTTACAATGAGCTTTAACAACAATGGTGCGGCCTACAGTTTCACAGGGGCTGGTAAGATCAGTGGCGTGGGCAGCCTTACCAAAAACGGGTTTCAGGCTTTGACACTCGGAACGGTCAATGATTATGCCGGCGGAACGTTTTTGAACTCAGGCTCCATTTATCTTGGCGCGAACCAGGCGTTAGGCACTGGAGCGGCCACACTGAATCTTGGCACGCTTGCCAGTGACAGCACGACCGCGCGCACGTTGCCAAACACTCTTATCCAAAATGCCGACACGGGCATCATTTTAGGCGATACAGCTAACACCGGTACGCTGACCTTGGCAGGCGGGCTCAACCTTGGCGGTGGTGCAACCAGGACATTGAACTTCAATAGCGATGTGGTGGTTACTGGTTCATTGACCAATGGCGGTATCAGCACCAAGGCTGGATCGGGAACACTGACCATTAAGGGTAATTCCGCTCAAACCGGTCTCGTGGCCCAACAGCAAGGTGACGTCATCGTTGATGGCGCCCAGTTTACCAATGCTGACGGCTGGCGATTGCAAAACACATTCCCCGGTTCCACGATGCGTTTAGTGGTCACCAACGGCGGTGTTCTGAACGTCGCAGTTGCTGGCAACACAGGCAATCTGCGCGTAGGTCTCGCTGGCGGCGATAATTCAGCGGACAACATCCTGGACATTTCCGGGACCGTTGATCTGACTCCATCAATCGCAGTAGCTGGCAACAACGCGGTGAACCTTGGCGCGTCGGGCGTCAACGATATCCTGTATTTGCGCTCAGGCGGCCTTTTGAAGACCCGCGCTGTTCTCGGCAGTGCGCCAGCCAATGCAGAAGTTCATTTTATGGGCGGCACGCTCACGGCCATCGTCAACGACACAGGTTTCATCCAGGGCTTGACCAATACGTTCATGGATAACGGCGGCCTGACGGTCGACACGAGTAACTTTACCGTTACTGTACCTCAACCTTTGCTGGCTGCGGGTAATGGCGGCCTGATCAAGGTGGGCACAGGCGCGCTCACTTTGACGGGAGCCAGCACTTACACGGGACCAACGGTAGTGAATGCTGGAAAACTGGTGCTCGGACCGGCCTTTATTTCCCCCAGTGCCATCACGGTGAATGCCAATTCTACTCTGGCGTTCCTGCAATCTTCGTCAACCAACATCGTGCAAGTATCCAGTGTTCTCGTAGGTGGCGGCACCAACTCCGCTCTCGAAGCCGAACTTGCTGCAACGAATGCGCCTGCAGGCTATATGACAAATCTGATCTTGAATGGTTCGGTGGTGGTGAATGTGACCGGACCAGCAACAGTGGGACGGTTTCCGTTATTCGGTTACGGGACGATCAGCGGGGCGGGTAACTTGACGATCGGCCAGTTGCCGCTCGGAACGGTGGCCACGATTGCCACAAATACCACGGCTCATACGGTTGACCTGGTGGTCAGCGGATTTGCATCAGAGATTTGGATTGGAAACATCAATGCGAACTGGGACACGATCACGACCAATTGGGTGTTGAGTGGAGTTCCATTGGCTTTCTCGCAGGCGGCCAATGTGGTTCTTAATGATTCTGCGAGCAATTCAGTGGTAAATTTGGCTACGACCTTGTCGCCCAGCAGCGTGGGGGTGAGTAACTCGGCTTTGAGCTATCAGTTCTCCGGACCGGGCAACTTGAGCGGCAGCATGACCTTGACGAAGGAGGGAACAAATAGCCTTACCATTAGCAGCACGAACAGCTTCGTCGGCCGTGTGAGCATAAATGCAGGAACCGTGGTGCTTGGTTCTGCCACAGGGCTGGGGGCAACGGCAAACAGTGTCTACATCACGAACAGCGGCGCGCTCGACGTGGGTGGCAATAATTTAGGGTTGCAGCCCATCATCGCGTCCGGGAGTGGAGTGAATGGCAGCGGAGCGATCGTCAATTCCGGGGCCGCCCAGAATGATGCCCTCCGCAACCTGACTCTCGCTGGTGACACAACAGTTAGTGCAGCGATTGGCCTACGCACCATTGCAGATAGCGATCCTGGTCTGGTTGGCAATGGACATAAACTGATCAAAGTGGGGCCCAGTCAATTCAACATCAATGGTGGAACCACCGTGGCTGGATTGACGAACGTTTGGACCACTGATCTCGGTGACGTTGACATTCGACAAGGGATACTTTCGTTTGAACGACGCACAGCATTGGGACGGACGAATAATACGATTACGATCGAAGCCGGAGCAACACTCCTGCTTTTCAGTCTGAATCAAACGCTTTCTCAACCTGTAAACAAGATCGTCATGACGAACGCAATCCTTCAGGGCTCGGGTGCGACAGCAGGGGATGTCAACGCGTTGGCTGGTCTGATTACACTCAATGGTTCAACTAACGCCATCAACTCAACCGCCGGCACGGTTCTTAGCCTGAACGGCCCGATTACTGGGACAGGTGGTGCGACTTACGACGGTTCGGTCACATTGGCAGGAGCAAACACTTACACCGGTCCAACGATAGTGTCCGGTGGCACATTGACCCTGGCTTCCGGCGCGCTGTTGGGCGGGACGACCAGCATCATCGCCAGCAGCAACGGCACTCTCGACATCTCGGCTGTATCTCCTTTGACTTTGGGAGCAGGGCAGACACTTGGTGGCTCGGGTGTCGTGAATGGCAGTGTCGTGGCGAACGGCCCGGTGGCTCCGGGCGATTCCATTGGCACACTTACCATCAATGGAGATTTGACCTTGGCCGGCAATCTTTTAATCGAGGTGAACAGGTCTCTGCCGCAGCCGAACGACTCCATAACGGTTTCTGGAATCTTGAACAATACCGGGGCTCATTCCGTCGTTGTGACAAATTTGGGGACTGCACTGGTCGCGGGTGACAAGTTCACACTGTTCAACCAACCCATCCCCAACGGTGGTGCGCTGACTGTCACCGGCGGAAATGCGACCTGGACGAACAATCTGGCGGTTGATGGTAGTATTTCGGTGTTATCTGTCGGGAGTCCAGTGAACCCAAATCCAACGCCCATCACATTCTCGTATGCTGGGGGCAATATCAACTTGAGTTGGCCAGCCGATCACACGGGTTGGCATTTGCAGGTCCAGACGAATTCGCTGACCACGGGGTTGAGCACCAATTGGTTTACGGTGCCTGGATCGACGACGACCAATGCCATGAGCATTCCGGTGAGTGCCGGCAATCCATGTGTGTTCTTCCGCCTGGTGTATCCATAATATTTATGCAAAACTTAAGTGCGCAGCCCCTCACGGTGCTGCGCACTTTGAGCATCCGGGCTTGAAGTTTATTTACCTAACCGAGAGTGTTCGCGGTTGCGTGGTACGTTATGGGATTGTTGAAGAGCGCAGAACCCCTTCAATAGGCGTAATGGTAGTTGCGTCGAGGCCCGTCATTTCAGGTACTTCACGATTGCCTCCGAGCGCGAACGGATGTGAAGTTTTTCATAAATGTGACGTAGATGCGTGCGGACGGTGGTAACGCTGATTTGCATTTTGTCGGCGATTTCCTTGTTGGCAAACCCTTGCGTGAGAAGGTCGAGAATTTCTTTCTCCCTGTCGGTCAATGCCGCGGTATCAACAGTCGGAGAGGCCGGTTCATGAAAGGAATGCACTACCCGGTGGGCAACCTGGCTGCTCATGGGAGCGCCCCCTTCGCGTGCCGTGGTGATGGCTTCCATCACTTCTTCCGGCTCCGAGCGTTTCAGCAAATAACCGCTCGCTCCGGACTTGAGCGCCCGAAAAATGTGCTCGCTGTCCTCATAGACGGTCAGGACGATGACCTGCGTAGTGGGAAGCAATTCCTTCAGCCGACGGATACATTCCGTGCCGGGCATTTGCGGCAGGTTGAGATCCATGAGCACCACATGTGGCTTGGCCGGGGGCAGCTTCTGCAAGGCCTCCTCGCCAGATGCGCAAGCGATTACATTTTGCGTTCCGTAGGTCTCACCCACCAGCCGTGCGAGCGATCTGCGCAGGACGGCATCATCTTCGACGATTCCAACAATCATATTCGTTTGCACCGGGGGCATCCTAAAAATATTGCAAATATATGACGACCGCGCCAGTGGCAAAATGACTGGGCATGCCGACCTGCATTTGAGTTGCAGTGATTCCTTTGTTATTTTGAAACCGATTGCGACGCGGTGTTCGTAACGCTGGTTGGAATTATCGGACGCTCACGCGGAAGTTGACTGAAAGGCAGGACATTGCAGCGTTTGGCCCAGGCATCATACAGCGCCGCCATCTCCTTGACCTTTGCCGTGTGAGTGGATGCTAGGTTGTTTTGTTCGGTTCGGTCCGTCATGGTGTCGTAAAGTTCCCACTCATGTCCTTGGTGGGCGAGGAGCTTCCACTGTTGTAGCCGAACAGCGCGGTTCCCTTCATGTTCCCAGAAGATGGGGGAGGGGTGCGGGCGCTTTTCTCCTTCGAAGATGGGGATCAGGCTGTTGCCCTCGAGTGGTTGAATTGAGCGGCCTTCGTAATTATTAGGATGTTTGGCGCCAGCCATTTCAACCAGTGTTGGCACGATGTCGGTAACGTGCGCGAGTTGGGCTGACACAGTGCCGGAATGTTTGATTCCTGCCGGCCAACGCGCAATGAATGGCGAGGCGATGCCGCCTTCATGCGTGAAGTGTTTATAAAGCACAAAAGGCGTGTCGCTGACGTTTGCCCATGGGAGTCCGTAGCTTTGCCACGCATTGTCGGGCCCAGCGAAAATCGAATGATTGTTGTTGCCTACGGCAATGGGCCTTCCATCGCGTGTACGACTGGGGACATTATACCAATTTGGCTCAATCGGCTCTGCGCAGGCTCCATTGTCAGAGAAAAAAATCACCAGCGTGTTTTGTTCAACTCCCTTCTGCTTTAGCGCGTCGAGAATATCTCCCACACCGTTATCGAGGTTTTCGACCATGGCAGCATAGGTGGCCATTCGGTTGGCCTCCCATGATTTATCAATCACATTAGTCCACGCGGGCACATGCGGATCGCGAGGGGACAATGGCCAGTTTTTATCAATCAGACTCATTCGATTTGGCGCTGATAACGATTGGAGCGGATCGTATCCCAACCGGCGAGATAGCGTCGCCGATATTTGTTCGCCGAACCTGGAAGAAATTATTCCTGCTGTCAATTTTTCACGCCCTAAAACAAAGAAAGGGCAACGGACGTGGCAGGAGGAAAGCGCGGCGAAATCCACATCGGCTATGCGCCATCATTGACGGTCGAACTTCTGCCGCTCGCATTGAGATACTTCCGGGAGTCCAACCCCGGTGTGCGTGTGCAGCTTCACGACTTGTCGACGCAGGAGATGTTGCGCGGAGTCACCAATGGAAAGTCAACGCGGCGCTGCTGGTGCAGGTGCCTCCCCAAGCCCTGGCAGGATTGGTTTTCCAGGAATTGCAGCATCATCCGGTTTGCGTCGCCATCCACCGGGCACACCCGTTGGCGCGGGCGCGCAGAGTGGGGCTGGAACGAGTCGCCAGGGAACGTCTCGTTGCTTTCACGCTTGCAGAGTATCCGGAGCATCAGGGTTGGATTGCTGAATTATTTGCGCCTCTGAACCGCCATCCGCAGATCGTTGATGAACACGACAGCTTCACCAGCCTCATCGCGGCAGTCGAATCGGGCAAGGGCCTCGCTTTGATTGCGCAACCGCTCAAGGGCCTGGCAAGCCCGAGATTAAGAATCCGCCCATTGCAACCTGCTCCACCGCCGCTCGGAGTCGGCATTGTGTACAACAAAAAATTCAGGTCAACTTTGACGGACAACTTTATTGCCGCAGCCAGGCGGAATTCTTAATTCTGTAATGTTTCTTCAATGCCCAATCAGGACTTGACGGCTGCAGCTCCCGCCCCGGCTGGTTGCACGGGGGATGCAACACGTGCCTGAACATCCTTCATCAACCCGGCAAAGGCTTCGCGGTAACGCCAGACCAGAAACAGCGCGAGGACTGATACCACAGTCGCCATCGGAAATCCCTCCGGGGCCATCAGGATGTGGAAACAAAGGATGTTGACGATCACTGGTCCCAACAGCGTCAACCCCAGCGGCTTCTGCCGAGGCCATCGAGACTCATATAGATGGCGATTACGAGGGCTGGTCCGGTGAGACAATCTGGAAGCTGGATAACGGACAGGTCTGGCAGCAGGCGTCCTACGCATACCATTATCACTATGCCTACGATCCGAAGGTCCTCATTTACCAAACAAGCGGAGGCTGGATGATGAAGGTGGACGGAGACGAGGAGGTTTCGGTCAAACGAATCAAATGAAGACAGTGCCTAACCAGGCTCGAGCCTCTGTGAAAACTCCCGGACTTCAAAACTTCGCACGCCTTTGACGCATTTTGATGAAGCGCCGGGGCAGATTTGATGGTCCAAAAATGGGTTTTCACACAAGGCTCGCTCTGCAACGAACCACACTTCCCACGCTTGGGTTACGGTTGCCTGTAATGAGGGTCAACAGGTGGTGATACTCACCGACCCGCGTGTTGATGTCGATAGTCCTTAAACCCGTTAACAATCGTTACAGATCAGGCTCAGTCAGCCCCGTACTCCACTGTTGGCCGGTTATCTCCTTTTCTTGACGCAGTTTACTGAAGGAGGTCATTTATAGACTGATGCCTGCTGACTGGGACAATGTGCAGATTATGCTCGAAATGCGCCGTATCTGGAGCGTTACGTCGGACACGCACCGTTAGAGCCAGCCCGTGCAGGGTGATTTATTTCTTACCAGTCCGTGCGAGCCATGCTGGAGATAGTGTTGGGATTGTTGTGCAAATCCGCGCGGTGTGCGTATTCGAATCCATACCCATGGCCTTCGCCATAGCCATACTCACCATAATTGCCGCCGCGACCTTGGCCATGATCCGCTACGCAGCTCGTCAACAAGGGGAATGTAATCGCTCCCAAGAGGAACCAGATCCATCTTTGATTTGTTTTCATAAAATTTTGGTTCATAAACTGGCTCGGAGATCAGGCGTTTTCCCTATTGAAACAAAATGCAGCTATCGCGGGCACACAATGGGGTATATCACACACCATCCCGTCACCCCGTTGAAGCCGCAGTTATCAATGTGTGGGAGAACCGCCTTGATGAGGGCCGATTACAGCGAAATGTTAGATTCACGGCGACATTCTGAAGTCGGGGGGAGACTTCAGCAACTCCCCATCCGTCCATTGATCAGTTGTCTAAGCTGGAGCGTTTACCCAAATAGCATTGTGGTATAGGTGGAATGAAGAGGTATCAGCCAAGTAATCCACCATGTTGGAATTGTAAAAGGAACGTTTCGGAAGACTTTGGCATCGTTATAGGAAAGCGGTTACCAAGGTGGGTGTAGCTTTGTGAGCAGAATGAATATTATCAGCCAGTTAATGTGCGGTTTTTTGAATCACATCTGTTGTTTCAGTTCCAACAAACAACTTTTAAATAAAAAGTTTTCATAAAAAGCGAAGGTTTCCAGAGAATCATAATTTCGCGCTGCAATGCACGCACTTTTGGCATGTGTCGTGCTTGAGGCGTGGCATGACATTAGAATGCCGTTCATCCCAAGCAAAGGTCGGAGTTTTTGACCGCTGCTTGTTTGAGTGGCAAACTTTGATTATCATTTGCTGCGGTCCTCCCTCTCTCTCTTAATTCTCTCTCCTATTCGGGACAGTACGCCTGGAGGCGTACGAAAGTAATTACCTTGTTAATTGTGATGTAAATTAGAGTTCGCCTGGATTGTGCGAACTACAATGTTGTGCCGTGCTCCCATGAGTTCTGCAGTTCCGCGCATTAAAAAACAAAGTCGCGTACTGGCGAAACCTTGCACCGAAGAAGTGCATGGTGCCCATATTACCCCGCAATACCATTTTGAAATCTCGTTGCCAACCCTGACCAAGCCTACAAACCAAAACTAAACTGACTATGAAATTGAAACTGTTGATTACATCCCTCCTTATCGGCCTTGCCATATCGGCAGGGGTTCAAGCGGCTCCGCTGAAAATCGCCTACAGCGACTGGCCCGGTTATACGGTGCTGGAAATTGCCAAGCAGAAGGGCTGGTTCAAAGACGCCGGCCTGGATGTGGAACTCGACTGGTTCGAGTACCTGCCTTCCATTGACGCCTACTCGGCGGGCAAGGTTGATTCGGTTCTGATTGTGGCGACGGATGCCATGGTTACCGGTTCCACCGCTGGAAAAGGCAAAATCATCGCACTTTTGGATTATAGCGAGGGCAGCGATATGATCGTTGGCGCTCCCGGTATAGAATCCATCAAGGACCTTAAGGGGAAGGACATTGGTATTGAACTCACGCTGGTGGAACATTTACTTCTGCTTAAGGCACTGGAAGTAAACGGTATGAAGCAGTCCGATGTGAATCTTGTCAACACTGCCACGGACAAGACTCCCCAAACTCTCGCGTCGGGCAAGGTCGCAGCCATCGGCGCTTGGTACCCGATTTCCGGGCAGGCATTGAAACAGGTTCCTGGTGCCAAGAAACTTTTCACCAGTGCCGAGGCCAAGGGTTTGATCTATGACGTGATGAACGTCAACCCCTCCAGCTATGCGCACCATAAGGAAGAATGGACCAAAATTGTTGCGATTTATTACAAGTGCGTGGATTACCTGAACGATCCGGCCACGAAAGACGATGCCATTAAGATTATGTCCGCCAAAGTGGGGGCAGATCCGGTTGCCTACGCAAAAAACGTTCCTGGAACGCACTTTCTGACGCTGGCTGAAGCGAAGGAACGGTTCAAGGTTGGCGCGGGCATGGATTCCATTTATGGCTCCATGGACATTGGAAACAAGTTCAATCTCGACAATGCCGTTTACAAGATTTCGCAAAAGCCTGCGAAATACCTGGTGCCAGAAGTTGTCATGGGCTTGAAGTAACTCGCACCCTCACCGGCGCTCCAAACAGGCCAGCTTATGAAACACCACGATTGGTTGGGATTAAAGTCTGAACTGCCCCGCAAGAGGCAGCTAAAGCTTCTCATTCTTTCTTTTCTAGTGCCCCTGGTCATTTGGAGCGCCGTTAGTTACATACCCTGGCTGTGGCATCCATTGGTAAGGGTAACGGAGCCTGGCAGTGTGGATTATTTTACCGAAGACATGGATGTCAAACGCTCGGACTTCGACCATGAATTAGCCAAAGCACGTGCAGCAGGGCAGCCATTGCCGCAAGGGTATGCGGTCAATCCCATTTACTTTCCGCCACCGGACCGGGTTGCGCGCGCCTTTTATACAGCATTTAAGACGCCGCCGCGGTTGCCTAATGAACCCTGGCTTCATGAAAGCCTTGGCCACAGCATTCGCACCATTGTCCTTGGCTTTTTAGTGTCGTCCTTGCTGGGGGTTCCCCTGGGGATTCTTTGCGGCACCTATCGCTTCTTTGCGAAACTACAGGAGCCTTTCATCGAATTCTTCAGGTACTTGCCCGCCCCTGCATTTGGCGCGCTGTGCGTTGCGGTCCTTGGAATTGATGATCCCCCGAAGGTCGCAATCATCGTTATTGGAACGTTTTTTCAGCAAGTCCTGATCATTGCCAATACAGTGCGCAAGGTGGATCCGGCTTTGTTGGAAGCCGCCCAGACGTTGGGCGCATCGGGCTGGAAACTGGTGCGGCGGATCATTATTCCGGCAGCCATCACGGACATTTACACCGACATGCGGATTCTGCTGGGTTGGGCGTGGACCTACCTGATCGTGGCCGAAGTGGTGGGCACCATGTCGGGCATCACTTACTTCATTAATCAGCAGGCCCGCTATCGAAACTTCGACAATGTTTATGCGGCAATCGGCATGATTGGAATCATTGGATTTTCCACGGACTTGGTGCTTGCCTGGCTTGGAACAATCCTTTTCCCGTGGAAAAGAAAGACCCGCACCGCGGCACGCCGTTTTGCCTTGCTTGCATGGCTCGCACCGCGACCGGTCAAGACTGCTGAAATCGCCACCCCAATCAACCCTCAATAATGTCGCTGCACGAATTACAACTGCCAGATTATCGCGAGCAAGCTCCGGAAGTCTCGGCTCGTTTTAAACGCATCGGAGCCCGCCCCGTAATTCTTCATGTGCGTGATTTGGAAAAGGCCTTCGGGAAGGATGAAAGCAGACACGTGGCCTTTGAGCATGTCTCCTTGGATATTCATCGGCGGGAATTCATTTGTGTAGTCGGGCCTTCGGGCTGCGGAAAATCGACGTTTGCCCGCATCGTGGCCGGGTTGGATGAAGCTACCGGTGGCGAATTGCTGCTGGACGGACGTCCGGTCGGCAGCCCGGGACCTGACCGCGGCATGGTTTTTCAAGGATATACATTGTTTCCATGGCTGACGGTCAAACGGAACGTAATGTTCGGTTTGGAGATGCAGGGCGAAAGTCCGAGTATTGCAGAAACAGAAGCCCGCCAGTGGCTGAGCATGGTTGGGCTTTCCAAATTCGAGGAGGCTTATCCTCACGAGCTATCCGGGGGAATGAAGCAACGCGTGGCGATTGCCCGTGCCCTGGCAAACAAACCTCGCATTCTCATCATGGATGAGCCGTTCGCCGCCCTGGATGCGCAGACCCGCTGCCAGATGCAGGAGTACTTGATTCAGATCTGGAAACAGGTTGACGTCACCATCCTCTTTATTACGCACGACCTGGATGAGGCGGCTTACCTGGCTGACCGCATTCTTGTTATGGGCGCGAATCCCGGGCGCGTGGTGGAGTTCATTGAGAACGCGGTTCCGCGGCCTCGCAGTGCGCAGCAATTCATTTCCCCCGAATTTCTTGCCTTAAAAAAGCGGCTGGAGGAACACATTCATCCGCCGACGGAAGTGCCGGAAAAATTGCGGCTGATCAAACTTACCCAGGCAGGTGATGAAGTCGAATAACCAATCCAAATTACACCAGCGCTTCATGCCCGCCGCGCGTTTTTCGTGGCCGGGAAAAAATCGATGCGCGGCAATGATTTGTTTCGACGTGGACGGTGAAACCACCGTCTTGTCCGAGGACCCATCACTGGCGAGGCGGCGCACCTTGATGTCGCAGTGCGAATACGGTCCTCGCATTGGAGTGCCCCGGTTGCTTGGGCTTTTGAATCATCTCTGGGTGCCCGCCACTTTTTTTGTGCCCGGTTACATTGCGGAGCAGCATCCCAGAATGGTTCAAGCGATAGCGGCAGAGGGGCATGAAATCGGCCTTCATGGTTATCTGCATGAAAAGCTCGCCTACCTGACTGAGGCCGAAGAGGAAGCAATTCTGATTCGCTCGATTGAAATTTTAACGAAACTGACGGGCAAGAGGCCGGTCGGATACCGTGCCCCATGGTTTGAGATCAACTCGTGGACTCCCGATTTGCTCCAGCGCCACGCCATCCAATATTGCGCGAGCGAAATGGGAGACGACGTGCCGTATTGTCATCCGAACGGTTTGATCGAAATCCCTGGACAATGGATGCTCGAGGACTGGGAGCAATTTGCCTTCAATGCGGATCCGGCATGGGGTTCGGTTCCGGAGAATTGCGGGAAAGTTTATGATCTTTGGTGGAGGGAGTTCGAAGCCATGCATGATTTTGGCTGTTGCTTCGTTCTCACCCTGCATCCCTGGCTCAGTGGCCGGCCTTCACGGGTGCGCTTGTTGGAGGATCTTATTTCAGCGATGCGCGAAAAAGGCGGAGTCTGGTTTGCCCGGGGCTCGGAAATAGCCCAATACTTTTCACAAAACCCACTAGCGCGCAGGGCGGTTGATTATGACGCCCAGCCTGCGCCTGCCTTGAACCAGGTTTTTGAACCAACAAAGCTATGAAAGCCTCAACTCCCAATTGGAAATCCACACATGAGCCAATGGCATTTGCGGGGTTAAGCAGCAAACGCACAGCTCAAAGGCCGATGTCTCTGTTGGAAATTCAGGATGGTATCCGCCGGGCGGCCGCGTTGCCATTGGATCGCGCCACGACCATTCCCGCGCAGGCGTACACGAGTGAGGAGTTCTTTGAGTGGGAAGTGGAGCACGTGCTTCGCGCCGGCTGGCAATCTCTCGCTCACATTTCTCAAATTCCCGCTCCGGGCGATTTTCTTAATGTGGATTTGCTCGGCGAGCCGCTCATCGTCGTTCACGCAAAGGACGGTTCAATCCGTGTTCTCTCACGGGTGTGTCCGCATCGCTCGATGGATATAATGCCTGCGGATTTTGGCTACCCAGGCCATAGCCATAACTCAGACGAGTCCTCCGATGGCAATCCCAAGTGTGGCAATACACGATTGTTTCTCTGTCCTTACCATTCCTGGACGTTTGAATTGGATGGCCGGTTGAAGGCCTGTCCCGAGATGCACGAGGCGAGCGACTTCTGCCGCGATGAATATTCTCTTAAAACATTCCGGTGCGAAATCTGGCAGGGATTTGTTTTTGTGAATCTTGACGGAAGCGCGACACCCTTGACGGCGGAATTGTCCGAAATGGCCACGGATCTGGAAGCATTTCGGCTGAGCGAATTAAAAGTGGTGATTGCGCGGGAGTGGGCTTGTCCATTCAACTGGAAGGTGCTCGCTGAGAATTTCATGGAGAGCTATCACCATTTGGGGATTCATCATAAAACTCTCCAGCCGCTGATGCCTGCCCGCGACACCTGGACGGAACAGGAGCGTCGGCGGTATGTGCGCGCTCATCTGCCATACAAGGACACCGTCCGCGAAGATTTTCGCGCCTTTGAAAAGAAGGCTGATTTTTCGGAAGCGCTGCCGCCGCTGCCGTTACTAAATCCCGAACAAAAATCTGAATGGGGACTTTTCCTGGTGCATCCCACGTTCCTGCTGGCCACCGCGCCGGATCGGGTCATTTGGTACCGGCTGTTGCCTTTGGGGCCAAATCGCCTCGATCTAATGACGACCACGCTTGTGGCTCCCGATACGACGCGCCTGAAGAACTTTGAAAAACTTCGTTCGCTGGCGACGGAACAATTGACCGCCTTTCATGTGGAAGACATGGAAGTTTGCACGGCGGTTCAGCGTGGATTGTATGCCAGCGGCTGGCAACCGGGCCGGTTGAGCCACTTGGAAATGCCAGTCTGGCTTTTTCATCGTTATCTGGCCGCTCGCATCAGCGGGAAATGGCCGACGGATGATTATCAACCCGCGCCCAGCCAGCGCTCTGAAAACTGCGTGACCTCATGTTCTCGTTGAACCATAAAATTGCCATTGTAACTGGAAGCGCCTCGGGCATTGGCCACGCCATCGCCCGCCCGCCAATGTTCGTGACGGGAGGTGGGCGATGAACCTTGAGGTTTCCAGAGCATCCCAAATCGTCGCGCTGAAATTATGGCGGGACAATCCCAACACTCCGGTGATGGTCGAGTTGCCTTCAGGCAGTTTTCTCATGGGTGAAAACGAGGGTGACAAGTTCGCCAACGACACGGAGCGCCCTGCGCACCCGGTTAACATTCCGGCGGGAATATCCATCAGCAGGGATCCAGTGACCGTTGGAGAATTCCGTCAATTTGTTCCCGGTCATGCGCCGGATGAAGAGGATGATCTTCCAGTGGTAAACGTGAGTTGGAATGACGCGGGCGCATACTGCGTCTGGTTAAGCGAAGTGACAGAACGGGCTTACCGTCTTCCCAGCGAGGCAGAATGGGAGTTTTCGTGCCGAGCCAATTCGCGGACCGCATTCGCGTGGGGCGATGAGATTACACCGAACAAAGCGAATTACCTTTACGATGAGAGCGGCATCAAGGTTGGCGCAGGCCATAGAATGGTTGCTGGAACGTACCAGGCGAATGACTTTGGCTTGCACGATTTTCACGGGAACGTGTGTGAATGGGTGGAGGATACCTGGCACTCGAGTTACGTGGACGCGCCAAACGACGGCAGCGCCTGGGTGAAGCCGATGGACCTTAGGAGGGCGGTGCGTGGCGGTGCCTGGGATTATTTGCCGCGTTTATTGCGCAGTCCGTGGCGGGATTGGGATTTCGCTGATGAAAAACGGGACAACCTTGGTTTCCGTGTGGCGACGAACTGCCGGCTTTCCGCATAGAAGATCAATATGGAAATTCGCCTGTTTAAAACTCTCTGGGGACACAAGGGCGGCCTTGAAGAGGCAATTGCCGAATGCGATTCAGGCGGATTTGACGGCATTGAAGGCCAGGCTCCAGCCAAAGCAAATGAACGGCGTGATTTGAAAGCCAGGCTGGACGATGCGGCCCTGGATTACATCGCGGAAATTTGCACTTGCGGTAGTTATGTCCCGGACCGGCAAGCCACCGTGGAAGAGCACTTGAAGTCTCTCATGGAGCAGGCTGCCGCGGCTTTGGAGTGTGAGCCTTTATTCGTCACCGTTATTGCGGGTTGCGATGCCTGGGGAGTGATTAAAAGCGTGGAGTTTTTTGGAGAGGCCATGGAAATTGGGAAGAAGCTGGGTGTCCAATTGAGTTTCGAAACGCATCGCAGCCGCTCCTTGTTCAATCCATGGACAGCCCGGGAAATTCTGCTCCAACTTCCGGAAATGAAGCTTACTTGTGATTTTTCCCACTGGTGCGTCGTCTGTGAGCGGTTGATTGACACCGAACCGGAGATCATCAGTCTGTGTGCAGAACATGCCCGTCACATTCACGCGCGGGTGGGTTACGACCAGGGTCCACAGGTGCCACACCCGACCGCGCCGGAATATGCCGGGGCATTGACTGCCCATGAAAAGTGGTGGCGAGAAATTTGGGGAAGCCAGTTCAGGCGCGGTATGGGAATTAGTACCATGACCCCGGAATTTGGCCCCGATGGGTACTTGCATTGTTTGCCGTTCACAAGCGCTCCAGTGGCCGATTTGCGCCAGATCAATGAGTGGATGGCAGAGCGACAACGAGGCTGTTTTGCTGAGTTCTCAGCCGCAGAATTGAAGGGCGCTGAAGCCGGAAAGGCGGGCGTATGAAGGCGGTCTTTCGCAGCCTTTGCTTATTGTTTCTTGCCGTGGCACTGGTCTCGGTTGCGGGACTGCTGGTGTTCGACGGGCTGAATCATTTGCGGATGACTTCACTTCATCAGCACATTGGGGCAATTGCAGTCATGTTGATTGGTTGTTCCCTGATTTGGGAGCAATTGAGCTCCAAGGACCCCTGGAAAGAAAAACTCAAGCTAACGCTTCTAGGCATTGCTTTTGTTTTGTGGGGAGGCGAACAGTTTCTGTCTCCCTGCCCACTGCTGACCGCCATGGATAGCATGGTTGTGCTCATTTTCGTTTCCGACCTGAGTCTGGTCATTTTATCACGCCTGAGGCGCCAGCGGCGCATGTCTTTAAATAATGATGTCTGTGTTTCGCCGGAAGGCGAGTTGACTTCTCCAATATCTGAATGTGCGCGGATAACTGGAGATAGCAGTAAACGCATAAACCACTAAACAACCTAACTTGCATGAAAAATATTAGTTTGAATCGTAGAACCGCGGCCCTGATCGCACTTGGTGTGGTTAGCTTCGCCTCGGCGGCCACGGCTGAAGAGAAACCCAGTGCCGTGCTAACGGCGTTGGAGTCAACCACCCTGAGTGGCTATGTAGACACGTCGGCGCAATGGAACCTTGGCACTGGAAACGCCAATGCCCCGGCTTATATTTTTGGCGGTTCCGGCAAAGCGGACGGCTTCAACCTGAATGTCGTCAAGCTGGTGCTTGAGAAACCGGCTTCTCTCTCTGACGGATGGGGTGCTGGTTACAAGGTGGACCTGCTGTTCGGGCCGGACGCGGTTGCTTATGGCACGCAGTCCACCGGCGTGACCGGTGACTTTGCGGTCAAGCAGGCTTATGTCGACTTAAAGGTGCCGCTAGCCAATGGTCTTGAATTTAAAGTTGGCGTTTGGGACACAATCCTTGGATATGAAGTGTTTGAGACTCCGCTGAATGCGAATTTCACAAGATCCTATGGCTATACAATTGAACCAGCCACATTCACCGGCATTCAAAGCACGTATAATATCAACGAGTTTATTGCTGTGATGGGCGGCGTAGCCGATTCGCTGTCATCAACGATCAACAAGCGATCCAACCCGCCTTATGCTGAAAGCACCAAGGCCGTCCTCGGTGATATCTCACTCACCGCGCCGACGACCCCCAACTGGGGATGGTTTGGCGGTTCATCCTTGTTTGGTGCTGTCGTACATGGATTCTCACCGACTGCGACTGCCGTAGGCTTGACTCCAGCCAATCAAACCAGCTTGTACGTGGGCTCGACCCTCATGACTCCGCTTAAGTCCCTGAAGATCGGTTTGTCCTATGATTACGCGGGAGCGAGCAAACAAACAATTGCCGGCTCGCTGGGGCGGGCGGGATATGCCAATGCGGCAGGGTTTTATGGCCTGTATCAGGCCACGGAGAAATTGGCATTCAACACCCGTGCGGAATGGTTCACGCAAACTCCGGCAAATTACGCAGCGGGTTTGCCCACCAAGATATTCGCGCTCACCGAAACCGTCCAATATACCCTCTGGAAGAATGTGATCAGCCGGGCTGAATTCCGCTGGGACCATCAGGCGGATGGGCTGCCGGATGCCTTCGGCGGTACTGTGCCCGGCGTCGGAACGCGCCGTAATTCCTATGAGATCATCGGCAATATCATTTACAAATTCTGATCGGGTCTGGAAATAATGAGCGTCTGATTCAATCCCAGGGCATGCGTGTGTATGCCTTGGGATTTTCGAGTTTGGAAAGCCTTGTGGCAATCAATGACTCCCGCGCATATTGATGTGCACCAAAGAGGAAACCTTTAATTCAACCATGGCAGTTAAGCTGTTGACACCACTGGGGACAATGTTACGATTCTGCAAGTTCGTAACATTTACAAAATGACTTCAAAATCGAAAGAATTGGTTCGCTTCAGCATTTCAATGCCCGGGGATGCCGCGCGGGGGTTGGATGAAATGGTGCAGCAGCGCGGCTTTGCCAACCGTTCCCAGTGTCTCACCTCGATGGTGAGGGATCAGTTGGTGGTCCATGCCGGGGACATGGGAGACGCTGTGATGATGGGGTTGATCACTTTTGTTTACAATCATCGCAAGCGCAATTTGCAAAACCGCCTCACGGACATTCAACATCTCCATCTGAAAGAAATTATCAGCATACAATTGGTGCACCTCGAAAATGAGCAGAGTTTGCAGTTGATGCTCGTACAGGGGCCGGCGAAAAGCTTGCGCGCAATTGCAGCAGAAATTTTCTGCCTCAAGGGCGTGTGCCATGGCAATCTGCAACTCAACGCGGAAATATTGCCTCCCTTGCATTCGGTTTCACGAAAATGAAGCGTTCCCAATCGTAAACATCACTCAATCCTTCTTCTTGCATGAATGACATGAATACTCTCCGCCCGGAAAAGCCCGCTGGAACCGTGCGTTTTAGTGAAGTAGTCCCTGGTGGTGCGGGTTGGTCGCACGTTTTAAAACGGGGCACCACCTTGCGTTTGGTTGATTTGGAAGGGGGAGCCAATGTGTCCGCGCTGTTTTACAATGCAGACCAGACTACAGAACGCTATAACATGGCCGATACGCTCAAAGCCCAACATGTGGGCTTTTTGAAAAAGGGGTGTGCCCTCTACTCGGACATGGGAAGAATCCTGGTGTCCGTCACTGATGATACCAGCGGGTGGCACGACACAATTTGTGGCTGTTCAAACGCGGATTTGGTTCAGTCAAAGTATGGAGTTGCCCGGTATCAAGAGCACCGAAATCAGTTTCATCGCAATGGGCGTGACTGCTTTCTTATAGAGTTGGGCAAGCATGGCCTCGACCGTCGCGACCTGGTGGCCAATGTCAATTTCTTCAGCAAGGTGGTGGTGGAAAACGATGGCTCGACTGTGTTTGACACCGGACACGCCAAAGTCGGCGCATTTGTGGACTTGCGTGCGGAAATGAACACGCTAGTCGTCCTGAACACCTGTGTCCATCCGCTTGCTCCGGCGGGAAAATACGAACCTAAACCAGTTGAACTGATCGTCCGGACATCGCCTCCGCCGGGAGCGGATGACCTGGTCCGCAAGTTTCGCCCGGAGAATGAGCGGGGATTTTTAATCACTGAAAGGTACTTCCTTTAATCATCCAAGCACCCATGAGCACCAGACCTTTAACAGAAAGCCAGATGAACTCCGAGTTGGCAGCCTACGATCATACCATTCCTGCCGGGGAAGGGTGGATGTGGAAGATTAAGGCGGGATCCACTTTTCGCTTTGTGGACCTGGAGGGAAATCAGGCAGTTGACACCCTGTTCTACAACGCTGTGGATCCGACCGAACGCTACAGCGCCACGGATACCATCTGCACCCAAGGTAACATATACCTCACTGTGGGCACGAAGTTGATGTCCACCTTGGGCAGGGTGCTTTTAACAATCACTGCCGATACTTGCGGCAGGCACGACACGCTGGGCGGCGCTTGTGCGGCCGAAAGCAACATGGTTCGGTATGCCATTGAGAAACGGCATATGCACAGTTGCCGGGATACTTTTATGAAAGCGATCTCCAGATTCGGCGAACCTTTCGGCAAGCGGGATATCACAAGCAACATCAACTTTTTCATGAATGTTCCCGTCACGCGCGAGGGGAAGCTCACGTTTGAGGACGGCATTTCAGAGCCCGGCAAATACGTCGAAATGCGGGCGGAAATGGACGTCATCTGTTTGATTTCAAACTGCCCGCAATTGAACAATCCTTGCAACGCGTATAATCCGACGCCCGTCCGCGTGCTCATCTGGGAATAATCCGCAGACAATTATCACATGAAAACCCTCATTGCCAATCGCGGAGCCATTGCGTGTCGTATAATCCGGACGCTGGACCGTTTGGGATTTGCCTCCGTGGCCGTGTTTTCCGAGGCGGACATTGCTTCCCGCCACGTGGAGATGGCGGGACAGGCGATCGAACTCGGCGCCGCGCCGCCGCGCGAAAGTTACCTCAACATCCAGAAAATACTTGCTGCCGCGAAAGAGACCGGAGCGGAAGCGATACATCCAGGTTACGGCTTTCTAAGCGAGAACGCTGATTTTGCGCGGGCTTGCGAAGACGCGGGAATTCGTTTTATTGGACCAACGCCTTCGCAAATGGAGGATTTTGGCCTCAAACATCGGGCGCGGGAATTGGCGGGTGAGTGCAACGTGCCGCTGCTGCCGGGCACGCAACTATTAAGTTCGGTGGATGAAGCGGTTCAACGCGCGAGCGGCATCGGCTACCCGGTGATGTTGAAGAGCACTGCAGGCGGCGGCGGGATCGGAATGCGTGTCTGCAATAACGAAGCGGATTTGCGTGAACATTTCGATTCGGTAACGCGATTGAGTCAGACGAATTTTAAAAACGGCGGGCTATTTCTCGAAAAATTTGTCCGGCACGCGCGGCATATCGAGGTCCAAATATTTGGCGATGGCCAAGGCAGAGTGCTTGCGTTGGGTGAACGCGATTGCTCGCTGCAACGGCGCAACCAAAAAGTGGTCGAGGAGACACCCGCGCCAAATCTCCCGCCGGAAGTGCGCGAGCAATTGTTCGCGTGTGCGCGGCGACTGGGCGAACGAGTCAAGTATCGTTCCGCAGGCACGGTTGAATTTGTCTATGACGCGGAAGCAGGGGCGTTTTATTTTCTGGAAGTGAACACTCGCCTCCAAGTGGAGCACGGCGTGACGGAGGAAGTGCTGGGGATTGATCTTGTCGAGTGGATGGTCCGGCTGGCGGCTGGCGATCTGGGCTTCTGGCCAAAGGAACCACTGCTGCCGCGAGGCCATTCCGTTCAGGTCCGCGTTTATGCGGAGGATCCGCTACGAAATTTTCAACCTAGCACTGGCATGTTGACAGAAGTTCGCTGGCCAGCGGACACTCGTATCGAAACCTGGGTTGTGCCAGGGAATAACGTCACGCCCTTTTACGATCCGCTCGTAGCCAAATTAATTGTCCACCGGGAAACGAGAGCAGCAGCTTTGCAGGCAATGCGCACCGCGTTGGATGATACGGCAATTTCGGGCATTGAAACCAATCGCGATTACCTTCGCGCCATCATGGACCAGGCTGATTTTGTCGCCGGCCACCCGACGACATCGCTCCTTGGCCAGTTCAAATTTGTTTCCGCAGCCATTGAAGTTGTGGAACCGGGGGCGATTTCAACAGTGCAGGATTATCCGGGTCGAATGGGCTACTGGGCAGTGGGCGTGCCGCCTTCGGGTCCCATGGATGATTGTTCGTTCCGCCTGGCAAACCGGATCGTTGGAAATCCAGAGGCTGTCGCGGCGCTCGAATTGACCATGGTTGGTCCCGTTCTTAGGTTTCACGGGCCGGCAAAGATATGCCTGACTGGCGCGCGTGTTGAAGCGCTGCTCAATGGCCGTTCCGTTCCCATGGAAGAATGTGTTGAGGTGCCGACCGGAGCTGTATTGAAGGTGGGTCGCTGTTCTGGCGGCGGCTGTCGAACGTATCTCGCTTTTGCTGGCGGCTTGAGAGTGCCTGACTATCTCGGCAGTAAATCCACATTCACACTTGGTAAATTCGGCGGCCCAACGGGTCGCGCCTTGCAAACTGGAGATATGCTCCACCTGGCCGATTCCGCGACAGATTCTCCGTCAACCGCCATCATAAATCCCCCGCGATGGGGAGAGCATTGGAACGTGCGTGTGCTTTACGGCCCTCATGGAGCACCCGATTTTTTCACAAACGAAGACATCGAGGTCTTTTTTTCGACCCGTTGGAAGGTGCATTATAATTCAAATCCGACGGGCATCCGCCTCATCGGCCCGAAGCCGAGGTGGGCGCGTTCCGATGGCGGCGAGGCCGGGCTGCATCCTTCAAATATTCATGACAATGCCTACGCGGTTGGCACCGTGGATTTCACCGGGGACATGCCGATCATTCTTGGGCTGGACGGTCCAAGCCTGGGCGGATTCGTTTGTCCCGCAACCATCATTCGCGCGGATCGTTGGATGATGGGGCAGTTCAAGCCGGGCGACACGGTGCGATTTGTGCCGGTTACCCTGGCGGCGGCTGAAGCGGCTGAAGCAGAACTCACACATTGCATCGACAACCTGCGCTATCCGAGCCCGGGTGCGGAAACGGTTGGAAAGGTGATCGCGACACATCTGCCGTCGCCTGTGTTGCGCCATTTGCCACCCAGAAAAAAGCAAGTGGAGGTGAAGTATCGGCAATCGGGGGATAAATATCTGCTTATCGAATACGGCCAGCCGATCCTGGACCTTGATTTGCGGTTTCGAGTCCACGCACTGATGAATTGGCTGCTCGAAAAGAAGCTGCCGGGGGTTATTGACCTGACGCCTGGCATCCGGTCTTTGCAGATTCATTATAACAACCTCATGCTTCCGGCGAAGAAACTGCTGGATCTTCTGGAACATGCGGAAGAGGAATTGGCTGATCTGGAGCATTTGGATGTACCGTCCCGCATTATCCACCTGCCACTATCATGGGACGATCCCGCAACGCGCCTGGCCATTGAAAAGTATACGCAATCCGTACGTGCGGATGCTCCATGGTGTCCAAGTAATATTGAATTCATTCGCCGAATCAACGGATTAAGCAACACCGAGGAAGTGCGTCGAATTGTTTTTGACGCCAGCTATCTCGTGCTGGGGCTGGGGGACGTTTATCTTGGGGCGCCGGTGGCGACGCCGCTTGATCCCCGTCATCGCCTCGTCACGACCAAATATAATCCGGCCCGAACCTGGACGCCTGAGAATGCGGTTGGAATTGGCGGCGCTTATCTTTGCATTTACGGAATGGAAGGTCCCGGGGGCTACCAATTTGTCGGACGGACGATACAGGTATGGAATACCTGGCGACAGACGCGAGACTTCACGGATGGTAAGCCGTGGTTGCTCCGTTTCTTCGATCAAATTCGCTTTTATCCTGTTTCCGCCGAGGAATTGTTGCGTTTGCGTGAAGATTTCCCATTGGGCCGCTTCAAACTAAAAGTTGAGGAAACCACCTTCTCGTACCGCAAATACCACGAATTCCTTCATAAGGAAGCCGACGACATTGCGGCTTTTCGGAAGTCCCAACGCGAAGCTTTTGGCCAGGAAAGAGAACGCTGGAAGGCGCAGGGGCAGGAGATCGTCGCAAGCGAGCCGGTGGACGAAGTGCCCGCGATTCTCGGCGAAGAACTTCCTGGCGGATGTGAAGCCGTACGCGCGCCTCTCACGGGCAATGTCTGGAAGGTGCTGGTCAAGCCCGGCCAGGTCATTGAGCGGGGGCAGCCCGTGGTGATTGTGGAGGCGATGAAAATGGAAGCCAAGATTGACAGTCCATGCGCTGGCCGCATTCGGGAAATCAAGTGCGTGGAAGGAAGACAAGTCTCGGCTGGACAACTACTCGTGATAGTTGAATTGCAATCCGAATGACCCACGCAACGATGTGCATAATACTCGCAATACCTGATTACAGTTCATCCTATGAATGACAACACTTCAGCCAACGACTGGTCGAAAAGAGTGCATGAAAAATGGCAATCACTCCAAGCCTCTGCCGACGGCCGTGTCTGGATCTGCATGACTTCAGCCGCTCAACTCGAAAACCAATTGACGGCGCTGGAAAAGCGGCGGCTGGTCGGTGAAAAGCTCCCATTACTGGGCCTGACGTTTGCGGCAAAAGACAATATTGATGCGCTTGGCTTTCCCACCACGGCAGGATGTCCGGCCTACAGTTATCAACCTGCCGAAAACGCCAGTGTTGTTCAAAATTTGGAAGCAGCAGGCGCCGTAATTCTCGGGAAGACCGCAATGGACCAATTCGCCACCGGGTTGGTTGGGGTTCGTTCCCCTCAAGGACCTTGTCCCAATGCATTCAACCCGGAATACATTTCGGGCGGTTCGAGCTCGGGTTCGGCAGTGGCCGTGGCGCGTGGTCAGGTTGACTTTTCGCTGGGAACTGATACCGCGGGCTCAGGTCGCGTGCCGGCTGCATTTAATGGTTTGATTGGATACAAGCCGACGCTCGGAATCATCAGCGGCTATGGTGTTGTTCCCGCCTGCCGTTCGCTTGATACCGTTTCGATCTTCTCGAAATCCGTTTCCATGGCGGCGTTGGTTGCTGCTGTGGCCCGCAGGTTTGACCCCCGAGATGCCTATTCGCGGCATTGTTCGGGCAAACCGATCGGTTCCGCATCCGGCGGCTTCAAGTTTGGCGTTCCATCCGAAAAACAGCTCGAGTTTTTTGGCGATGCTGAGGCACCCAAATTGTTTGCTGCGGCGGTGCAACATTTGGAATCCATCGGCGGTGAAAAGGTTTCGATTGATTATGGGCCACTCGCGGAAGCTGCGTCGCTCCTTTATCAGGGGCCCTGGGTTGCTGAACGTTTCGCGGCCGTTGGTGAATGGATTGAGGCCAATTCTGATGCCTGTGATCCAACCGTCGCGAAGATAATACTTGGTGCAAAGAACAAATCCGCATTGGAAACTTTCCGTGCCATGTATCGGCTGAAGGATTTGCAGCAAGTCGCCGCGAAACTCTGGAGTCAATGCGATTTTCTCATGGTGCCAACAGCGCCTGCGTCGTATCGCATCGCGGAGGTTCTCGCCAGCCCGATCGAACTGAACACCCGTCTCGGCTATTACAACAACTTTGTCAACCTGCTTGATCTCGCTGCGGTGGCCGTGCCAACCGGTTTTTGGTCCAGCGGAGTATCTTTTGGAGTGAACTTGATTGGACCGGCATTCACTGATGACGCGCTGCTCCATTTTGCATCGAGATACATGAATGAGCAGCCACCCGTTGCCACTAATGATGAAAGAATCTCCCTGGCAGTGGTCGGAGCGCATCTTCGCGGACAGCCACTCCACCATCAACTGACCACGTTGAATGCCGAGTTTGTGAAGCAAACTACCACCGCGCCCAGCTATCGGCTTCATGCTCTGCCGGGAACGGTTCCACCCAAGCCGGGCCTGGAGCGGGTGAGCGACGGCGGTTCAGCCATCGAGTTGGAAGTCTATCGCCTGAACCCGGATGCCTTTGGAAATTTTGTTGGTAATGTCCCCCCGCCACTTTGCATTGGTTCGGTGGAACTCGCGGACAAAACCTGGGTCAAGGGTTTCTTATGCGAATCCGTGGCGTTGCAAGGCGCACTTGATATCAGCCGGTTTGGAGGGTGGCGTGCCTATCGGCAATGTAGCACGACACAGTAGACATTTGGCACTCTTGAGTTTTAGGCGGAGATGAACAGATGATTGCGAGCCGCCTTGGAGATATTTTGAGCCGTTTGCAAAATGCGGTGGTAAAACGTTAACTTGAGTTGAAGCCGTTTTCCAATGCACTTTGGTATTAAGCGGGTTTTTGTCTTCATGCAGTTGCTTGTAGCGACCAACCCTGGCGGAACAAGCAACCTTTTAAAGCTCAACATTCTATCAACAAGGCTCTCCGCGCTCTCCTGCGTCGGCTCATCATAAAGCCCGGAGCGGTGCAGCACTTGGATTTGGCATCGGATACCCACACACGGCACAGAACCCGTCGAGGATTTTGGTCTTATGTTCGCGGCCACTCCGTTGATGACGTCCGTGAATGTTGGCTAAATACTCCCGCCTGGCAGCTAAACTTATATTCTCTGGCTCGGTAACCATGATTATGTGTCAACGAATGGTTCAGCCTTCTGGCAAAACTCCTTCCCGGTATCCTTTTTCTTGAGGCAACTCGGTCCTCCTGAACACCTGAATCGTCTCCGGATTATGAACTGAGGATGGTCTAGGATCCTTGCCGATGGCAAAAATGGCGTTCAAAGAATTTGAGTTTATTTCCGCACAATTCCGCACACGGAGCGTTCGTTTTTCTTCGTTTGTTTTCGGGATGAGAATAAAGCGGAACATCAAATATAACCAACAATAGCAAGCAAATGGTAACGATTCGGCCAGAAGTGAAAAAATTCAAAAACAGGGTTCGATTCCCGTTAGGGTCGCCATTTTTTCTTGGGCGGTTCTTCACTTGCTCGACATTTCCGACATCGATTACGACGACGACGACTGGCTTTCCTGATAAGATTCCAAAAACTTTTCCGTTTAAGGCCGGACATGGAATGCTGTTGTGATCAAGCACCCGTTTTTGAGACAATTGTTCGAGGTTAAAATGAAGCCTTCGGTCGTGCATCATATCTGGGGGATGCTTTTAAACTGGCCCGGAGCAAATCAAATGTTAGGCTGGAAACGTGACAGGTCTTGTAATTACACGGATTGCCAGTCGGCACAGCTGTCCTGGCCTGTTATACCGAATGCCAAAATTAATTTCCGAAATGGGGAAAAGAAACAGAATGAATGAAGGAAATAAATTTGAGGAAAATGGAGACTGAAAAGTCATGGCTTTGGGGACAAGAAAATTCATTAGTCGTTGGCTGCAGGGTGCTTTTGATTTGAGGCGGCGTTGTCGCCCTGGTCGCTATCTACTGATAGCGCCTGCGGGCTCCGCCTTGCCTCAAACCAAAATCCCTCCTGCCATTCGGAAATTTCTTTCGGCATTCGGTATAGAATATGCAGCTTAAAAATCTTTCTTCTGCGATTGGGAAATCCTTTTCCGACGAAGAATTACTGTCTGAATTGAAGCGAGTCCTTTCAGAATATCCTGACGCCTTTCCCGTTCCCGGACTTTGTTCGCCCGGTTGGTCATTGAAATTCAGCATGGCACCCGGGATTTTATCCCTTCAGTGTCACCGCATCGGTAACAATATTTTGAAAGGTTATATTCAGGTCCGATTCACGGAATTCTTACAAAGGGATTGCCAGGACGTAATGATTGAAGACGAGCGTTCCGGCACGCTTAAATTTGTGTTAAACTGCACAAATGGGGAAATAGAATTCAGTGCAGAACCATATTCGGTTCGCGAGTATGATCCGGAAGAGTTTTGAGTGAACCCCGCGTAATGTGCGGTTCCGAGTCGATTATTCTCCCCAATTTATTTGATCACAGACGGAGTTCCATAAAAATTGGTTGTCCCGGTCTCGTTGAAATTTTGGAATTGGCGGTCTTTACCTCCGATCCAGGCCTCTCTTAAAACCATTCCGTACGGGGTAAACTTTTCACCGGTGTCGCGAGTAAACTCATTCAATGTAATGGAAACCGTGTCACCAGGGGTGACCATGCCAATATGGTGGCTATAACCAGCCGGGGGCGCATCGCCAACATAAACAACCATGTCGTTGTCCCAGGAATAACTGTTCTCGTTTCTTAGAGCAACGATGGGCCCTTCAAAGTGCACTTCCGCACGAATAGGTTCTAAAGGCTTCGAGGAACTCATCACCTGAGACTTACCCTCTCGGGCGTAGAAAAAAGCTCCCATCATAATGCCACCGCAGAGTACGACTAAGAAAATCAGGGCAAGATAGAAATTGCCTTTGTGATCCGTTTCTAAAGGAGGAGGTGGTGGCATGTGAACTTATTCAACCGGGTCAATTTTTTTCGAGATTAGACAGGCTTTTTGGAAGCAAGTAAAGCCGCCATTTACATTGGAGACCAATGACGGAACAGCCATTTCGTAGAACGGGTGAATGGTGGAGAAAACAGTCTGGATTTCAATCCAACCGCATCTCTTGCACTTGCACCTCGCTCGTTTATCGAGTAACCATGGTTTCACATGAACTACCCCAGTCAAAGAAGCGGCAATACCCGGGGATGGTGTTTTTCGATTCCTTCACGGGCATTCACTTTGATTGAACTCCTGGTGGTTATTGCCATCATTGCCATTTTAGCGGCCATGCTCCTGCCAAGTTTGGCGAAGTCGAAGGGCAAGGCTGAATCAATAGCGTGTAACAGCAACATCAAGCAACTCTCACTTGCCTGGTTTCTTTACGCTGATGATAACTATGATTTGCTGGTGAATAACCACGGCAAGCCGGAAACCACTGCCCGCCGCGATACCTGGGCCAATAATGTGGAGGATTGGGATAATAGTGATGATAACACCAATACGATCTATCTGACTGAGACCAAATTCGGGCCATACGACAATCGTTCCCCAAAGATTTACAAATGCCCATCAGATCGCGAACCGGCCGCAAATGGTCAGCGCATACGTAGTATGTCAATGAACGCGATGGTGGGTGATCCCGGAGAGTTGACCAATAGATTCAACTCCTTGTATCAGCAGTTCTTCAAAATGCCCGAGATTCAGAGCCCGTCCGGCGTTTTCGTGTTTCTGGATGAACATCCCGATACGATCAACGATGGTTTCTTCGTCAACGGCCTTGATGATTATCAGTGGGGCAACCTGCCGGCCTCCTATCACAATGGTGGCGCAAACTTCTCCTTCGCTGACGGACATACCGAGCAGCATCACTGGTTGGTGGCGGATACCATGCGTCCACCCACAAAAGGAGCAGTTGGTGGAATTATTCCAGCTTCTCCCGTTACGGATTTTGAGTGGTTAAAGCAGAGAACGACCTATAAGCGATAGGGACTGCAAGTATAAATTTTGAAAGCTCGTACTTCCCATTTGCATTCCGATTATGCTACTCTCGCGCCGAACAAAGTTTTCCGTGTGGGCCGACGCCCTGTTTGGCGTCGGCCATTTTTTTGGACTCACAATCTATAGATGGCAAGGGAGGAATGATTGGTCAAATCAGTCCTTGAGCATTTTGAAGCTTTCCTTCACAGCGCTGGCGGCAAATAAGTTTTCACCCGTGAAATCTCCGCTAAGATCGTTGGCGGTCTGGAGCTTTTCCAGGAGAAGTTACAAATTTCGTCGGTTTAGCAAGAGTTGGGTAAGAGAATGATACCAGACTTGAAATTTGTTCGGGAGTCTGATTAGCTTGGGTCGATCAAGATTCCAAATCGACGCATTACCAATCGATATTTTTACCATGAATAGACGTGAAATGATTTTTCGTACTGGAGCTGCTGCCCTGGGGCTCGGTTTGGCGGGTTGGACTACATCCGCTGGCGCAAAGCCCAAGGTAAAGAAGGTCCTCTTCTTCACAAAATCCTCAGGCTATGAGCACTCAGTCATCAAACGCGTCGATGGCAAGCCCAGTTTTGCTGAGAATATTCTCTCCGAGCTTGGTCCAAAGCACGGCATCGAATTCACCTTTTCCAAGGATGGCAGTCTTTTCAATCCGGAATACCTTGCTCAATTTGACGCTTATTTCTTCTATACCACTGGCGACCTCACGAGTGCGGGAACCGATGGCAATCCACCGATGACTCCGGAAGGCAAAGCCGCCTTCCTGAACGCCATTAAGAATGGCAAAGGATTCATCGGCACTCACGCTGCCTCCGACACCTTTCACACGGATGAATCCGGCCCTACAAATGTCCAGGATAGGTCACCGAGATACCACAACTACGGAGAGAATGCCGATCCTTATGTGCGCATGCTGGGGGCTGAGTTTATTATTCACGGTAAACAGCAAAGTTCCAAAATGCATATCGTAGATTCGAAATTCCCGGGTTTAAAAAAGCGTTCTGAGGATTTTGAGTTAACAGAGGAGTGGTATTCGCTGAAAGATTTTGCTGATAACCTCCACGTTCTGCTGGTGCAGGAGACTGGAGGGATGACTGGCGAACCTTACGAACGCGCTCCTTATCCAGCAACCTGGGCACGCATGCACGGCAAGGGGCGTGTTTTTTATACTTCAATGGGACATCGTGAGGATGTGTGGACAAACCCTATTTTTCAGGAAATCCTGTTTGGCGGGATTGATTGGAGTGTTCGGAATTTAGACGCCAACGTAAAACCCAATATCCACAAAGTCACGCCCCAAGCCATGGAACTGCCACCGCAATCGAAACCTGTTTCCGGAGAACCAAAGAAATCCAAGGCCGATAAGAAGAAAGCTTAAATGGAAATCAGATTTGGAGAGCCTTTGGAAGTTCCATACCGATTCTACTTATAGCGGTAGGGCCGGATTTTACCTATTGGGACTCGAGGCTTGTGGGATAAAGAGGAGACGGGTTGGTTCAATGACGTCTGTCGCGCATTCGAGCCTTATGCCGTGACCGGTTTTGAAGTTCTTCCTTCAACCCTTCGATATTGTGTCGTATCCGCTTGATCATTCTCGAAACAGGATTGCCATCGCGGTTACCGCGTGAAGACCTTCCTCGCCCATGGCTCTTTCCCCGCCGGAACGCATCAAAAATTAGGATACAAATGAAGGCAAGTGCGATGGCGCCAGCAATAAATAATACCAGCTGGGTATCTTGGCTGCTTAATGAATAGCCTGAATTTTCCATTTGGTTGGCTAGTAGTCTAAAAGGCTTAAAACTATCAGGAAACTAATATGAAAAAGACCAGCTTCTGAAAAGACGCCGGCCCCGTTTCGATCAATTAGTATTCAACCGCAAACCGTTGCTACTGTCAAGAAATAGGCAATTCTTTTGGGAGGTATTCACAGTGGCTCCGCTCAGGGGACCAGTTGGATACGGTAAAATCGTTCGAGTGAAAGTCCGGAATTATCACACTTTTGGGCCATGGGACTGGCTGCTGTTACCAGCCCGGGCAAATCCAGCCAGGCCCCATAAATCGTATTCTTGGATTGGACGCGGTAGGTCATTCCAGGAATTGCAGTCCAACTGATGCAAAAACCGGCGCCATTGAGGGCGAAGGAATTAATTTGAGGGCGGGGAGCCACAACCACGGTGAAGGTTCGCGAGGCGGTTAGATTCGGTGATCCATCATCCGTGACGAGGACTGTAATCGAATTTGTCCCTTCATTGGCTTCACTCGTCAGCCATGAAAAAAATCCATTCGTTGCCCCGATGCCTGCTCCCGATGGTGCCCCAGCACCCAGGCTGAAAATGAGGTGATTGGTCGGAATGTCGCCATCCACCGCAGTGGCTGTGAAGCTGACCAGGCTTCCAGCGTGGACGGTTAGATTGGAGATTATTCCGAGACTGGGAGCGCTGTTCACTTCATTTACAGTAATGGAAAATGTCTTCGCATCACTTCTTGGCGGAGAACTGTTCTCACTTACCCGGACAGTGATGGCATACAACCCGGGGCCTTGGGCTTCGGTGGGTGTCCAGGTAAAAATGCCAGTTTGAGAATTTATCTGTGCTCCGGCGGGCGCGCCTGCATCCAGTGAGTAGGACAATGGCACGTCAGAAAAACTCGAACCAGTGGCTGAATTGGTATATACAAAAGCAGTGAGTTCATTGATTACCGCATTGGGAATTCCCGCCAGGATAGGCTGCTTGAGATCATCATTGAGAATGATTCCGGTTGCCTGTGCCCTTGCAAGCACAGCATTGGTGGGATTGGACAGCACGATAAAGAAAGTTTCATCCGGTTCATTGTTGGTATCTCCCTTGACCCGTACGGAAAACGTCTTGCTGGTCTCGCCCGGGTTGAATGTAAGCGTGCCATTGGTGGTGGTATAATCGGCAGGCGCATTTGCGGTTCCATCCAGCGTGGAAAAGCTTACGGAGACAATCTGGCCATTATTTCCAGCCAGAGTAACGGTAAATGTCGCGTTGGTTGTTCCCGAGTTGCCCTCCCTCAAACTCACGTCATTTATGAGGAGAGTGGGGAGGCAGCTGAAGCTCCATATCGGCCCGGGTGTCTCAGAAGCTCTTCTGGCCACGATTTGCCAATAATAATTTTGAAAGGCATTTAAATTCGAGAGAGTGCAAAAAGTATTGGTAGTGCTCCCGAACAAATCAGGGGCTCCCGGCAGCGAATTTGTACTGAGGTATATATCGTATGTAGTTAGAGGAGGGTTCGCGGCACGAATACTAATTTCATCCAGATGGAGATCAAAAAAATCCTGGCTGGCATCGACCACAAAGGCCACACGGATGGCCTGGCCTTTATAGGGTGTGAGATCAGCGCTCCTCTGCGTCCATTCAGCCAATGCGAGGTCACCGGCCTCGGTTTTGAAGGGGACGGCTAGAATCACATTGTTCGTGTTTCGAATCTCGACGCGGAATTGCTGGTTCGTATCAAAGGAGCCGTTAAAATTTCTAATCATATCAACCCAGCTCAGGGTCACAGACGGAACATTGGTTGGCAACCATATGTCCTGGGAAAGCTCTAAAAATCCTGGAACAGTGGACTGTTCTCCCAGCAGGCTGTAGCCCCCTGAAAATGGTGCACTGACAATATCACCACTGGCAGGAGGGATCGTGCCATCTTCGACCAAAAAGGCTGCGTTGGTGTTACCGGTGGTTGACCAGCCTGTGAGATCGCCCAATTCAAATGTGCCATTAACCAGTTGTTCAACACCTTCACCCACTCCGGGGCGCCAGCTTAATTGCACGAAGACAGGGTTGTTGGTCGTGAGATTTGGTGGATTTAGATAAATCGGAAGAGGCGGGGTTTGGCTATCGATGATGGATACTGAAGCACCGACCGTGGCAAAGCCCATGGCGCTGGCGGTAACCTGCACAGATTGGGTCCCGTTGGTCTGAATGTTATTTGGCAGGATCAGGTTGAAAAATGCCGAGGTTTGGCCACTTGGGATGGTTATCAATGCAGGCACCTGGAGTTTGGTTGTGTCACTCGAAGAAAGTGAGAGACTGAGATTTGTCGCGACTATGCCCTGAATCAAGACCCTCCCGCCGTTGGTGATTGTTCCATTGCTTTGCCGTGCTTGAGCGGGGAGTTGGAGAGTTAGATTGGTGTTTTCGTCATCATGGATCAGCACAGCGGCAGTTCCATCAATCCAGTTCGCTACATGCGCTGTGAGGAGGATGCTACGGTCCCAGTTTATACGCGTGTCATTGAGGATCGTGGCGGTGAAAACGCTTGATGTTTGGCCGGCAGAAATGGTGATGGAGGGCGGAATTTGGATTGTGTTCGTATCGCTGGAGGCAAGGCTGACAGTGATGTCGTTGTCCGGCGCAGCGCTCGCGTTGATTATTCCCTGAATGGTTCCGTCTGCTTCCGAAGCACTGCCAGGCAGGATGATTGACAGCGTGGCTGATTCATTGTCCAACACGTTCATGGAGTTGGTTCCGCTTAAGTATCCAAAGGCGGATGCTTCGATCGTTACCGTTTTGGTTCCATCCAAAAGAGCGTTGTCGATGGTGGAAAGATCGAATCTCCCATTCGTCTGGCCCGCCCGAATGATAACTGTTGAAAGGAACCGTGGCTATTGACGTGTCACTGGAACTCAAACTCACGGTAATATCAGAAGCTGGCGCATGTGCCAGTTTAACTTGTCCAGCATTGGCGATTAGGCCATCTCCTTCTGAGACAAAATCGGGAAGCACCACAGACAACTGGCTCACGCCAAGAAACTCGATATCATCAATGTTCCAGCCCGAGTAGGCAAATGCGCCCGCATAAGTTTCGTAATTCCAACGCACGTAGAAGGAGGGCTGATTATCCGCGTAGGTGGAGATATCGAATCGTTGAGAGGTCCAGGTCGAATCCGTGATTTCCCCTGAATCGTTGGAGAAAATGGAAGTCCAATCAGAACCATTGTTCGAAACCTCCACATTGGCGAAGGCGTAAGGCGGATAATCTGAGTTTAGCCAGCGTTGAAAACTCAGCACCACGCTGCGATCACTGGAGAAATTAAACGGCCCGGCTGTCAGTTGATAGGGGCCGCCGGCATTCGTCGCATAATCTCCTGCCAGGTTGACTCCGAAAACATTTGTTCCCGTGGCACCTGCCGTTGGATCGTGATTACCATGGTTTGTTCCTCCCATCCCTGCTGGAGCTCCAAAAGCCCATTGTCCTTCCCGACTCCAGCCCGGATCGGAATCAAGCGGGAAAAAGTATAGTCTGGGTGGTGAAATGGTCAGGTTGAAGTTCCGAGACTGGGTGAACCCGGTGTTCAAGTTTGTAAATGCAACGACCCCGCTGTAGGTGCCGATGTCAAGATTGCTGGCGACGGAATTAAGTGAAATTAGAATGTTGGTTGAGCCACCGTTCGCAGTCAGTTGACCAGTGGTCGCGGAGAGGTTGACCCACGCCATGTCCGTCCCTGCCGCCCAACTCATAAAATTGGTGCCGGTGTTTATCAAGGTATACATTTGGGAAGCAGGACTGAAGAAACCCGTTACGTTGCCACTCCCACTAAAGTCAGAGGGTGGGGTGACGAGAAGATCATCCGGGACAATGTAGGATTCGACGATGCCTGAAGTCGTGGTGCTTGCCGGGGCAGAGGCATTATAACCCATTCCGCGTTTGGCAAACGCCGTCCAAAGTTCGTGGTAATTCGCGCCACCATTATCCACCAGATCTGCCTGTAGAATGGCGTCGCGCGCCTGAATAAAATTGGGGTTGGCGGGTGTCAGATTCAGCGCATCTGTGAGGAGTTGGAGAATCAGGTGATTGCCGTTGTTGAATCCGTACTTCCTGATCAGGTTCGCGCGCGCATCCCAAAGGGTAACGCACCAGATTTCTCCCATGTTATGAATCTCAGTAGGAGAGTTAGGCATGGCAGGGTTTCGTGGCACGCCGGTATGCGCGCTCGCGAGCCCCGGATCTATGTCCTGCAACGTTTCGGGGCTTTTGGTGATGTCAGTGCTGTAAGGGTAGCGACGAATTCCGTAGTAATAATTCTCCTGCAAACCAAACAATTGGTAGCTCACATAGGCACCTTCGGGATAGTTGGCATTCAGGCTATCGCCTGCCTTACTGAGCAACGCCAGACTGAAGAAGTCTGACCAGCCCTCGCCCAGACCACGGGATTGTAAAGCGCTGATGCCCACCCCGCCGCCGACCAGGCGGCCGCTTAAGCCGTGGGTGTATTCGTGAACCATCACCTGCGTGTCCAGGTCTCCGTCCCGGTTGGGAGATGGGCCGTTAAAAATATATATTTGCATGCGCCCAGGCAGGCCATCGGGAGGCGTTGAGAAATTGGCATTGTTAAACCCGCTGCCGTCCTGGGCATCAGCCTGGACGGCGTCGTTGCCCGTGCCACCGCGACCGAAGTTATTGATCTGAAAATTGCCGGCTGCCTCCGTAAAACCAAACTCGTAAAGTTTGTCGTGCATCCAATTGTTCCAGTAAAACAGGTTTACGACGCACGCGTCACCGTATGCCACAGGATCCTGGCTAAGGTCCAACGGTATGTCGAAAACACGAAAGGGCGAGCCACGCGGACGAGGCAGGTCGGGAAGATTGTCAGCATCCCTATCCAGATGAGCATCCACGTTGTTCCCGGAGGTTTCGTTATCCCCATCATTGATCCAGCCATTGGGTGAAGCGTTTGTATTGAATGCGTTTGTAACCACGAGCACCCGCGAAACGAGGGCGGGTTGATTCGTGGAAGGAACTGCATAACCGGGAGAAAATGGAGTTGGGCTGTCGGTGGTAAAAACGCGATATGAGGCATTGCTTATGTTTTCCGTAAGTTTATGACGTAACAATGCTTCTCCAGATTGGGCATCAATGAGTATTTGAAACATTTCCCCGCGGGCCCTACTCATCAGGATCACCTGCCAGCAAAGTCTCATGGATTGGCGATTCATCGGAAGCCAGACCAGTCGAACATTTGCATCGCCTTTGAGGGGGCCGGCTTTAAAGGATTGATGCTTCTCAAAACCGTCTGGCTTTACACTAGTGTTCGTAAGTTCGGATTCGCCAAGAGTTCCACCCAAATTTCTAAAGGCTTTGATCACGGCCTGGGGCGGGGTAATGGGCGGGGTTGTTTGGACCACTTTACGGTTCGGCGTGCCGACGTCTGCCGCCGTGCCAACCGCGGGGATAAACTGGCTCGAGATGCTGACCAACTCGTCGCGCCTGGTCACGTGAGAAGTCAACAGGCCGTCGAAAACTGGAATGCCATCGAGGAGTTGTTCCCAGGTAACCGTATGAAGCCCATTGTGCACGGTAACAAAGTCCCGTTTGATTCTGGCTTCGTTCAAAACCTCTGGTCCATGGTCAAAAAGGTTCGTGTGCTCAAGCAGAAAAGCTTTGGTAACCCGATAGGCGTCGTTTGTGGAAAAGCGGGCCATGGTAGCGGGGGAAATTGTGCGCCCCTTGCCGTCGGGACCTGACAGAAATCCCTTGGTAGAGCTGATCCATTTGGGAGTTTGCAAGATTTCGTCCAACTGAATGTTAACATCGGGCAATCGTGTATTGAATTCAGCGATAGCCTGGTTTTGGCGAGTTGGGGCTTTCGCAGGCTTGGCGGTTGATTCCAACCGTTTATCGAAATTGGCAAGTTCAGTTTGGGAGTCCGGGAGAAAGGCGAGGCAAGGCAGCAGGCTCAAGAGCATGAACACTCCGATAAGGCTGGCTCTCTGCAGTATTGTCGGTATGCGCTTCATTTATTCACCGGCGCAAACCAGTCCCGGTAGATAAAACTTGTAATACGTACCTGTAGCTCAATCCGGTGAAAGTGCCAAACGAAGAGATTTTGTTCTTGCTGGTGCGGTCCTTCAGCTCACCGAATAAGTCCTTTTTGCAAAGGCATGAACAGGCCACGGGTAGAGCCCAGATAGGCACGACCTTTAACCGAAGTGAAAATCGAAATCCCAATTTAATGACTTCCGTCGATAAAAGGAAATTCGTAGAGCAAAGTCAAATCACAATAAACAATAAGTTGTTATATTTATGGTTTTCAGAGCTTAATCAACTAATCCCAGCCTTGGCACGCACAGGGGACCTGTTTAAGGTTTACAGAAATCAGGTGTGAAATAAATACGCATACGGTTTGATTCGTCCAAAGCAGCGTGCTAAGAATTACCACCAGCGAACCATCATAGGCTAAAAATGCTTTTAAGAACTCTGATTCCTTGCTTATTTCTGGCGTCTGCGGTTTATGCGCAGCAGGGCGACCGGCCCGGTGAAGTTCAGAACCAACCTGCTTTTCCCATCCCTCCTGCTCCCGTATTGTCGGCGGATGAAGCTCTAAAGACATTCAAGCTGGCTCCTGGATTCAAAATCCAACTGGTGGCCAGCGAACCGCTGGTCCAGGACCCCGTGGCTATTGCGTTTGATCCGGATGGGCGCCTTTGGGTCGTAGAGATGCGGGGATATATGCCCAATGTGGATGGCTCGGGTGAAGGCGAACAAAAGGGTAGAATCGTCATCCTGGAGGATACAGATGGCGATGGGAAAATGGATAAGAGCACGGTATTCGCGGACGACCTCTTTCTGCCTCGCGCCATTGCTCTCGTTCGTGGAGGCGCATTGGTGGCTGAGTCGCCCAAGCTCTGGTTCCTGCGCGATACCAATGGAGACGGGAAAGCCGATGAAAGAATTGAGGTCGCCAAGGACTATGGAAACAGGAACAGCCCGGAACATGACGCCAATGGGCTTTTGTGGGGCTTGGACAACTGGATTTACAGCGCCAATTTTACAACCCGTTATCGGAGTCTCGAGGAGGATTGGAAAAAGGGCCCTACCGCCTTTCGCGGGCAATGGGGAATTTCGCAAGATGACTTCGGTCGATTGTTTTTCAATGCCAACGAGGACCAATTAAGATGTGACCTCGTTCCATCCGCATATTTATATCGCAATCCCAATTATCGCACGCCGATGGGGATTAATTTTCAAGCCATCAAGGAGCAGTCTGTCTGGCCGGTTCGAGTGAATCCGGGAGTAAACCGTGGTTATCGTCCAGGACAATTGAGGACGAATGGCACCCTGGCAACCTTTACCGCAGCCTGTTCCCCACTGGTTTATCGGGGAAATAACTTTCCGGCGGAATTCCATGGCAATGTTTTCGTCTGTGAACCGGCGGGCAATTTAGTTCACCGGGATATCCTTGAAGAGAAAGATGGGGTTATCAATGCGAAGCGAGCGTATGAAAACTCCGAATTCCTGGCTTCCTCGGACGAACGCTTCCGGCCGGTCAATCTCAGCGTGGGGCCGGATGGAGCCTTATACGTTGTGGATATGTATCGCGGCGTGCTGCAGCACCGCATCTTTGTGACCAGCTACTTGCGCCAGCAGATTTTGTCGCGCGGCCTGGAGAAGCCGGTGGATAAGGGACGCATTTATCGGGTTGCGCACGAAGGAACGCCGCTGGATGCCAAACCGCATCTTGCCAAGGCCAGTTCGACGGAATTGGTTCAGTATCTTTCTCACGCGAATGCCTGGTATCGAGAGACAGCGCAGCGTTTGTTGGTTGAACGAAATGATGCTTCCGTCGCATCGGAATTAAAGAAACTCGCCACGAACGCCACCAATCCCGTGACACGAGTGCACGCGCTTTGGACTCTGGATGGCATTGGGCAGTTGGACGAGCAGACCTTGCTTGCCCAATTGAAATGCCAGTATCCGAAAGTCAGGGCGACAGCCATTCGGTTAATGGAACCATTGTTTAAGTCCGAAGATCGGGCAGAGGTGCTCACTCGTCTCAGCGAGGCAGTTACCAATGATAAGGATGCTGACGTGCAGATCCAGTTGGCGCTGACTTTGGGTGAAGTTGCCGATCCTGTTGCCGAGCAGGAGATGTTGGAAATCGCCAAGCAATCTTCAGGCATTCCGTTGGTGCGGGAAGCTCTGATCAGTGGCTTGGTCGTGCATGAGCTTGAATTCACGGAGAAATTGCTGGCCGATAAATCCTGGGAACAGAAACAGCCAGGACGGGAGGAGATGCTCCGCAGCCTGGCACAATGCGTTTTTACCGAAGGCAAAACCAAGCGCATCGAGCAGTTGCTTGGCCTGGTCGCAAAGCAAAATGAAACCTTCGCCTGGCGGCAACTTGCTCTTCTGGATGGCATGACTACATCGGCTCCCGCCAAGGGCAAAGGCAAGTCGGTTGTCAGGGTGAAGCGGATCAAATTCGCAGCCGAACCTGCCGCATTAGCGGCATTGAGCAAGAGCGGTGATGCCAAGCTGCGCGACCGTGTCGAGAAATTGGCTGAACTCATAACCTGGCCGGGCCAGCCCGGATATGAACCCGATCCTCCGGTAGTTCCTCTGACCGAAGCTCAATTGGTCTTGTTCAATTCAGGCAAAACCTTGTTTGAAGGAACATGTGCCCAATGCCATCAACCGCATGGACTTGGGCAGGAAGGCCTGGCTCCGCCGCTGGTCGACTCCGAATGGGTTCTGGGACCGGACAAACGCCTGGCTCGCATTGCGCTCAACGGGGTTCATGGACCACTGAACGTAAAAGGGCGCAAATATGAAATGGATATGCCTGCTTTCGGCAGTGCTTTCACCGATGATCAAGTCGCGGCGATTTTAACTTATATCCGCCGGTCATGGGACCACTCGGCCAGCGCCGTCACGCCTGATACCGTCAAAGCCGTCCGCACTGAGACGGCAAAACGTGAGGAAGCTTGGAGCGAGAGTGAGTTGTTGAAAGTCCGCTAAGACAACCTCTTCCCTGAATCCAGTCGGGATATGTCCGGGCTGGATTTTTGTAATGAAGCAATTCGACGTTACTTGACATTCGAGTAGCATTTCTCCACGTTTGGGCTGACGAATGACTCACTGGTTGCGCTGCTACAACCATTTTACTAACTGAGAGGTAGAAAAACTCATTTCATTATGGAACAACTGTCGTCTTTCGAGCCGTCCGCGCCTCCACCTGCAGGTGCCAGCTCATTGCTCTCCCGCTTGCTCAACGTATTCGTCAGTCCGACTGAAGTGATTGATGAGGTGAAGGCAAGTCCTCCCAGGAATTCAAATTGGGCGGTTCCTTTGCTGTTGTCCATAATTGTCGGGATGATTGCATCGCTGGTAATCTTTTCACAACCCAAAGTGTTGCAATCTGTCAAGGACGCACAGGAAGCCCAGTTCGAGAAAATGATCAAGGCCGGACAGATGAAACGTCAGGATGCAGATCGGGTGGAGGAAATGACGATGAAGTTTGTGAAGTATGGAGCGGTTGTGGGAACTTTCGTTGCCAATGTGGCATTCCTCTTTCTTGCCGCTGCAACCGTATTTTTAGTGGGGAGATTTGCATTTAAATCCTCAATTAATTTCATGCCTGTCCTGGAGGTGACGGGGTTATGCAGCATGATTATGTTACTGGGAACGGTTGTAGCCACGTTACTCACCGTGATTTATGGCAGTCCTGGGATGACGCCGGGGCCGATTCTTTTCGTGGGGCACTTTGATCCACAAAATAGACTTCATTTAATCCTATCAGCGCTTAATGTGATGGCGTTCTGGCATATAGCAGTTTTGGGAATCGGCCTGTCACGTCTTAGCGGTGCCTCCTGGTTGAAGTCCACGTTGTGGCTTTTCTGCCTCTGGGCCTTGCTGACACTGGGACCGGCATTAGCATTAAGCCTTATTAAACACCCTCAGGGGTGAGGCAATCGCGCATTTTAATTGCAACGAATATCGCAGCATCCGGTCTAAAGGAAACAAATGGCCAATCCGAAATCGAAAAAACGCAAAAAGCTTTTAGTATTTTCTCTTATCCTCCTGGCGCTGATCGGGTTGACTGGAGTTGCCGTTCTGAAGAAGAAAGAGCCGATCATCACCGTTCAAAAGGAAAAAGTATCCCGGCGCAATCTGACTGAACTCGTGGTGGCCAATGGGAAGGTCCAACCGGTGGTGCAGGTAAAAATCAGTCCGGAGGTGAGCGGGGAAATCACCGACCTTCCCGTGAAGGAAGGTCAATGCGTCAAAAAGGGTGATTTGCTCGTAAAAATCAAACCCGACAACTACACGGCGAGCCGCAATTCCGCGGATGCGAATTATAAATATTCCGTCGCCAACAGCAACACCGCGTGGGCGAACCTGCAGAAGGCGGAATTGGAATACCAGCGGAATGAATCTTTGTTTAAAACTAAGTTGATTTCGGACTCGGCATTTTTGGAAGCCAAAACCACCTATGACGTGGCCAAGGCGAACCTGGTCGGCTCGATTCAGCAGGTGGAAATGGCCCATGCTTCGTTGCAAAAAGCTGAAGACGATCTGTCCAAAACCACCATTTATTCACCCTTGGACGGCACGATTACAAAGTTGAATTCCCAACTGGGCGAACGGGTGGTTGGGACGGCAATGATGGCTGGCACGGAAATCATGACCGTTTCAGACCTTAACGCCATGGAGACGCGGGTTGATATTGGTGAAATTGATGTCGTGCTTATCCAAGTCGGGCAAAAGGCGCGGCTGGATGTGGATGCTTTTAAGGATCGCAAATTCAACGGCACGGTTACTGACATTGCCAACTCATCGAAGAATTCCTCCAATGCGACCAGCAGCAGTTCGACGGAGGCGACGAAATTCGAAGTTAAAATCCGGATTGATGAAAAGGAACAATTCCGGCCTGGGATGTCAGTGACGGCAGAGATAGAGACCCGATATCGCACCAATGTTATTACCGTACCGATCCAAAGTGTAACGACGCGTTTTCCAAAAGGCACCCCAACGAATTCCGTGGCGCTGGGCAAGGATGATGCTCACGCTGCCAACTCCAGCGTCAATAGTTCCACGCCGGCTGCGGAGAAGAAGAAGCTCGCCGAGGCGCCCAAACCCTCGGAGGTCGTTTTTCTCGTGGATGGTGAACGTGCGAAGATGGTCCCCGTAAAACGGGGTATCAGCGATGACAACTATGTTGAAATTACCGAGGGGCTAAAAGAAGACCAGCAGGTTGTTTCAGGCGGTTACAAAGCCATTAACCGCGAGTTGGAGGAGGGCAAGCAGATCAAGGCAAGCGAGGCCAAGCCCGAGGGTGGAGCGGAGAAGAAGTAAGGTTCGGCAACCTTAAGCATTGTGAGCCTGATTAAACTTAAAAACGTCGCCCGCAGATATCAGATGGGGCAGGAGACGATTCACGCCCTGCGGGATGTCTCCCTGGTGATTGGACGCGGTGAATACGTTGCCATCATGGGGCCATCAGGTTCCGGGAAATCCACGTTGATGAATTTGTTGGGCTGCCTGGACACTTCCACCTCGGGCGTGTACGAGCTTAACGGCACGAACGTCAGTGAAATGGACGACAATGAACTGGCGGAGATTCGGAACCGGGAAATCGGATTCGTTTTCCAAACTTTCAATCTGCTGCCGCGCTCCAACGCATTACGAAATGTTGAACTGCCGCTGGTCTACTCGGGAATCGACTCGGATGACCGGAAGCAGATGGCTTTGGAGGCACTGACCAGTGTCGGTCTGGGTGATCGTGTGCATCACAAGCCGAACGAGATGTCTGGTGGCCAACGCCAACGCGTAGCCATCGCGCGCGCCCTGGTCAACAAACCTTCGATCATTCTCGCGGACGAGCCGACCGGTAACCTTGATTCAAAGACTGGCGAGGAAATCATGGCGTTGTTTGAGAATCTATCGCGAACTGGCAATACAATGCTGGTTGTTACGCACGAGGAAGAGGTCGCGAAACATGCCCGCCGCATTATTCGCATTCGGGACGGGCTGATTGCCAGTGATGAAATCGTGAGCAAAATAGCCGGGGCATGAATCTTTTCACCGAGCTTAGAGAGGGCTTCAGTTTTGCATGGGATTCAGTCCGTGCGAACAAGATGCGCTCGGCACTGACGACGCTCGGAATTGTTATTGGCATTGTGACGGTCACGTTGATGGGGACGGCCATCAATGGAATGAATGATGCGTTTCACAAGAGCATCTCGGTTTTGGGTGCTGATACTTTTTTCGTTGGCCGGTTTAGCTGGTTGGATCATAGCGAGGCGGATTGGTTGAAAGCACAAAGGCGACGTGAGTTTACTTTGGCTCAGGTCAAACAGGCTGCCAGGCAACTCACCATGGCTCGTGCGGTTGCGCCCTATGTGGTGATGGGACAACCGGTCGTTTATAAATCCCGCAGTTCGAGCCGCGTCATGGTGATTGGCACAACGGACGAGTATCTGATTACCAGTGGTTTTTCCATGGCCCAAGGTCGTTATTTGACAGCTTCGGAATCTGAAGGTGGACGGCCCGTCTGCGTTATCGGCAATCAAGTTGCCACGAATCTTTTTATTGGCGAGAGTCCGATTGGAAACAAAATCAAACTGGGAGAGCGTAATCTGGAGGTGATCGGGGTTTTGGAAAAGCAGGGAAGTTTTCTTGGCATGGAGAGCCTTGATAATGAGGTGATTGTTCCGGTTCAGCAGTTTCTGGTTGGCTATGCGCGCAATCCAGACTTTCAAATTCAGGTCAAAGCCAGGGACATAGGCTCGATTGAAGATGCGAAGGAGGAACTGCGGGGAGTGCTGCGCAAGGTCCGCCATATCGCTCCGGGTGATCCCGACGATTTCGCCATCAATCAGCAGGAACAATTCGTGACCATGTTCAACAAGGTGGCGGGTACCATTGGACTGGTTGGATTACTTATTACAGGGTTGTCCCTGTTTGTGGGCGGCATTGGTATCATGAACATCATGTTTGTATCCGTGGCGGAGCGGACGCGAGAGATCGGCGTTCGCAAGGCCATTGGCGCGAAGCGAAGAACCATACTGCTTCAATTTCTCATCGAAGCCGCCACGATTTGCACCCTGGGTGGTTTGATAGGAGTGGGGATCACTTATATGATCACGCTAGGGGTGAGCCGGTTTTTACCGGTAAGTCTATCGTTACCGATCGTTGCGGCGGCACTTATTGTCTCGATTTTCACAGGGGTTATTTCCGGATTTCTGCCAGCATGGCGGGCGGCGCGCATGAATCCGGTGGATGCATTGCGAAACGAATAACACGCATGGATAATCCCCGAAATCCCAAACGTTCGATGCTCGCCACGCTGACCAGCGAGGCTCGCGAAAGTTTTGTGATGGCCACGACCGCGATCGCGGCGCATAAGCTTCGTTCTGCACTCACGCTCTTAGGGGTGATGGTGGGAGTGTTCTCGATTATCGTTGTGATGACCACGATGCGAGCCATGCAGAAGAAGATCGAAGCCGATATGGATGTTTTGGGTGGCCATACCTTCGTGGTGCAGAAATGGCCGGGAGTTTACTTTGGCGGCCGCGAAGGCATGGAGAAATATTGGCGTCGCAAGGACCTGACAGTGGCACAGGGATTGGATTTGAAAAAACGGGCCACACTGGCCGGAAGTGTCGGCCTGGAGTTGAGTTCCACTGCCACAGATGTTTCTTCCCACGAGGCGAAAGGCCCGCCGAACGTCCACATCAATGGTGATACACCGGGCAGTTTTCCGGCACAAAACTGGACCGTGGAAGAAGGGCGGGGCTTGACCGACTCCGACGTCGATAGCGCGAGGGACATTTGCATTTTAGGAAACAGTCTCTCCAAGGACCTTTTTCCCATGGGGTCGGCAGTGGACCAAAAGATCAAGCTCAACGGCATCAATTATACGGTCGTCGGCGTGTTGGAATCCAAAGGCACGATGCAAAATGGCAACCAGGATAATTTCGCCATTATTCCCATCACCACGTTTCAAAACCGTTACGGCGGACGACGCCAGAGCGTTGGGATGTTTGTGCAGGCTTCGGATCAGGCGTCGTATGATGAAACGGTGGAGCAGGTGCGGGGAATTCTCCGGACCATTCGCAAGGTGGAGCCGGGAGCGGAAGATGATTTTGAAATAGTTTCCAACGACTCAATGCTCCAACAAATCAACACCTTTACTTTCGCCGTGCGGTTGGGCGTCAGCGTCATCAGTTCCATCGCGCTGATTGCCGCCGGGATCGGGATCATGAACATCATGTTGGTTTCGGTCACTGAACGCACACGGGAAATCGGCATCCGTCGCGCCATCGGGGCGAAGAAGCGGAACATCATGACGCAATTCATCATGGAGGCGGTGGTGCTCTGTGAGTTTGGCGGCCTGCTGGGAGTGCTCGTTGGCGTCGGCGCTGGAAATCTGGCGGCGCACCTGCTCGAAATGCCGGCAGTTATTCCAGTCGATTGGGTGATTCTTGGGCTGGTGATTTGTTCCGTGGTTGGGGTTGTCTTTGGGACTTATCCCGCCTACAAGGCGGCGAATCTGGACCCGATTGAGTCGTTGCGGTACGAGTAGCTTTAAGGGAGGCAACCTTGCCGAGGCGGGGAAAATTTGGAGTCGCGCAGCTTGTGCTTGTGAGGCCAGGGCATTTCCGATAGTGTTCTAAAATCACTGAGGATCGCTGGCTTCATTCTTTCCGGGCAGCGAGAGATTTCGAATCGCAGGCAAAATAACGGGCAAACTATGAAATTATTTACATTCAGCGGGATCTCCAGCTCCATTACAAATGTCAATAACGGCGATGGAATAAAACAGTTTGCGCAGGATATTATCTCCGCCTTTCCCGGCACACCGCCGTCCTATAATCCCACCGATGGCACCGGGCATTTTCGAAGCTATGTGAACCTCTTAAAATTGCTCGGAGAGGTGGAGGATGCTGTGCAGTTGGACGGAAGCGAGGTTTTGAATGAAGAGGCGGAAACCCTGGCCAAGGATTATGCGATGGCGATCAACAATGCCATGAGCGCAGATCCAAAGGAGGAGGTCCTGATTTTGGCGCACAGCCAGGGGAATAACAACATGGTGTTCGCGCTTAAATACCTGTTTCAAAATGCTCCGCAGTTTTTTGAGAGTCGCGCGGTGAGATGCGCCATGTTTGATCCGAAGGTTGGGGCGAATCATGTTGAGGAGTTGATTACTCAGGATAAGGAGATGCATCTGGAGTTTCTATTCTTTCAGAGTGAAAACGACATACTGGGAGACCAATCGATGTTCATCCCGAAGTTCATTGATGAATTTCCGCATGGCAACCACATCTGGGTCCGGGGCACTGACCATACCTCCATTCGCGAATGGAAGACGTTTTCAACCGAACAGTCCTGGATGATCCTGGAGGAATTCCAGGAATTCGAACGCGAGGTCAACAAGGAGCGCATTGATCTGCAGAGGGAGTTTGGCGCTCATCTGAACACGGTTTATCTGGGCAAACTGCAGGCGTTCAAGAGGGATTATGAAATGAACGATGACAAGCTCGCGCCAGCGTTGCTCGGTTTCCTGCAGGGGAAACTTCCGAAGAAGTTTCTTTCCTGAGCAGGAACGAGCCGGGGAACAATTAAAGCGGTAAGTGTGGATGCTCGAGCGGGGTTATTAAGGGATCGCGGAGTCATTATCCAAATAATCCTTCAAAGAAGGACGGTCTTACAAAGGTCTCGAAGGTTTCCTTTCGCGTTTCATCGTGCCGGTAGCCGGTAATCTCGGCTGCAAGCGAAACGGGGATATCAAAAATGAAATCGCAATCGTCCTCTTCTTCCTGTTGTTTCGTTAATCGGTCCCGGATGGCTGCAAAACCTAGTGGCAGTTCACCCTGCGCCTCCAAATGATGGAGAGACTCCTGCGCATCATGGGTTACCGACCAGACCTCCTGGCCGTTCTTCCAACAAGCTGCCTTGCTTACCATGACATGTTCCTCGACAAAACATGCGACAACCTCGGCTGCCTGTGACAGTTGCTTTACCTCGGCATCGGTGAACTCATGCCTTCCGTGAATCACCAGAAACCAGCCACTGGGTAACAATCCGCCGTGATAGCTGGAGCGTTGGTACACTTTGCCAATGCTTCGTAGACTGAAGTGCTTAAGGATCAGAGTTTGTTCTTTGCCTCTGACTGCGAACCAAGATAACGACGCGCCCATACAGTTTTCATGAAAGTAATACGGGTATCCGTAGGTAACTTGAAAGCTTTCCTTTTTGGTTTTTGCTTGCTTGCCTTTGATTGACGGAAGTCTAAAAAATGGTGAGAATTGGGTTTCAAGGATGCGTAAAAGGAATTACATCGTTATCGGTTTGTTGGCGCTGGTTTTGGGGCTGGCAGTGATTGCTCTTCGGGCGGTTTCAAAGCCGGATATTGTCACCACGGATGGGAATGTCCCGATGGCGGCGGCTACGAAGATGGCTCGGGTGGCAAAGCAAGAGTTCAGACGTCAGATTATTTCCAGCGTATCCTTGCGCGACTATAAGTCGCTTCCGTACCATTGGCGTCGCTATTTTCGCACTGCAAAGGTTTTTGTGGGAGTTCATCCAATTGACTCCGAGACGACGTATAAGGTGGTGGTGTGGAATGATCCGCGATCCTACGAATATGTCACCTATCAGATGAAACAGGAAGGTAAGGGGTGGACCATAGTGAGCGAAAATGGCAGTCCGGCGATGCCGGTGTTTAATGGCGGGAAAAGGTAGTCGAAGGTGGGAATCGGTTGGGTAATCTTCCCTGCATGGCGAGCAACATGGGCCTGCGTCTGGAACTATCCTTACCCGGCCCAATCGCTCCAAACAGGATTGAAAACAGTGTAAAAAACTAGGACCCTTTATTAAAAGCTAATTTGGACAGTAGTGCCATTTTCAATACCCATATCGGCGAAAAAATCCTTAAACCACCTATGGCCCGCAATTAACCTAAATGAGGCGACAGTCCGATTCCGACTCTCGCCTCCAATTCCAAGCAAGCCTTGGACAAGGAGTTACAAATTCACAGACCTCAAGTGCCAACAAAAGTGCCAGCAACCATTTGAATCAGGAACAACCTGACAAAAGTCCGCAAGTACTCAGGCACGACTTGCTGAAAAGCAGGGAAACACCCAGTCGACCCGAAAGTTCGCCTCCTGCTATCCTTCCACCATGCTTGGTGAGTCCGAAAACCAATTCCCCCCCACCCGCGCAGCGCTGAGTACGTGCGGCGCGCAAAAGCAAATCCCTATCATGAACCATCGAACTCCCAGTTTCATCGTGCTACCGCTATGAGAGATGTGACCGCGTCCTCCGCAGGCTCGTCTGTGCCTTCGACGGTTGCAGTTTCCACGCTGGGTGCAGTGTTCGGAGGATCGATTGCGGCCTTGCTGGTCGTTGGGTTCACGGAGATGCTCAAAGCGATGCTGGCCGTGGTCTCCAGACAAAACGTCTGGGTACTGATCCTCGTGCCGCTGCTCGGATTGGCGCTCTCCGTTCTGGTGCTTTACCGATTAGGTTTGAGCAGCGAAGAGCAAGGTTTGCGGCGTCCGAAGTGGGCCAAGTGGAGAACCTTTCCGCCTGACGCCGCCCGTTCGCACCTGACCGACGATATGGTGTCATCCGCGGGTGTTGAGGAACGCTTTCCGTGGCCCCTGGTACCGATCCGGCTGCTGGCGATCTGCGCCACCGTTGGCTTCGGCTGTCCGATGGGGACCGAGGCACCTGCGGCTTATATGGGGGTTGCTACGGGCGCAGCTCTCGGATCTCGCTGGCGCCGTCTCATTCGGCCTGCAGCCGTTGGGGGTGGCGCGGCGGGTGTCGCTGTGCTCATGGGAATACCGCTGGTTGGCACCGCGTACATTCTTGAGCTGGGTCGACGCCATAAAGCTCCGCTCAACGTCGAACGGGTAACGGCGGCACTTGTGGGAGGATTCGTCGGATGGCTTTTGAACATTTGGCTTGGTGTTAACCTGATCCGCCTCGTTGTCCCCACGGAACCGCCGCACAGCTTTTATCAGGCGCTGGTCACGGCGTTGCTCATCGGTGGGCTATCCGGCTCGATTACTGCGCTCTCGGGAGCAGCCATCTACCGAGCGAAGGCTTGGAAAGCCAGCCCCATCATCCGGCTCGCGCTTGGCGGGCTGGTTTTGGGAGCGTCCGCACTGCTGATCTCGATGATAGCCTCACCTGAGGCCGCCATAGGCCCAGGCGGTGGTGCGATCTCATGGGTGGAGACCGCGACGGGGACAGCGGTGCTTACTGTGCTTGCCGTTGACGTGCTCCGCGCAGTAGCCACCACGGCGACCGCAGCGGCGGGAGGATGCGGCGGCCTGTTCGTGCCATTTCTGGCAATTGGCGATCTGGCGGGGCGAGTGTTCGCACCGTCGCTTAAAATACCCAGTGATCTTGCCGGCGCGGCGGGCGCGGCGGGCGGAATCAGCGGAGGCTATCACCTGCCTTTCACCGCGGCGGTGTTGGTTCTCAGCCAAGGTGGCCCTCACCTCGCGGTCCTGACCTGCCTGGCAACCGTTATCGTTGCAGCCTTCGTCGGCACGGGCTCAGCAAAGATGCTGGACCGAATCCTGTCCCTTGGCCGCCCGAGTGCTGCAGAAAAGCCCATTATGGAGCAAGATCCGTACAGCTTCTGATCCTCCGATGCAGTCTCAATGCTCGCGCCCCGCTGTTACGCGGGGCATTTCTTTTTTTGTTGGACTCGTGGCTTCACACTGTCAGCAAATACGTCAGCAGAGGTGTTGGCAAAGTGCTGGGTCGGGTAGTGGTGGTGTAGTGCTTGACTCAATCGCAGAATTGAGCATTTTTAGCCCAGAAAACGCGCTTGAGGCGACCGATTCCGACCCTCGCCTCCAAGCTAGAAGGCTTGATTGTACTGCGGAAAACTAAGGTTGGAATGGCCGCTGTCAATAAATCGGCGAGCGTTCCAACAATTCGCCACTACTTGCCGGAACTAGCTGAAACTCGCCAGAATGCACGTTCATAAATATAGTTCGTCCCGAAATCGCCGCGCGCATCGCGTGGTATTTGTCTGCATCAACCCGGACGACACGGCTTGGGGAATTGACGTTCTCCATGGCGATCTTATCAGACATCGGCATCACCAGGTGACCTTCGGTCGTCGGAACCCCATCGCGGCCCACGACAACAACAATCTGGTCATGAATGCCAGCGAATGGGCGGGATAATTGGGAATGTCGTCCGGCAAAGTGACGCCCGACGGACGCTCACTGGTGTTGACCCGCATCTGCGGCGACCGCACCCCGGCGGGCAACCGAAACCGGTACACGGTCAGCCAATGCCCTTGGGTGAAATCCAGGAACATGGGCGCGTTGCAGCACGTAGCCACGACACGGCGGGTCTTAGAATCGGGCGTCAACCTATGTTCTTGCAGGTACTGTCTGCCCCGAATGACCGTCACGCGATCCTTTCGGTACAAGCAGTACTCGGTGCCGCCATCCGCACCGACCGTTCGCGGCGCGCCGTCTGCGCGCTCGAACTCATGCCCTGCGGCTTGGCAGTTCTCACAATAGCACACCGCACTTATGATCGGCGCACCAATTACCTCAATGGCAGTTTGACCGCATTGGCAACTGGCGAGGCAACGTTGCTGGTTTTTTTCCATGTTCTCGTCTCGATGTTCAAGACTGGACTGTCTAGTCCATATTGTCAAGCTAGTGGTCTTGGGTGTAGGATGAGCGACATGCAGAACGACCCCACAACGCAAACCACTTTAGATCGGTCGGAACAGAAGCGTCATACGGTTCTTCAATCGGCGGAAGAACTGTTCCTGACTCGTGGCTTCGACGGCACCAGCATGGATGAAGTCGCAGTCCATGCCGGCGTGTCGAAGCAGACCGTTTACAACCAGTTCGCCAACAAGGCGTCACTGTTCGTCGAGATCGTCCAGTCCATGACCGCGCAGGGGACTGAGCGTGTCCAGACAGAGATGCGCGAGCCAAAAACCTTGGCGCAGGTCGCTGCAGAACTGAGCGGCCATGCCGAGCGTTTGCTGACGATCGTGATGACCCAAAGCTGTGCGATGCGCCGTCTCGTGATCGCGGAAGCAGATCGCTTCCCGGAGCTGGGGCGGGCGCTTTACGATGGCGGCCCTGGCCGGGCAATCGCGGGACTGGCAGTCCACATACAGCGGTGGGCGGATCGCGACCTGCTGTCGGTCAGCGACGCGATGGTCGCCGCCACACAGTTCAACTGGCTGGTCATGGGGGAACCCGTCAATAAGGCGATGTTCCGCGCAGACTATGTCTTGTCGCAAGCTGAGCGGGGCCGGCATATCGAGCAAGCCGTCCGCTTCTTCATCGCGGCGTACCGAATACAAAGCAAGCATAAGCAAACGGAAGGTATGACTAAGCAGGGCGTAAAATTTTGAAGACACTGGCTTTCAAATCGGCTACGGCCTTTCGAGATTCACTGCTGTCCAAAATAGAATTTAGAAAGTGAGTGAAAAGGATCTCCGTCTTTGATGAGAATGAGGGTGAAAAGTGAAACCACAAACCATCATCAAGGGAGATCCAAATGATTCGCACCGGGAGTTTATATACCCAAATCCTTTCCCTGTTTCAACGTTCCGATTTCGAGCGGCATGCGCGTGAGTTAAAGTCCGATTACCGGTCCAAGGGTTTCAGCAGTTGGGATCAGTTTGTCGCGATGTTGTTCTGCCAGCTGGCTCAGGCCCGCTCCTTGCGGGAGATTTCCGACGGGCTCAAATCCTGCGAGGGCCGGCTCAAGCATCTAGGGCTGGAAAATGAACCCAGGCGCTCCACTCTTTCCTATGCCAATGTGCACCGGCCATGGGAACTCTTTGAGCGGCTTTTTCGCGATCTGCTGGCGCAGTGCCAGGCCCTCAGTCCGAAGAAGAAGTTCCGGTTCAAGAACCGGCTGCTCAGCCTGGACAGCACTACCGTTGACCTGTGCGCGAACATGTTCGACTGGGCGCGCTGGCGCCGGACCAAGGACGCGGTGAAACTGCACCTGCTCTTGGATCATGAGGGTATCTGCCGATTTTCGGGCACGTGACCGAAGGCCAGGCGGGAGATGTCAAAGTGGCCCAAACCCTTGATTTTCCAAGGGGAAGCATCGTGGCGCTGGATCGCGGCTACACCGATTACCACCTCTTCACCGACGCGGGAGGGTGTGTTCTTCGTCACCCGGCTCAAAACCAATGCCGATTGGGCCAGGGTAGAATCACTGGAAGTGCCCAAAGGTGGAAAGATATTGCGGGATGAAATCATCCGGCTGCAGCGGTTTGTGGCCGGGCGTCCCGACCTCGATGACCTGCGCCGCGTCGTGGTCTGGCTGGTGGTGTGGAATGATCCCAAATCGTACGACTTTGTGACTTATCGGATGAAGTCGGAAGGTGGAGGATAGAAAGTAGTGAGTAAGAGTGGACAGGCGCTACACGTATTCACTAATGGGAAAAAGTAACTGCGACCCGACACTCGTAAGGTGTATGCGTTGGCCGGACGAGATTAAGATTTTTGCGGCTTTCCCAATCGATGACTCCTTTAAAGTGGGAGAGTTTTTTTTGCGGGTTTGGGGGTGGAAAGGAATTGGCCAGTGATTAGAATTGGTTGAATTGGATGTGGTGGGTGGCGGAGAAAAAGGCAGTCTTATACCTTCATGTGTATGGTAGGTTTCTGTTGACGCATGCTCGCATAAACCATACATTCGGGGTGTATGTTGAGTAAGCCCTTATCAACAAGGAGGGGTGCGGTGATGCTGAAAGCACTCCCGAGGAGCATTTTGACTGGAAAAAGCATCCGTTGGCTGGCGGAGAGGATATTATTTCGTTTATACCTCAGGCCGGGTTCGGAAGGCCATGGAAATTGCGAATGGCGAATTTCAAATTACGAATGGAAATTGCCGAAGGTATCGGAAGGTATCGGAAGGTTAAAACTTTGCGGGGATGCTCAGATGCCGGAATGAAAACCGAGCGAAAAAGGCTTCAGGTTCAAGGGGCTATGTCCTTCAAAGGAGAAGAATCATTGTCAGTTGTGTATGGCCGGCGCGAGGAAATTAAGAATGGGATGGTTGGACGGGAAGTCGTGCTAACCCGGGCTAAATCGGGTTATCTCGTGCTAACTCGTGTTAAAAAAGTGAATGGGGCATTTTCAGACTCAAGCATTGAGTGCGGAGTGAAGCAGCGCTTTTTCCTTGTCGGTGTAGGAGAGTTGCAAGGCGTGTTGCTGGGCGGCGGGGGTCATTTTCTTCCAGGATTTTTGGAGGGCGTTGATGACTTTGTCATCGGCGGTTTTGCTGGCGAGGTCGGCGAATTGGTATTGGAGGAAGACGAGGCAGAGGGCGTCTTCGAGGATGCGGCTTTCGGGGTCGTTGGGGAAATTCTTTTTGAGGTTGAGATTTTGGACGCGATGGATGGTGTCAGCGGGATAGCCGACGGTGCGGAGGATTTCACCGGCTTTTTCGGCGTGGAAGGACTTGAGTTTGGCACGCCATTGGAGGTAGCCGGGTTTGGTCATCGGGAAAGTGTGGCGGGGGATTTCCCAGCGGCAAAGGTGTTGGCAACGGGCGGCGAGGCGGAGTTCTTCAGAGGCATCAGGCGCCAGTTGCAGGACCCAGGAGGTGAGGCGTTCGGCGTAGAGGAGTTCGCGGGGACGAGGGTGGCCATCGACCATCTCGACATTCGGGTCGGCTGCATTATGTTGGTCGAAGAGGTCCAGCGCCGCTTGAAAGCGGGCAGGATCAGCAGTTTGAACGGGTTGCATCACAACGGCATTATAATTCAACTGAACATAAAGGGAAGGCGAACAGTCCAACCAGGCAGGAATTAATTATGGCTACAGGACATTTTAACGGCCCACCGACACCTGAGGAGTTCCAGCGTCAACTGGCGGAGTTCATGCGCCAGCATCTGCATTCAACGAACAGTGCGACGGCCTCCAAGCCGGTGTTCGACACGACGGTGGATGGGCCGGAGTCGGAAGCGGAGAAGGAGGGTTTTAAATTTGAATACAAGCCACGGGATATCAAAGCGTATCTGGACCGGTTTGTGATCCAGCAGGATGAGGCCAAGAAGGTGCTGAGCGTGGCGTTGTGCGACCATTATCATCAGGTGCGACTCGCGTTTGAAGGGAAGGAGACACCGAATTATGCGAAGCAGAATATTATTTTGATTGGGCCGACCGGGGTGGGCAAGACGTATTTGATTCGGAGCGTGGCGGACTTGATTGGCGTGCCTTTTGTGAAGGGAGATGCGACGAAGTTTTCTGAAACCGGGTATGTCGGGGGCGATGTCGAAGATTTGGTGAGGGAATTATATCGTCGCGCCGATGGTGATGCGGACCGGGCGCAATACGGGATAATTTACATCGACGAGATTGATAAAATTGCCGCTGCGAGCAGTTCGACAGGCCGTGATGTAAGTGGCCGCGGTGTGCAGACGAATCTGTTGAAGCTGATGGAAGAGACGGAGGTGCAGACGCGGTCGCCGCAAGATATTGCCGGGCAGATTCAAGCGATGATGGATATGTCACAGCGGGGCAAAAAGTCCGCCAGTTCGATCAATACGCGGCATATTTTGTTTATCGTGAGCGGGGCTTTTGATGGTTTGGATAAACTGGTGCGCCGACGTTTGCGCGAGGCGACGATTGGTTTTGCGGCGAAGGAAACCAAAGAGGAAACGGAAATCCAGGTGTTGGAACAGGCGCAGACGAAGGATTTTATCGATTTTGGTTTCGAGCCGGAATTTATCGGGCGATTGCCGGTGCGGGTGATTTGCCAATCGCTGGGAGTGGATGATTTGTTTGCCATCCTGAAGTCGTCCGAGGGAAGCATCATTCGCCAATACGAGCAGAGTTTTGCGGCGTATGGGATTGAGGTGTTTTTTCGAGAGGATGGGTTAAGGAGGATCGCTGAATTGGCAGCGGGCGAGGGGACGGGTGCGCGCGGATTGATGACGGTTTGCGAGCGGGTGTTTCGCAATATAAAATTCCAACTGCCCTCGACGCAGGTGAAACGATTTCTGGTGACGAGGGAGTTGGTGGATAATCCCGCGGAAGAGTTGCAGAAGTTGCTGGCCGAGCAGCAGAAGGAAGAGCGACTCGTGGCGCGGCAGTTGGTGAATGAATTCGCGCAACGATTCAAGGAAAGCCATGGACTCAGGCTGAAGTTTACTGAAGCGGCGGCTGATCTGCTGGTTTCAAAAGCCTTGGAGCAGGGGCTGCAGATTCGGGATTTTTGCGCGGCTCGTTTCAAGGATTATCAGTTTGGGCTCAGATTGATCTCGCAAAATACGGGGCAGGAAGAGTTTACCGTGGATACTGATGCGGTGGAATCGCCGGATAAAATTTTGAGTGAATGGGTGGTGGCGAGTTATAAAGGAAGTGAATCCGGGAAAACTACTGGAACCTCCAAAGCAACCGCTTAAGGCCTCGTGCGGAAATAACCTGATCTGATCTGCTGGTCCTCCGGTCGCCGGCCAGCGTTACTTCCCAGTCGCAGATCGTCTTGGATATGCTCCTTCGTTGCGCCTTGGTTGACGCCCCCGATGCTGGCGCATCTTATTTCTGAAGGAGGTCTATCCCTTTCTGAGTTTCCGAATGGGCGGGTATGCAGGTTTGGCCTCGTGCGTTGTCGTTCTTGTCAAGGAGCCGGCTTTATTCCTAGAATTCCGGCGATGGCTGGCAAAGAAAAGATACAATCGGAAAGCGCAACGATTTTGCCATGGATATTTGTGGCACTCACAGCAATTACGTTGCTGCTCTACATGCCATCGCTCAAAGGTGACTTCGTCAACTATGATGATCCCGATTATGTCACCGCGAACGTGGAGGTGCAGAAAGGGCTGACAGGCGAAAGCATTCGTTGGGCTTTCACGACCGGGCATGCGAGCAATTGGCATCCGCTCACGTGGCTGTCGCATATGGTGGATTATCAGCTTTATGAGTTGAAACCGGCCGGCCATCATGCCACAAACCTGATTTTGCACACGGCCAATGTCCTGCTGCTCTTCTGGGTGTTGTGGCGATCGACGAAAAATGTGTGGCCCAGCGCAGTGGTAGCGGCGTTGTTTGCATGGCATCCGTTGCACGTGGAATCGGTAGCCTGGATATCGGAACGCAAGGATGTGCTCAGTGCTTTCTTCTGGCTGCTAACCATGTGGGCGTACGCCGAGCACGTGAGGGGGTTGAAGGAGTCCGGCAAGAAGACCATGCTGTTTTACGGCTTAAGTCTCATGACTTTCGCACTTGGGCTTCTGTCGAAGCCAATGCTCGTTACCTTGCCATTTGTTTTGCTGCTGCTCGATTATTGGCCGTTGAACCGGTTGAGTTTGGAATCCAAGTCGGCGTGGCCCAGGCTGATGGTGGAGAAGGTGCCATTTTTTCTCCTGGCCTTTGCTGATAGTGTCACCACATTCCTGGTGCAGAAAAAGGGTGGGGCGGTTTCATCCCTGGAAAGCATTGCGTTGGGAGAACGCATTGCCAACGCTTTTGTTTCCTATCTGCGATATGTAGGGAAAATGGTTTGGCCGGAAAACCTTTCCATCCTTTACCCGCATCCACATCCTGCCAAATGGCCGATTTTATTGGTAATCGCCAGCGTTGTCTTCGTCCTGGGGATGAGTGCTGCGGCTGTGGTTTGGGGAAGAAAGCAGCGCTATTTATTCGTCGGCTGGTTTTGGTTTCTAGGCACGATGGTTCCAGTGATTGGCTTGGTGCAGGTCGGCATCCAGGCGATGGCAGATCGTTACAGTTATATTCCTCACATTGGTTTGTTTATTGTGCTGGCCTGGGGTGTGCCGGAGATGCTCGCGAGTTGGAAGCAACGAATGGAGGTGTTGGTTTTGACAACCACCATGGCGTTGATTGCGTGCCTGGCTTTGACATTGAACCAGGAAAAGTATTGGTGCGACAGCGTCACGCTTTTCACTCATGCCACCAGGGTTACAAAGAACAATTATCTCGCTTATAACAATCTTGGTCACTGGCTCGATAATCAAGGCAAGCCGGATGAGGCGCTGGCGAATTACCAGAAGTCAATTGAGATTAATCCGAATTACGATGAGGCGCAGAATAATATTGGCTATGTGCTGGCAAAGAAAGGGAAGCCGGAGGAGGCGATACCCTATTATTTCAGTTCCTTGCGGTTGAATCCCAACCGGGCGGAAGTTCATAACAATCTTGGCAACGCCTATGCAGATCTGGGGAAATTGGACGAGGCCATCAGGGAGTATCAAGCCGCCTTGAAAATCAATACGAATTACGCGGAGGCTTATAACGGCATCGGCATCTCCCTCGCGAAGAAGGGTGATCTGGCCGGGGCTACACGGTGGCTGAGTGATGCGATACGTTTGAATCCCAAAAATGTAAGTTCGCATTCCAACCTTGGAAATGTTTATGCGATGCAGGGGAAATTTGATCTCGCGGCCATCGAATATAAACTCGTGCTCAAACAAAATCCTGACGACGCTCTCACTCACAATAATCTGGCCAACCTTTTGTCGGAACAGGGCAAGCTCGATGAAGCGATTGGTGAATACCGTTCTGCCTTGAAGCTAAAGGCTGACAATCCGGAGGCGAATTACAATCTCGGGCTGGCGTTGTTACGGCAAAATAAACGCGATGAGGCCCGGCAACACTTTAACGAGGCTTTGCGGTTGCGTCCAAATTATCCGGAAGCACAGAGGCAGTTGGGCGGACTTTAATTGTTTTTCGAAATAGGTTGACGGACTTAAACGGCCCGCATAAGTATTTCACAGTTCCTATTCGCACCACAGGAACAGTTGTATCCGTCCGCAGCCGGTCAGGTGTTATAAAAGGAAGATTCCAAAGAAATGCTCATCGCGTATGTACGAGCGAAATTGGCTGGCACTTTCAATAACATTGTGAAAAAAAAATTCGTTAATGGTTCTGCTGTGCTCTCGGTTCTTGCATTATTCCTGCAACACTCCAGGGCGGCCACATTGTTTTGGTCTGCCGATGGCACCACGGCCGGGGGAGCGGGTACCTGGGATACCACCTCGGCCCGTTGGGGAAGTGCTGCTTCCGGGCCGTTCCCGAGCATCTGGAACAACGTGAATGTGGATAGTCCCTCATTTGGTGGCACAGCCGGAACAGTTACCCTCTCCACGGCGATGACCGTCAACTCACTGATCACCACGGTGAATGGTTATATCTTCTCTGGAAGCCCGGTGCTTACCTTTTCAGGAGCCAATGCAGGCGTTGTGGCCAACCACGTAACTTCGAGCACGACGCTAAGCTGTAATTACACAGGCAGCATACTCAACAAAAGTGGAACCGGTCGGCTGGAACTTAACAATTCCCTCAACACAATAGGAAAATACAAAGTCACTGGTGGTTTTCTTACATTTCCCTCCGTCAACCGTTTCGGAACGGCTCCAGCAAGCCTGGTAGCTGACTATTTTAATCTGGATGGCGGAGGTCTTGCCGGCTCCGGTGCCACTGGCAGCCTTGGAGCTACTCGAGGCATCACGATCGGTGCTGGCGGGGCCTTTTTGGGAAACTCTTCCCCCGCTAATTCCCTCACGATTAATGGTCCTATTACCCGGGACTGCCGGCGGGGGGCTGACTGTCACTACAGGCAATCTTTTTTATTCCCCCATAACTTCCGGAGGTATTTGGATTCTTGGCAATACCGGAAACGACTGGAACGGACCGACCACGGTTTCGGGCGGCACTCTGAGATTAGGCGCTTCTGAGGTGATTCCTGATGGATCCATAGTTAATGTGAGCTCAGGTACGTTTGAAATGAGCGGGTACGTGTCGAGCATTTCTGTCGGGGCTGGTGGAACGGGATATACCACCGCCCCCACAGTGGCATTTTCTGGCGGTGGTGGAAGTGGAGCCACGGCCACGGCAACGGTCGCCAGCGGCGTCGTAACGGCGGTCACGATTACCGCCCTTGGCACCGGTTACACCAGTGCACCTACAATATCATTTACTGGGGTCGGCAGTGGTGCAACAGCAACGGCAACGGTTGTGGCCGGTCCTTTTAATGAAACCGTAGGCGGCGTGGTGCTCTCCGGCGGCACTATTTCCGGCGGCACTCTGACAGTCAACTCGCCTAATACATTTGCCATTTCGGGCGGCACCATCAGCGGCGCCATCCTCGCGGGATCAGGGGGTCTGACAAAAAGTGGCACTTCCACCGTTGCTCTCAACAGCGCCAATGCCTACACGGGTAAGTCCACGATATCCGGGGGCACCATTACCATCAACACTGCGACCGCAGATGCATGCTTCGGAACTCCCCCGGCCAGCGTGGTTGCCGATCAGCTCACCTTGGACGGCGGAACGATTGCCCTGGGTTCGTCTGCGAATGCTTCGCTGAACACGAACCGCGGGATTACATTGGGCTCGGGTGGCGGCACATTTAGTTTGACCTCCAAAGATCTGACCGTCCCTGGCAACATTGTGGGTGTTGGCGGATTGGCAAAGAGCGGTGCGAACGCGCTCACCCTTAGTGGCGCAAACACCTTCGCCGGTAATTTTACCATCATTGGTGGTTCCATTAATTTCAACGGAAATGATGTGGCCGGGCACGGTAACATCATTGTGGGCCCCACGACGTCAGCGGTTACCTTGCGCAGCAGTGGCACAAGTCCCTTCACATCCACAGTGACTAACAACATCACCATTAATGGTGGTGGGACGAGCGATATAGACACATTTGCCTCTTCGGGCAATACGTTGATATACAACGGTCGGATAAGCGGTTCTGGAGTGCTGCTTAGAGGCAAAGGTGGTGGAGCAGGGAGCGTTATTCTCCTGGGAAACAACAGCGCTTTCAGCGGGGGCTTGATCCTCAATCAGGGATCACTTTCCCTGGGCCATCAAAACGCTGCTGGCACCAGCGCCCTTACAATCTTGCCCCTGGCAGGAACCGTCACTCCCACCTTGCTTGCCAACACCGCGTTGACGGGCGGAAATGCAATAACGAATGCGATCAACATTGCCTCAACGAACAGGACTTTTGCGTTCGGCGGCACGAATGATTTGGAGCTCTCCGGACCGATTAACCTTGCCTCCACCGCTGGAAGCACAACGCCCACCATTTCGGTTGCCAATACGGGGGCTACCATCCTGTCAGGAGCCATCAGTGGACCTTCGGGCATCGGCTTCACTGAGGGCGGCGCGGGCAATCTCACGATCAGCGGAGTTGCCAATACATACGACGGTGCCACTGTGGTTAATGGCAATCTCAGGGTGAACGGCAGCATCACTTCCAGCTCCAGTGTCACCATCAACGGTGGCGGCGTTCTTTCCGGGAATGGCGCCGTTCCTTCGGTGGCTTTGAATAGCGGTGGGACGATTTCACCTGGCAGCACGATTGGTGCTTTGACAACTGGCTCTGAAACCTGGGCTGGAGGTGGACATTATACTTTTCAAGTCAGTGACGCCGCCGGCGTTGCTGGAGTTGGTTATGACACCCTGGCTATAAACGGGACTCTTTCCATCAATTCCACCAGTGCAAATACTTTTTCAATTGATATCAGTGGCGTTGCCTTAGCGAATTTTGACAACGCCCTAAATTACGTTTGGACCATTGCTTCCGCCACTTCGGTGAGCGGTTTCAGTCCGGATAATTTCGCTTTGAATGTGAGCGGATTTGGTTCATTGGGCAACGGTGTTTTCGTCATCGCCCAGAGTGGAAATAGCATCGTTCTGAAATTCCTGCAAAAACCATCTGTAACAAGCAATCCTGCGAGTCATATTGCAACTTATGGCGAAGGGATTTCCTTCAGCGTGGTGGCTGCGGGAGATCCTGTTTTGACCTATCAATGGCGGAAAAATGGTTCTGCGATCAGTGGCGCGACCAGTGCTTCCCTGAGCCTGACTGGCGTTCATTTGGGCGATGCGGGAAATTATGATGTGGTTGTATCCAATGAGGCAGGATCGGCCACCAGTGCAGCAGCTTTGCTCGCGGTCAATAGAGCATCGCTGACGGTTGCAGCGGATAATCAGACACACGTTTATGGTGCAACCAACCCGGTGCTCACAGCCACGTTCAGCGGGTTTGTGAATGGAGAGACGCTGGCAACGAGTGATATCACTGGGAGTGCTGCCTTGAACACCACGGCTGACACAAGTAGTACGGTTGCAGACGGGCCCTATACTATTACAATCGCCCAAGGGACGCTGGCTTCGAGCAATTACAATTTCAGCTTCACGAGTGGCACGTTGACGGTTACGCCTGCGGGATCAAGTATTCTTCTGAGCTCCTCGACGAATACCATCGCGCCTGGCAGCAATCTGACATTCACCGCCACTGTTGCGGCCGTTGCTCCGAGCCTGGGACTTCCCACCGGAAGTGTACAGTTCCTGGCAAATGGAACGAATATTGATGCCTTGGTTGCCCTGACGAATGGCATCGCCAGCGTTGACACTATGTTAATGACGCATGGAACGAATATTGTTTCAGCTGAGTATGCCGGTGATGCAAATTATAGTGGAGCGACTAACAGCATCGTGCAGATCGTGAATCTTTCGCCTCAAGCGGGAGTAGCGAGCTTCGCCCGTGCGCCAGATATTTCATTCAAAATCAAGATTTCGGATTTGTTGACCAATGCGTCAGATGTGGACGGAGATGCATTGGCCCTGGCTTCGATAAGTGCAACCAGCACAAATGGAGCGGCGATTTCAACGAACGCGATCTATGTTTTCTATGAAGCACCTGCCACAAATGGGAATGTAACTGACTCATTCTCTTACACGGTTGTGGATACTTTTGGGGCCACGAACTCCGGGATCGTGACTGTCACAATTGTTGATGACAATGGACCCTCGGTTAACATCACGGGGTTAACCAAACTCGCAGATGGAAACCAGGAAATTGATTTCGCAGGTATTCCAGGAAGAAGTTACCTGATTCAATCGACCAGTGACCTGACGCCACCAATAACGTGGACAATTTTGGGTACGAATTCTGCCGGAACTAACGGGCTCTTCAATTACATCGATTTGGATGCAACAAATCACAGTGCTCGTTACTATCGCACGGCTAAACCTTAATCGGTTGATGAATGGAAAAGAGATATGATGAACCGAATTAATCCACGAATCAGGACGGGGCTTGTTTGCGGTGTGGCCATGATCACCTCACTGGGTGCCTATGGGCAGACCTCCACGACGGTTACCAACACCTTCACCGTCAACAAGAGCATTCCCGATGGTTCAGCCAGCGGGCTGAGTGACACCCGGCACCTGGATTTGACCGGGCAAAACCTCTTTAAACTCACCTACCTGCAGGTTTCCCTGAATGTCTCCGGCGGTTACAATGGCGACTACTACGCCTACCTGGTCCACAACGGGGGCTTTGCCGTGCTGCTCAACCGGGCGGGCAAAACCAGCGTCAACAGCTTTGGTTACGCCGACCGCGGCTTGAACATCACCCTGAGTGATGGGGGTGCCCATGACGTTCACAACTACCAGGATTTTCAGAACCCCGCCGGGGGCGTCCTGACCGGCACGTGGGCGCCGGACGGGCGCAATTTTGATCCCAGCCTGGTATTGGACACCGATCCGCGCAGCGCTTTCCTGAGTTCCTTTGTGGATGGCGATCCCAGCGGGGACTGGACGTTGTTCCTGGCCGATGTGGATTTTGGGGACCAAGGCACACTGGTCAGCTGGAGCCTGACCATGACGGCCGTGCCCGAACCCTCCACCTATGCGCTGCTGGGCCTGGGATTGGGAGCCTTTGCCCTTGTGCGCAATGGACGATGGAAGAAGTCCTGAAGGTGCTTATCTTGAAGAATCCGAATTTGCTGACTGTGATATTGCTGGCTTGCCTTCAATATCCTGGATGCTGACCAGTTGTCTTTCTTGGAATTCATTCCAAGTAGTCGGAAGATAGGCATAAACCGGGCACCTACTTTGTTGATGATATAGACCTCTCCGTTAATAGGCTGTATTGCTTCTTCAAACACCTTCTTCTTACCACCCAAATAGACATTTAGGTCATGTCGGGATGGCCACTGGTTTGTTCCTTTGTTCACCTGCTCCCATTGCTCCTTGGCGTACGCAAGCATTCTTAGATTCTACAATAAATTTGGATGCCTTCGCATACCCAATCGAGACGGCGCCATGAGCAAGTGATGGACTGTAAACAAAGTCAAGGTCACGACGATTGCGATTGCAAGTTTGCGGCTTTTCACGAGCTTCCTTTTTAAACCAGTGTCTGCAGCAAAAAGTTTCGCTGGGGAAAAATTTGGAAACATGGGGTAGTTTTCCCCATGTTACGAAACAGATGGAAGGGTATGGTTAATATGCGAACGGGGACTGGAAAGGGACGTATCAGTGGCTGTTCTGTAGACAAACCATGTTGGACAGAACGCAAAGAGTCTCTGAAGAGCCAGGGAGGCCTTAGCACAAAGCCGCATCGAGGTTGATGCGGCTTTTACATTTTTCAGGATGAATGGGTGCGTTGTTGAGGCTCAGCTCTTTGGTTTCATCTGCGGGAAGAGGATGACGTCGCGGATGGATTCCTGACCGAGGAGCATCATGCACAAACGGTCGATGCCCATGCCCATGCCGCCAGCGGGAGGCATGCCGTGCTCCAGGGCGATGAGGAAATCTTCATCGAGTTTTTGTTGTTCGCCGCCAGCCTGGTGTTCGAGGCGTTCGCGTTGCTCAACAGCGTCGTTTTGCTCGGAGTAAGCCGGAGCGATTTCCTGGCCGTTGATGCAGCACTCAAAGACTTCGACGGATGTTGGGTCTTCAGGTGAGAGCTTGGCGAGGGGAACGAGTTCCTTGGGCAGGTGCGTAACGAAGGTGGGATTGATGAGCGTCGGCTCAATCAGTTTTTCAAACACGGCCCCGGTGACTTCGAAATCTTCATATCCAGCAGCGATGTCGCCACCGAGCTTGAGGTCTTCGATCGCGCGACGACGGCGTTCTGCAGGCGAAACATCGAACCAATCCTGGCCGGCTTTTTCACGAACGAGGTCTTTATACTTTGCACGACGCCAGTTGGGGGTAAGGTCGATGGTCTTGGTGACTTTGCCTTCGGCGTCCTTGTGCTCGATGACGAGCGTGCCGAGGACGCTCTCGGCGACGTGGACAATCATCGATTGGACGAGTTCCATCATGGTCTCGTAATCGCCGTACGCCTGGTAGGCCTCGAGCATGGTGAACTCGGGATTGTGTTTGCGGGAGAGACCTTCGTTGCGGAAGTTCTTGCCGATTTCAAACATCTTATCGATGCCCCCGACGAGGAGACGCTTGTGGTAGAGCTCAATGGCGATGCGGAGGTAGAAATTGCAGCCAAGCGCGTTGTGATGCGTGACGAACGGCGCGGCGGCGGCACCACCGGGAATGTTTTGCATCATGGGCGTCTCGACTTCGACGTAGCCGCGCGAGTGGAAAAAGTTGCGAATCTCGCGGACGACTGCACTACGGAGAAGGAATGTCTTCTTGACCTCGTCATTGGACATGAGATCGAGGTAGCGCTGACGGTAGCGGATTTCAGTATCGACGAGGCCGTGCCATTTTTCAGGAGGCGGGCGGAGGGCTTTGCCGATGATCGTGAACGAAGCGAGTTTGACGGAAATTTCGCCGGTCTTGGTGGTGAACAACACACCCTTCACACCGAGGAAATCACCCATGTCGAGCAGCTTGAAAATATCAAATTGCTCATCACCGAGGGCTGCTTTTTGAGCATAGACCTGGATGCGGCCGCTTTGGTCCTTGATGTCGAAGAAGATGCTTTTGCCCATTTCGCGGTAGGCGGTGATGCGGCCGGCGAGGGCGACCTCGCGGTTCTCGACATAGTTGGCGCGAGCCTGGGCGGCGGTTTCCGTGGGAGCAAACTTATTGGCAAACGGATTAATTCCCCGGGCCTTAAGTGCGGCCAATTTGGCCTTGCGCTGCTCGATCAATGCATTCGATTCATCCATACAAATAATGTAGGCACAGATGAAACATGCTGGAAGGGCAATTGGGAAGGGGAAAAGAAGGGCCAAAGCTGCAAATTTGAAGGCTCAGAGCCCGCAAACAATACTAGGGAGTGACTGCCTGGATTTCGCCCGATTGATCCCAATCGTCACTGAGACTTATGGTGCCGCCGCCGAGTTTCCATTCGTTACCGACCCGGACCATGGGTTGAACCAGCAGTGGAGGTTGTTGGTCTGTGCTGTTTGGAATCGGATCGGCATCCAGGTGAACTTTTAATTCCACATGATCTGCGTCGAGCACTTTGCGGCTCAGAATCTGCGTGCCCTTGATTAAAGGTGCCATAATTTTTTGTCCGGATTCAAATTGCTTGCGCCCTTTCGGATCTTTAAGTTCTTGTTCAAGCAGTTCAGGCGCAAGGGCCTTACTCACATCTTCGTAGGTTCCTTTTAGCATGGCCCAATTCATGGACTGAAATGCTGCTTCCGGGGTCGCATAACCAGCGAAGGCCAGTTCGGCTGTGGTTATATAGCGTCCACTGCCCGGAATTGGAGATGCAAGCTGGCTGGTAATATTGGTGGCGAGTTTGGCTTGCTGTGTGGCGGTTTGCTTCTCGGCATCACGTTGGTGGCGGAGTTGGGCAATCTCGTTTCTGAGACGCGGCAGGTCTTTGTTCTCTTTGCGCAGACGGTCAAGTTCCTGAGTTTTTGCCTGCAAGGAAGCGAGCGAGGTGTCGTTGGCGGACTTTAATTTGTCATGCTCGGCAGCGAGCGTTTGGTTTTCGGCACGCAGGTGATCGAGATGTCGTTCTTGCGCGAAATAGGTGCTGGTAGCGGCAATAACGGCGGCACTAATGATGGCGGTAACGGATTTGGCATTGATCCAGTTCATAACGGTAAGCGCGGAGTTGGTGACGATGGTGGTTGAAGTAACGATGGTTTTGGCAAGTGCGGCAGTTGTGATGGCAACCGTGAGTCCAACCGGGACGGCAGACGTAGTGCTGGCAGTTAGGATGGCCGCAAGGCTAACAGAGGTGACGGCGATACCTTTGCGATTGAAAATGGTGCGAAGTTTTTCCAGCGCACGATTCACGCGCATGCGGGCGGCATCTTCGCTAATGCCAAATTCCTGGCCGACTTCGCGGAGGCTGCGATCTTCAAAGTAGCGGAGAACGAGGGTGTCGCGATCGTCAGGCTCCAATTCCGACATGGCAGGTTCGAGGTGTTCCTTGATGTGACCCGCATCAGAGTCGGAATCGAGAGCTTGCATGGTTACAGCAGTTTCTTCGCGCAGGCGGCGACGTTGTTCAGACCGAACCGTGTGCATGGCAAGGTTGCGAGTGGTGTTGTAAAGCCAGCCAGCAATAACCTGGGGTGGGTGAATGGATTCAGCTTTTTGGGCGAAGGTGGTGAAAACGTTTTGAGCGACCTCTTCGGCGAGGTGTGAATCGCGGACCATGCGTTGCGCGCATGAGAAAACCATGACGAGGTGCTTTTCCACAAGCTGGCGGAAAGCATCTTGCGAGTGGCATCGGGCGTATTGACGCAAGAGGTCATGGTCATCCATAGCAATATTTAACTAGAAGTTCCCGCTGAAGGACAGAAGCGAACAGATCGGTGAAAAATTTCCAATCAGGGGCGAGTCCTGGGCAGGCGTCAACCCTGGATTGGCCGGTGATGGCACGACACATTGATGAAACGGCAAGCTATCCCCGTATCGCTTCGGTATAAGATTAACAGATTAACATCAGGCGTCAGTGCCGCTCAATCGTTGCTTAGCAGGTATATCTGAAAGCGGGTCATGTTTCGGCCCTTGTATTGGCTCCAGAAATCATCGACCAATTGCCGGCTTTTGAATTGTTGCGTGAGCGGAAGGAGGAGGTTATTCGGACCATCCATCGGGTCACTGAGGACGAACAATGCGCGGGTGTCGGGAGCGAGGTGGTAATCCCCCCAGAGTTTGAATTGCGGATGCCAACCAGATGGCAGATAGACAGTGGGATGGCCCGGGAGATAAAACTGAGCCATGCTGGCTTGTGAATAATGGTTGGCGATCAGCAGATTGGCGTTGTATTTCGTGCGGGCCTGTTCAATGTGCGCGGCATAATCAGGCCAGCCTTGTGAGCGCCGCATTATACGATTGATGACCGGGTGAATTGGAGGGAGGAAGACTGCGGCGTGTAATAAGATGGTCATTACGAGGGCAATTGACAGTGCTGCATAGACGGCGCAGCGCCAAGCGGGCCTGCGTTGCACCAAGTCCTGCCAAAATACCACGAGCAAAATCATGGCAGTGATGAGGGCAGGCGCGGGCCAGTTGGGTTTGCCGGCACTGTTCAAACTGAAGAAAAGGAAGATGCCATAGAGTGGCACAAACTGACAGAGGAGAAACTGGACACGGGTGTCGCTGTAACGTGAGACGAGCAAACCAACAGCAGCGACGGCGATGCCAATTGCGATGAGCGGTGAGATCACGCCTATTTGCTCGGTGAGGAAGCGAAACAATTGAGCGGGATGAATGTGGAAGGAACTTTCGACGCCGCTGCGTGAATGAAGTGCCTGCGCCTGAAGCCAACCCACCTGGTAATTCCAATAAATAATGGGCAACGAACAGAGCCCAAAGGCGATGACCATGGCGATGCTTTGCCGACTGAAGAAATACTTCCGGTGCGGTGGGGACCAAAGGAGGAACAGCGCGACGCAGCCGAGTTGGACGCCGTTGGTGAACTTGGCAAGAAATCCGACGCCGATGATCACTCCCAAGCCGATCCAATGTCGCACTTTGCCGGTTTCGAGGGCCGTCCAGAACACGTTTGCCGCCCAAGCCCAGCAGAGGACGCTTGGGGCATCGATGGTCATGATGATCGATCCGACCGTAAAGAGCGGGATGACCATTGCAACCAGCAAACACCAGAGCGCGGTGCGATCTCCGTAGAGCCGACGCGCGAGGCGGAATATCTGCCAACCGGTGGCAGCATTCAGTAGCACGCCGATCCAACGAATGCCGAATGGAGTATCACCGAACACCGAGGTTCCAGCGGCTATGAGCCATGCAATTACCGGCCCCTTGTCGGTATAAGAGGCCGCCAGGTGCTTTGACCAGAGCCAATAGTACGTCTCATCAGGCAGCAATCCCAGTTTCGTCGCGTACCAGAGTCGAAGCAGTGTTACCACGGCCAGGCACATCAGAGCGATGACGGGGGCGTTGAAACGGGTCGATGAGATGGGAGTCGGGGCGGTCTGTGAATTGGTCACGGGGGCGTAAGAGGTGTTTGGTTCCGGTTTGGGGTAGTCGTTGTATTCCCTTCCTGAGCGGCACGCCGGATTTCCTGAACGACATAGAGTGGGCGGTTCTTCACCTGCTCATAAACCCTGCCCAGGTATTCGCCAAAGACGCCGAGGAGCAGTAGTTGGATGGTGCCGAAGATGGTTATGGCGGACATGATCGAAGTCCAACCGGGTACCAATTCCGTGCCGACCACGAGGTGCTTGATAAAGGCGTAAAGAATATAGCCGACAAAGACAGCAAAGAGCATCAGCGAAACCGCGTAGGCCAGCCGCAATGGCGCCTGGGACATGGAGGCAATGCCGTCAATCGCCAGCCGCATCATTTTGTGCCAGGGATAATGGGTCTCGCCACCAGTCCGGTCAGCGCGGTCATAGAAAATCTGGGTTTGCGGAAAACCGATCCATGGCACGAGGCCGCGCAGGAAACGATGCGACTCGCGCAATTTCATGAGCTCCATCAGGGAGCGGCGGCTCATTAACCGAAAGTCGCCAGTGTTGCGGGGAATCGGCACGCCGCTAAGTTTTTCAATGGCGTAGTAGAAGAATTTCGCACTGACGCGTTTGCCCCAGGGTTCAGTGCCACGGGTCGCGCGGGTGGCATAGACCACATCGTAGCCCTGACGGTGGGCGGCGAGCATTTCCAAGATCACATCGGGCGGGTCCTGGAGATCGGCATCCATGGAGACGATAACTGAACCACGGGCGGTTTCCAGACCAGCGGCCAGCGCCACTTGATGTCCGAAGTTACGGGAGAATCTCACCCCTATGTAGGCAGGATCGCGCTGGCATTGGGCGGAGATCAAATTCCAGCTTGAGTCCTTGCTACCGTCATCCACCAGAACGATTTCCAACGGTCCTTCGCCGCGCAGAGTGCCGGCGCGGACGCGGCCCAGTTCCTGAAAAAGCTTGGGCAGCATCTCCGCCTCGTTGAAAACGGGGATTACAATCGAGAGCGCGACCTGTTCACTAGACACATGGTGAAGCTCTCAGAAGTCGAAGCACAGAGCAATTCAAAAGCGTAACTTATTGAGAGGTTAACCAGAGTATTTTGGTGAAATAGATAAAAAAATAGAGCGCCAGCGCAAATTGACGGATAAGGATGCATAGGAACTTAGATGAGAAGCCATGAGTGCCAATGTCAGAGTGAGGTGCTTGTGCGCCTTTCCAAATAACAACTCATCCGAAATGAATCCTGGCGATCCCGGTAACAGGTCGCCTAGTTGCTCGTTAGGATTCTATAGAAACGTTGGCCGGCAGCTGTGGCAGTATCGGTAGCTGACGCCTGGTTGCCGCTAATGGCGATACTACCATTGTAATCCTTCCAATCGGCGTCGCTTAAGCTGTCCTTGTATTGCACGCGGTAGGCCTTGCCCGGAGCAACCGTCCAGAACAACGTAGGTGAGGCGCCGAAAACAAGCTGGCCATGGAAAAAGGAATTTGGGTTGCCGGGATCCGTGCCAGTCTGGAATTCGAAGAGATCGGTGGCGCCATCGCCGTCAAAGTCACCCGTGCCATCGCGGGCGAGGGTGCCGAAGTGTTGCATTTCCCAAACATCGTCCATGCCGTCGCCATCGGTATCGGTGAAGGTTGATACACCAAGGTTCAGGGCAAAGATATCTTCACTTAGATTGTAGTCCTGAGTGGTGAGGTCGGAGGCCCAGCTTTGAAAGAAGAGAGTTTGACCATCGGGACTAAAGACAGGGTAAAGAGAGCGATTGTTGGCGGTGCTGTTCCCTGTCTGGCTGAGGCTCACGAGGGTGGTGGAACCACCGAAAGAGTCGTAGAGAAAGAGGTCTGGGTAGCCGTTAGAATCCCCCGGGACGAGATTATTGGCCGAACTGCGATAAGCGATGAAGCGCCCGTCAGGACTGAGTGCGGGAGAGTCAGAATTGCCATTGGCGGCGAGAGAGGAACTGAAGTCCCGAGAAACCAAAATATTGGTGCCGGTCACGAAATCGTAGAGGTATATCTGGCTTTTGCCGACAGCGGGAGCTGTATAAACCAGATAGCGGCCGTCACTGCTAAACTGAAGTTTGGAGACAGAGGTTGCCGAAGCTGTGTTGATGTTCTTGTTGGTTTTGGCAACAACATCAGCAATATAGATGTAGGAGGTGAGCGATAAGAAATAGGAAAACGCAATGTGGTGTCCATCCGGGCTTATGGCAACGCCAGTTGTTGTTCCAGTGGCCGAGGCAGTGAAGACATTCGTATGACCTTGTCCAGACCACACCAGGACAGTGCTTCCCGCTCCGAAGGTCACAAAGCGGCCGTCAGGCGTCATGGCAGTTTTGCTCACGCCAGCAGTGGTCACTGCATAGGTTTTATTTGCTTGCCGGTCGCGAAAGAAGAGATTCTCGGTGCCGCTGGAATAAGGGCCAGGGGCCAGGTTGCTGGCCTTGCTGCGGAACAAGACATACTGGCCATCGGCGCTGATAATTGGTGCGGAGGAATCGCCATTACCGGAGGGGAGGCCATTGGTGCCAATGCTGATCAGAGATGTTGAGCCCGTGACGAGGTCACGGACGAAAACATCACTGAATTTATTGGTGTCGCCGGACACGAGATTGGTGGCAGTGCTTGAGAAGGCGACATAGCGGCCATCGGCGGAGATGGAGGGTTCAGTGGAGAGGCCGTTTGCACCCGCCCCCCCAACGGCCACACTCACGAGAACATTGGTTCCAGAGATGCGGTCGTGGATGAATACATCCCGAAAACCATTGGTATCATTCGGAACGAGGTTGCTGGCTTCGCTGTAAAAGGCGACGTAACGGCCGTTGGTACTGATGGGGTAGCCGGACAGACTGCTTGGGCCATTGGCTGAGAGAGCAGGCAGGGAAGGGAGGATGGAGGATGTGAGTTCGGTGATCTGGGAAGTGGTATCACGCACGAAAACGTCATAGGCGGCATTATTATCGTTTGAGACAAGATTTGGAGACGAGGTGTCGAAAGCAACGAAACGGCCGTCATCGCTAATCCGGGGAAGCGTCGCAAATGGAACGAATGCCCCAAGACCCGTCTGTTTGACATCGAGGAGGGTGGTGGTGGATGACTGAAGGTTGCGCAGGTAAATGTGACCAAGACCATCGAGAGAATCTGGAGTCAAATTGGAGCTGATGAACGCAACGAATTGGCCGGAAGGAGTGATGGCCGGCCAGGAGGCAGCAGAACTCACGGAATGGCTCTGGTCAGCGCTGACCAGGATGTTGGTACCGAGTTGCGCATCCCAAACATAGACAGCCGTATTGGTGGTGCCAGGAAAAAGCGTGTTTTTTGTAGCATAGGCGATGAACCGGCCGTCCGGTGTCATCTCCAAGGTACGGTCAATTGCTTCTTCACCAAGAGCGACGCGGGCAGCATTGGTATTGATCACCAGGGTCAATCCGGTTTGCAGATTGTGGCGGAAAATCACACCATATGAATTCCCGGCTGTGGTCAAGGGACTGGCTTCGTAGACCAGAATCGAACCATCCTGCGAAATGGTGTGGTTGTAGGAAATCGTCCGATTGGTGCCCGCGATGGATTGCATCAACTGGTGAGCGTTTGTGCTGGCAAGGGAAGTGGTCCCAGCGACCAGATCACGCACATATATTTCACCAATGTTTGTTACTCCCGCGACCAGGTTGGTGGCGTTGCTGAAGAAGGCCACATAGCGGCCATCCGGCGTGATGTCAGGCAGTTCTGAGAAAGGGCCATAGGCCGGGCTGGCTGCTGATGCCATGGCCTTGGGAGTTGCCAATTTGGTTGTGCCGAGTTGCAGATCGCGCACGAAAATATCCGCAATATTATTGGTATCCTGTGCCGTGAGATTATTCGCAGAACTGGCGAAAGCGACAAAATGACCATCCGGTGTCATGGCTGAGCTGCGAGAAGCACCGTTGGCGACCGTTCCATTTGTGCTGACACTGGCAAGAGTGGTTGTGGAAGTCAGCAGGTTGCGGACGAATACGTCGGAGGCATTATTGGTGTCATTGGCAACCAGGTCGCTGGCGCTACTTTCGAAGAGAACGTATTGGCCGTTTGTGGAAATCTCGATGGCAGTGGAATCGCCATTGCCTCCAGTGCCGGCGAGATTGACGCTGATGAGAGTGGTGGTCTGGTTCAGGCGATCGCGCAGGTAAACATTTTGGGAGAAAGTGGTCGCGACAGCGTTGTTGGTGGTAAGATTATTGGCCCGGCTGGAGAAGAGAACGTAACGACCATCAGCACTGATGATTGGACTCCTGGAATCGCCACTGCCCGATGATGAAACCAGAGAGGAATCTGGAGAGGAAACGAACTGGAGCGGAAGTGCTGAGGTGGCGAGCGTAAGGAAATTAGTCAACATTAACATGCCCAAAGCGCTGGAAATGGAGGAAACATTTTTCATATGACAGCTATAAGATGTTTGGGAATTCATCACCAGATTCACGGGCACGCAGTATGTGACACAAGCCACAACCAATCAGCATTGTTCGCGGGGATAAAAATGGTGGCAGGGGTTTGGCCTTGAACTATGGGAATGACAAAATTCGGGGTCACCCATTTGTGAATTTCTGCATGGCCATCAGCAAATGAGAAACCACAACCGCCATCAATGTAAGAAGCCGGCAGGCTTGGAAGGCTTGCAGAGCTACAATTGACCTGGAAATAGCCGTCATTGATGCTGCCGGGGTGTTCATCAGCGAAGATGAAGGCGGATTGAGGGTTGGGACAAGTCAGGTCGGCTGTTGTTTTATATTGTCTGAATCCAGCATTGTAGTTTGGCGTATTGAATGCAGCGCCCATCTGGCCGTTCATTGAATAGCTGCGCAAGCGCTGGCCGTTTGAAGATGGCACGAGGTCGGCGGGACAGCGATAAATGTTAAGATTGCTGCGAACATATGGCGCAAGCAGAGATCCGAGCAGCACGTTCACATTTGTGTTGGCCGAGGAAATTAACCAATCCTCGCTGGAACCGCCGCACCAGGTCTGGTTTGCTGCAAATCCTGCAGGAGCGTTGGGAAGCAATACGTCGTGATTGTCTTCCTTATACATCGACCAACCGATCATGAGTTGGCGCAAATTGCTGAGACATCCGGCGGCATAGCCAGAGGATTTTAGGTGCGCTTTCGCCATGGCAGGAAACCAAAGCGTCGATAGCAGAGCAATAACGGCAACAACCACCAGCAATTCCACAAGAGAAAAAGCGTGCTTGTGCCTGGATCGTGGGATGGAGACATTTTGGTTCATAGATAAAAAAATTGATCGTGAAGGGCTGGATTGTTGATATGCCGTGGGCGAACTAAAATCGGTTCGCGCAGCTTTTTGAAGGAAGCGCGCATGGCAACAAGGCAATTTCTGATGTAACATTAAGTTCTTGCTCTCCATTAATAACGAAAAAGTGTTAAGGCGATATTTACAGCTGTCAACAGAATAAAAAGCCGTTCAATCCATCTTCATGAGCGAAATTTGCGAGGGCAAATTCGGCTAGGTGCTTCGATTCATTGTCCAAACGCAGGCTCTGATTGGCCCAAGCCTCGCGAGTGAAAAGGGGACGCGGTAACCGCGTTAATGAGCCGCTCCAATGGGCACTCTACCCTTTACAAAAGGTGGTAGGCGTTCCACGTTGCAGGGAAACAAGATGAATGGCAGGCCAGACTTTCTTGAGATCAAGGAGGAGTATGCTCGTTTTCGTCCTGAGGGCGAGGTGTCGCTGGAACAGGCCATCGGGGCGGTGGGCGAGGCCATTGCATTTTGTCACCGGCAGGGAATAATCCGGCTGCTTGTGGATACAACGGGCCTCACGGGATTTGCGCCACCCACCATTGCACAACGTTTTTGGATAGCCCAGGATTGGGCGGAGAAAGCCAGGGGAAGCGTGGCAGTTGGAATAGTATTGACGCCCGAGGCTGTCGATCCCAACAAATTTGAGGTGACTGCTGCCGAGAATGCGGGACAAACAGCGAATACGTTCACATCAGAATCCGAGGCGCTGGAATGGTTGCTGCAGCAGAAGCGAACGTGACGAAAAAAGGTTGATCACGACAGTCGGCCGTTTTGGAGTGATTGACTTTCCTGTTTTTCGCAAAGCTCTTTTAGATAATCCGCTTCAACGCGCTTGCCGAAGTTGCCAATCAGCCAGCCAATCAAAACAAAGAAAAGTGGAATTCCATGGTTCATGATGGTGACGGTTTTGGTCACGATGGTATTGACTCCTTTTTGAGTCAATTGAATCTCTTCGATAACTTCCATGTCCGGCCGGATGCCATTCCCACTAAATCTGCTGTGGTGCAATTTTAGAACTGATGGCAGGAGTTGTTCCACTCGAGTATGGCCAGAGATTGATCTCCCATGCCACTGGTATTGGCTTTGGAAAGTTTCACCCTGCCGAAAAGCCTCGGGCAAACCAGTTGGCATCAACTTTTTATTCCATTCCACGAACCGGCGCGGATCAGTGACATAACGCCAAACAACGTCGATGGGACGCTTGATAACGGAACGTTCGCGGAGTCGTAAGTTCATGTGCAGGCACACGCTGAATGAGTTAGTGGTTTCATGCAACGCGATAAAGGCCTTGGGTCGCTGAGGATTGCTGTATCGATAGCCAATGTTTTGGCGACGGTGACGGGAAAAGAATCCATCCAAAAGCCAGACCAGCTTGCGATTAACTCATCACGAACAAGGGTTGTTGTGGTGCTAAATGTTAATGATCATGCGTTACATTGCGAGGTTTGCTTATTTGGAAAAAAGACTTGTAACGGGGCGGTGAAGCGTGATTTGATCAGCAATCATTCCCCGTAGAGAAAATGTTAAATTTGTTGTTGTATCTGGCTGCAAGGTTCTGCACTGAGATGGACAAAGAGTCTGTTGTTGGAACCCGGTTTTCCTATATCTTCAACTCCCAAACCTTATGAAGTACTCGAACAAACCAAAGCTGCAATCTTTGACAGCTGGAAAGAACTTAATCATGGACCAAAAAGTTGCTGTAATTGCCGCATTGTGTTGTGGAGTCATTTCTGTCCAGGCAGCAACCGTCAATTGGATCGCGCCGTTGGCAGATAACTATACCAACCGCGCGGATTGGAGTTCTGGAGCCCTGCCAGTGGCGGCAGACACGGCTTCGATCGGGAATGCCACCGTTCTCAACGGTTCCGTGCTTTACACCAACACTCCGCCCGACGCGGCTGCGACTAATGCGCTTACATCGCTTGTGCTCGGCAATGTCGCCAACGGCAGCGGCGCGTTCACAATGAATGCGGGGACGCTTTCGATAACCAACACGACTGCTTCAGGCCTGCTTCTCGCTAATGCCAATGCCAGTACCGCGAATTTTACCATGAACGGAGGCGTGCTGAATGTAGTGAGAAATGCTTCCTCATTCTACCAGGATATGTTCCAACTCGGATTGGCCACGAATTCTGATGGTGCCTTTACGTTGAACGGAGGGACCGCGAATTTCCTTTGCGGCATTGAAATTGGTATTCTAGGAAAGGGAACCATCAACGTCACGAGTGGCACCTTGATAGACAACGGCTGGTTTGGCGTTGGTCGTGGCAACAGCGCCACATCGCCCGGTTGGGGGAATTTCAATCTCTCCGGCGGGACCGTCTATATCCTGCGAAACCCTGGCAATGACACTCAATTTCATGGCGTCTCCTTTTGCCAGCAAGCAACCAACGGCACCGTCAACATCAGCGGCGGCGCACTCTACTGCAATGCGATCAGGTTCGCTGCGGGCCCTGGAGCTGGAAGAACCGATTGGGAAACATTCAACTTCTCAGGTGGTGATATTTACCTGGGTGCTGCTGGAATCGTTAATCAGAACGCAGGAGGCACCCACAATATTGCAATCAATCTCTCCGGCGGAACTTTTCGCTCGGTTAACCTGGGGCCCAATACCGGTGGCACGCAAGGCCTGGCCTCGGTCGGTCCGGGTGGCACGAATTGGGCCTGGGCGTCAACCTTGCCAGCCAGCCTGAATACCAGCCCTGGTCCTGGTACGGTCACTTTTGCGCCGAGCGCCGGTAAGTTCATCACCCTGAATAATGTGTTTTCGGGTTCGGGCGGTCTGGCACTCGCCGGTCCGGGCACAGTGGTGATTAGTGGAGCCAACACTTACACAGGTCCTACGACGGTGACCGGCGGCACTCTGGCCGGGACAGGTTCGATTCAGGGGAGCGTTACCGCCGGGCCCGGCTCGATCCTGGCTCCGGGTAGTTCCAGTGCGCCAGGCACGTTGACACTCGGGAACAGTCTGACCCTGAACGGTGCCACCAACGTTATCAAGTTGTCTGCAGACCCCTTTACTGTCGGGAACGGAGTTAACGATCTCTTGCTGATCAACGGCGACGTTGCACTACAGAATATTTCCACGATCAAGGTGGTGCCGCTCGCGCCGCTCAGTTCCGCGTCACCCTACACAATTGCGCAATACAGCGGGGCAGCATTGACCAGCGCCGCCGCTTCGCACCTTCAAGTGATCAGCGACAGTCCGCGTTATAGCTTCAGCATCGTGGATCCAGCAACCACGTATCCTTACATCCAAATCAGCGTGAGTGGAAACTCGGCGAACCTGGTGTGGCGGGGTGGAAAGTCTCCAGATCCGACTGCCTGGGATCATACCACCACGAATTGGTTTAATTCCGGCAGCAGCGGATTTGATCTCTTTTTTGATGGAGATCAGGTCGCCTTCGATGACACGGCTGCAAACAGTGTTGTGAACATTGTTGGCTCTGAAGGTCCGGCGGGAATCACGATGTCGAATAATGCCGTTGCATTCACCTTTACCGGCACCGGACCGTTGAGTGGACCTCTCGATATGGAGGGGACGAATTCAGTTACCTTGGCGATGTCCAACGTGCCGATCTTTAGCAGTATCAAGGCCAATTCCGGGACGCTCATTTACAATCTCCAAGGTGTCAGCACTTATATAAACACTGCTGCGATTAGCGATAATGGGGCTGCGCAGGCCACGTTGGTCAAAGGCGGCGCAAATACGCATGTTCTAAGTGCCGATAATTCGGCGTTCACTGGAACAATCGTGGTCACAAACGGCGTTTTGCAATACACCAATACTTCCGGGCTGGGCTTGTACAGCTCGCCTCTTTACGTCACCAACAATGGCTCATTGGATTTGAATGGTGTGGATCCGGGATACAAATATGTCTATATCGCCGGCAATGGTTTCAATGGGAAAGGGGCGATGACGAGCGGTTCAAACCTCGCACAGTTGAGCGGGACAATCAGAAATTTGACGCTTGTCGGAGATGCCGCAATTGGTGCCTTGAATCGATGGGACATTATTGCAGGTAGCTTCAATGGAAATAACTTCACTCTCACCGAAGTCGGGCCGGGCGCCAATATTTTTGCTGATACCGGCGAGACCTCATTGGGCGATATCCATGTTGTCGCCGGTCGGCTTGGATTCCAAGGGAATGTCACCATGGGCGACCCCACAAAGTCAGTGATGTTGGAATCGAACGCGACCCTGACGTTGTTTTCCGTGACTGATGCGAACAGCACCAATCATGGCCCGACGAAGACCCTGGTGATGAAGGGGGGCGCGGGCGTGGATTCAGGAGGCAGCAGCAACAATTATAATGGAGAAGTATTTCTCACGGGTACAAACCTCATTGCGACTCGCAGCACCTTGCACATTTGGGGTGGTATCCATGATACCAATGGGGCGGGTGGATTGATTTTGGGCACAAACTCGATTGGCGCAAGTGGTGGAAATCTGTGGCTGGACGGCGCGAACACATACACCGGTCCGACAATCATCAGCAATCGCACTTTGTTTGTTGGCCCGTCTTCTTCACTCGGCAACAGTTCGTTGATCCAGATTAACAGTGGGGCAACCCTGGACGTGACGGCTTTGCCGACGTTCCAACTGGGCGCCGGGCAGAAGCTGCTCGGCAACGGCACAGTGAATGGCACCAATATTGTTTTTGGCTCGGGCGCGCAGTTGACTGCTGGATTCGTGGCTTCCAACACATACACCCTCACCATCAATGGCAATCTTACGCTGCAACCCGGCAGTACCGATGTGGTTAAAGTCAGGAAGACGACAAGCCTGGCGAACGACGTTATTACGGGTCTGACATCGGTGACGCTCGGCGGCACTTTGGTTGTGACGAACGTGGGGCCGAACCCATTGGTGGCGGGTGATGCCATTCCGCTGTTCAGTGCGGCAGCATATAGTGTTGGAACCTTCACCACGAACAGCATTATTCCATCCACACCCGGGATTGGGTTGGGTTGGGATCTGAGCACGCTGGGTACGGACGGCACGTTGCGGGTTATTTCCACAGCGACGGTGAATCCGAATCCGACGAACATTGTGTTCTCGATCTCTGGCGGTAAACTGACGCTTCAATGGCCGCAGGATCACACAGGCTGGACATTGCAGGCGCAGACCAACAGCTTGAGCACCGGCATTAGTAACAACTGGTCGGCGGTTACAGGCTCAACGACCACAAATCAAATGGTTATGCCGATTGATCCGGCCAGGCCTGCGGTCTTCTATCGTTTGATATTGAATCAATAAAAAGCCTGGATTTCACGAGGGGCGTCATGGAAGCAATTCTGTGACGCCCCTTTTTATCGAACCACCGAAACGTCCGGTTTACAGTAGCTGCGAATTTGTTACGCTCGGGCACATGTTCACGCCGCTACCGCTGGACGATCCAAGATGGTTTTTGCTGCAGCATGCTTATGGAGATGCCAGCCAGGAGTCGTCTGCACCGAGTTGCTGGTCAGCCAAGAGTGGATTTGGCGATTTCTCAACCATGCCGAGCATCATGGATTGTTTGCGGTCCTTGCAGGCAAATCCGGAGCCTCAGAGTGACCACGGTGTTGAACCCTGGAACACTTTGTTCTCGTCGCTTTGCCATCAAGGAACGATTTATTCGGCATCGTTTGCCGCAGTGCCGCACATTTTGGAGATCGGATTGCAGGCGGCTGAAAAAGGTGAAATTGATATAGGATTCCTCCTTTTGCCGACGCTCATAGAGCAATCACGATTGGAGGGAGGCCAGCCGGAAACGCCAGCGGAAATCTACGAGACTTATCTTGCGAGTTTGCCGTGCATCCATGAACTCGCGTATGCGATGAGCGCGGATTCATGGAATCAACACCAAACGGCGTTGGTAGCCGCGGCTATGGCTGTGGCACAGGGACATCTGCAGCTATCAAAATGCCTGCTCGAGTTGGGCGATCCCAACGTGCCGGGAAGATTTTTGGAATGGTTCTTCAGCCAGTAGCCGTTCAGATTCCCTCCATTAAAAAGACGAGGCCGGCGGGCTCCATCTCGGCGCACTTCACTTCAGAGTACGCCGTCATGCCGCCCATGACATTTTGCAAGTGATTGAAGCCTTCGCGCTCGAGCAGGCTGGCGGCGATTGAACTGCGATAGCCACTCCCGCAAATGACCGCCATCCGCTGGTCTTTGGGAAGTGCGGTAATTTTTGCAGGCAGTTTTGGCAGTGGGATGTGCAGTGCTCCGTCAATGTGATTCGAGTTCCATTCGCCAGGTGTCCGGACATCCAGCACGACGGGTGTGGACCCACTTCCCAGCGAAGCTTTCAAGTCGCAAACGCTTATCTGTGACATTTGACTGGTTTCACTGAGTTGATCCGCTTCAATGTAACCAATGACATGGTCAAAGCCGATTCGCGCCAACTCCAGACGCGCTTTGGGAACTGCATCTGCAGACCCAACAACCAGCGCAATAGGTTTCCCACCCGGCACAAGAAAGCCAATCCATGTTGAGAACATCGCGCTGTTCAGGCCAACATTCAGACTTCCTGGAAAGTGTCCGGCACCGAAAAATGGGGCAGGGCGGGTATCAATCACGGTCACACCAGCGGCAGATGCCTCTTTCAATTCCTGTTCACTGAGCGCACGTAACGGTCTTAATTCATTCAATGGTGAAGTGCCACGCAGGTTGAGCTCCACATCATAGCTAAAGTATGCCGGGCGATCTGGCAGGTTGCTGGTCATCTGCTTTACGAACTCTCTTCGATCCTTCAGTTGCGCTGCCCAGTTGTAGAGCCGTTCCTGTCCCACCAGCGAGAAAGGTTGGGAGGAAATCGCGCGTCCACATAACGACCCTGCGCCATGAGCTGGATATACCTTCACATTGTCCGGCAAGGTAAACACGCGGTTAAACAGGGAGTCGTATAATTTCTCAGCCAGAGCAGCAGGATCTTCCGTGGCGTCGCGTAAATCCGGACGGCCCACATCACCTACAAAAAGCAGGTCCCCAGTGTAGATGCAATACGGCTGACCATTTTCCTTCACGAGGAAACTAAGGCTGTCAGGTGAATGGCCTGGTGTTTCGAGGATTTCGACCTCAAGGCTGCCAACGCGAAGACGATCGTCCTGATGAGCTGGCACATGTTCATATGTGACAGGCGCCAGGTGCGAAGTGTAAATCTTCGCGCCCGTGCGCTCTGCCAGTTCCCTGAAGCCAGAAGCGAAATCCGCGTGTGGATGAGTGTTCAACACGGCGACAATTTTCAAACCGTGCTGGTTGGCCGTTTCTATATAATCGTCAACATCGCGTTTCGGATCCACGACGGCTGCTTCTCCGCCCGCTCCAAACAGATACGAGGCATGGGCGAGTCCTGGCACAAAAAATCTTTTTTCGAACATAATGTCCTCCTGGTTGATTTGTTATTGTTAGATATTTGAGATCTGGAAGTGCTTTCCCTGGCTCAGAACACGGTTCGGTTGTTCAATCAGTTGGATGATCCTGCAGCCACGGCCTTCGCGGCACACTTGTTCGTAATTTTATCCTTCTTATTATAGTGTATCACCTCACCAAGGTTCGGAAAAGACTTTCCGGTTCCTGATCAGGACGAAAATCGCCACGGCTATCACCACCCAGGCAAACCAACGGCTCAGCTTTTCCTTCGAAACTTTCCGGCTTAACTGCACTCCCGCAAACATGCCGATGAGAGCCAGCAGTGAAAAAATTCCGGTCAACCTCCAATCGACGCTTCCATGGCCGAGATGCCCCACCAGCCCTGCGAGCGAATTTAAGGCGATAATTACCAGGGATGTGCCAACCGCCTGCTTCAAGGGAATCCGTCCGAAATGCATCAAAGCCGGCACGATTAAAAATCCTCCGCCCACGCCTAGGAAACCGGTCATTATGCCGACGCCCATACCAGCCGACGCACAACGCCACGGCCGACATTGGGCAGCGGCAGGAACGTCTTCTTGTTTGCGCGCCCACAACATCCGGCCTGCAATTACCAGCATCAGTCCCGCAAAAATAACCAATAAAACAGAGGGCCGCACCAATGGAGTGAGTTGGCCACCGGCCAGTGCGCCAATGATGCCTGTCAAACTGAACAAAACTGAAGCGCGTGCGTGGACAAGCCCCTGACGCCACTTCATGCATGCTCCCGCAATACTCGTTACGCCAACAATCGCAAGTGACATCGCCACGGCACTTTGTGCAGGCACATTCGCGGCATAAACTAAAACCGGCACGGTGATAATCGAACCGCCTCCACCAAGAAGTCCCAATGCCAACCCGATCGCAACTCCCAAAATAAGTGCAACGGCCATATTACTTAACCATTCAACGTTGAGGTTGCGCTGTCGAGCAGGTTAGCTTCGAGGCAGTGCGCGTGTTCCAGGGCATTCGGGCAAGGAGCATTCCCATGCCACACCACTCGGTAATACCGGCAAAATCAGACCGGTGCCCACGAACGTGGGAATCACAAAGAAGCAAGGATGCAGAAGGAACCCCAGAATCATACCGGTGAGCACCAGGGCGCCTGCTGCGATGCGCACCTGGCGTTCAAGTGACATTGTTTTGCGGCCCCGGACGACCGGCAAGCCGGCGGCTTGCCACGCTTCAATTCCTCCCTCAATCACGGCGACATCGGTGACCCCGGACTTTTGCAATCTCTCCGCGGCCTGTCGCGCCCGGTTTCCGGTGCGACAAAGAATGTAGATCGGACGATTTGCCGCCAGCTCTGCGAGCGTGGCGGGATGAAGCTCTGCCAACGGTCGCAGCAGGGCATCGGCGGTGTGCACTTCTTTGTATTCAGCTGGCGTGCGGACATCCAAAAGCAGTGCCCGGGCGTTGTTTTTTGCCTCTTGAACAGATACAGTTTGCATATTATGGTAATGGTAATCTATATCGCTATATAGCTATATGCAAGTGAAGAGAGCCAATATTCTTTCGGAGGCGCAGATTGACGACGCGGCGCGCCTTTTTGCAATCCTTTCCGAACCTTCGCGCCTGCGCATCATCAAGCATCTCATGGCAGGTCCAAAGACTGTTGGTGAACTGGTCGCCAGGCTCGATATGAAACAGGGCAGCGTTTCCAAGCAACTTGCCATTCTTCACCAGGCGCGTCTGCTAACGCGGGAGCGCGACGGAAACTTCATCCGTTATGGCCTGGCTGACCCGATCCTGGTGCCGCTTTGCAAACTCGTCTGCGACCGTATTGAACGGCTTGCTCGCCAGCAGGCCAAAGCCGCCGGACTTCGCCTCAAATGATGGACTTGTTGGCCCTGCTCACACTGCGAACGACGGGAAGTTTGCAGTTCGGACAGGCAAGCACTCCATTATTTTCATGCGTAAGATGGTGAGGTTTCAAAAGCTGTAGCTTTTTGAAAATGGGCTGATATAAACTGGCACTTATGTCTTCCAAATCGTTCTTCAAATTCGTGCTTGTTTTTGCCCTCTCACTGTTTGGATTTTCCCGCTCTGGCCACGCCCAGGTCAGCAAGGCACATCAAATTCTCATTGACCGCGGACTCCAGGTGCAGGGGATGGCCGAGGCCGCTATCTTCCATCTCTCCACCTACACGAACGCCCACTACACTTCCATTAACTGGGGGTACAGCTCAGACCCATCCCAGGCGCCCGTTTTTCCCTGGTCAGGTTGGGTGAGCGATATCACCAACATGCCGCCCATGGGAAGCGAGGCACCTTACATGAGCCAACTCGTGAGCTTATCCTTGTCTGACGAACCTTTCTTGAACTCGCAGTTCTATTTCGACAAAATGCTTAATTGGTTCACCAACGTACAAAACAGCTATCCGAACACAATTCTTTATATCAACAATTGGGGTGGGGAGGTAGAGGATGGACCACTAAGCAGCTTCATTGCACAAGCCAGGCCGGACATGATCTCATTTGACTTTTATCCCTGGCAATCGGACTACTATACGCATGTCCCATTTGCCTTAAGCCAAACGTGGTATGGCGAACTGCGGCGCTATAAGGCATGGGCCAGCGCCTACAACATTCCGTACGGCATTTATCGCCAGACTTTTCATGCGGTGGAGGAGCCTGATCCTACTAATAATGTCCCCGGAAGGATCTATCGCGATCCGTCAGCATCGGAAATGCGCCTGAATACTTTTGGCGCCCTGGCTTTTAACGCCAAGATGCTCATCGACTTCACCTACAACTCCGGTGCATCGTCGCTCTTTGACCGCGATGAGCAAGGACAATGGCATGGCGATACCCTCACCAATGCACTCTACAATGAAATGGTAGATATCAATCAACGCGCTGTTAATTTTGGCAAGGCATTGGTTTTCCTCAAACCGGTCTATGAAATGCACAATACGAATACCGTCAATCCTCCCCCCGGACCAGGCAGTGACGATCAATATTTTCCGAATGGATATTGTACAAGTGTGATGTTTCTTCGTGGGAAGTCCATGAGCGGCAGCGTTACGAATTTTAATCCGCTACCCGACTCCTTTTATAACGATCCTTCCTCCGCCACCAATTCCAACCTTATCAATTCCAGCGCTTACAGTTGGTGGGAATTCCCAAAGAACGATCCGTATTTGACCGGCTGGAGCATGACCAATAAGGCCGGCGTCATGAACAACGGCCTGCCGGGGGACGTGATTATTTCGTGGTTCCATCCACTGGATGAAATTTATGACGGGACGAACTACACGAATGAAGTCTATATGATGGTCGTCAACGCGCTGACCGCCACCAACGGCACTGCGGCGGACTGCATGCAGGAAATCAAACTGACTTTCAGCGGATTAACGGGAGCCATGACCAATTTAATCATGTTGGATCCGGTTACTGGCCAATGGAAAACGAACGGTTTGCCGGTGTTCAGCACGAAACGCCAACTCACCCTTGACTTGAACGGCGGTGACGCGGTCCTATTCAAATTCAATACTGGCGCCCCGTTTGTCGGCCACGTGCCTCCGAGTGCGGTGCGATTGACTGCTACGACCCAGGCAGGCACTCCGGGGATCAGCGTTCAAGGAACCGTGGGAGCACATTATCAGTTGCAGACCACGTCGGCACTTCTGGGGGTGAATAATTGGACGACCGTGACCAATCTGTATCTTCCCACGTCCACCTATGTGTTCACAAACATGCCCTCAGTGAACACTACCAATAGTTATTATCGCGTGGTGGGCATCCCGTAAATCGTTTGGTGCAGCTTTGTTCCGTGATTGAGAGAATTTAGTTTTCTTTTAAACTTCATTTCCTTAAGCGTTTTCATTCCGGAATTTTTCCGGGTTTCCGGTTTGGTTTTGGATCGTCGTCGCCGGTGAAAGGCGGGCGATCGAATTTTTTGCCATCGCCAACGACTCGAGGGTCGCTTGCATCGGTGAGGGTTTTTAATAATTGCGCTGACAACTGGGCTTTGATTTCCGCATACGCAGGCTGGTCGGCAAGGTTCATCACCTCGTCGGGATCTCGGCGGACGTCGTACAGCTCCTCGGCGGGGCGTTTTCCAAAGGCAACATTATAAAACCATTTCCCTTCGCTTCCGGTGCGGTGTTGAACGAGCCAGGCCTTGGTTGGACTCGCATCCATATCAGCAAAGCCGATGAACGTATTATGTTCCAGCGTCTGCTGGGATGGCGTTTCGTTTTCGGTGATGCGACCTGGGGCACCCAGCGGCCAGCGGTCCGGAGCAAAGTTGCGGATGTAAACAAACTCCGGAGTTCGCAAGGCGCGCATCGGATAGGGCAGGAAACCTTCCCGCGCGGCGGCGACATGCCGTTCGCGCCCGGTAATGACGGTGGTGCGCGTCGGATCGATTTGACCACTTTTTTCCGATTTCAAAATCGGCAGGAGGCTGCGGCCATATAGTCCTTTTGGCGGTTGAAGGCCACCGATTTCCATGAACGTTGGGGCGAGGTCAGGGAGGCAGGTGTAATCCTCGACAATGCGACCCGCTTTGCCACCGGGAAGGCGCATTACCAAAGCCACACTCACGCCGTGATCGTAGAGATTGCATTTGCCGGAAGGGACGCCGGGCATGCCGTGATCGCCACTGATGACGAGGAGCGTGTGATCTGCTTCGCCTGATTCTTCGAGGCGTTTTAGCAGCACGCCGACATAGGCATCCACGGCCTGACATTCACCCAGGTAATCGGCGACGTCCTCGCGCACCTCGGGTACGTCCGGCAGGAATTTGGGCATTTTGCCTTTGAGTGAGTCGGGGTCGATGCCCCAGAGTTTTTTGCCTGAGCCTTTGATCCAGGTGCGATGCGTGGTCGTGGGGCCAAAGAAGTAGTGCCACGGCTGGCCGGGCTTTCGTGCCGCCAGGAAATCGTCAAAATTTCCGCGCACCTGGGAGAGAATTTCTTCGCGAGCCTGCGGTAAGGTCATTCCTTTGCTCACGCGGTCGGTGGCTTCTTCAGAAAAATTATTGGGTGCACGGCCATGCTTTTCGTAGGCGTATTGCTGTCCGCCAAAAGGGGCGTCGCGTGGAGTCCCCGGGCTCCAGACCTTGTAACTTTTTCCGATGTGATAACCGGCGTCACGGAGCATCAGCGGGAAGCTGGGAATGGAACTATCCCACACGGCACCCTGCAAAATCGCGCCGCGCTCGGTGTTGAAAAAGTAACGACCGGAAAGGAGGGAACTGCGGCAAGGAGTGCAGGAGGGGGCATTGACGAACGCATTCTTGAACAGGACACCTTCACGGGCCACGCGGTCCACGTTGGGAGTTTTGATGATGTCGTTCAGCGATGCCCGTCCATCCAGCCCGCGATAACAACTTGCGTAACGACCCCAGTCATCGGCGAAAACAAAAAGAATATTGAGTTTCTTTTGGTCCGCTGCGTGCGAAGGCAGAGCGGTCGCGAATATCGCAAATGCCACAAACAAAAATCTTCGAAATGGATGCATGTCATTGAAAAGACGTGGTAACATCTCGCGTGGTTTCATTATTAGCATGTTTGCTGGTGGCTGGTAGTTCAGCAACAGAAAACCGGTGATAATCTGTGCGGGGGCTTTATGCTGAAATGAGCGAAGTGTAAATAACCAGGGCCAACCACTTTTAAATGTTCGTTGATTACAGTTATGAAAGCCGAAGCTCCAAAGCTTCGTCAGCCCAAAGCCTGCTTTAAATCTGCGATCAAATCATCCACGTCTTCAATACCCACGGAGTAACGGATCAAACCTTCCGGGATACCCATGGCCGCGCGTTCTTCCGGCGTGCATTCGACGTGGCTGGTGGTGGCGGGTGGTCCCGCGATGGTTTCCACCGCGCCCAGGTTTGCCGCCAGGTGCGCGTGGCGCAGACGAGGGAGGAAAGCGCGCACGGCGTCGAAGCCGCCTTTCAACATGAAGCTGAGCACGCCACCAAAGCCGCGCATTTGCTGTCGTGCAATCTCATGCTGTGGATGGGATGACAATCCCGGATAAAAAACCTGTGTGACCGATGGCTGGCTTTCGAGAAACTGCGCGATCTTCAAAGCACTTTCGTTCTGACGGGCAACGCGAAGCTGCAAGGTCTTCATTCCGCGCAACAACAGGTATGCGGCCATGGGATCGAGAGCCGCGCCGGTGATTTCGCGATGATGATAAACCTGGTGAACCAGTTCCTTGGAGCCGCAGACCACGCCACCGAGCGCATCGGCATGGCCGCCGAGGAATTTTGTGGCACTGTGCAGCACCAGATCCACGCCCAAGGCCAACGGATTTTGATTGATGGGGGTGGCAAAGGTGTTGTCGGCCACGACCAGCGCACCCACCTTGTGGGCAGCTTTTGCGAGGCGGGCGATGTCCATGACCTTGAGCGTTGGATTGGTTGGGCTTTCCATATAAAGCACTCGGCAACCTTTGGCAATTTCCGCCTCAATCGCTTCGTGATTGGTCGTGTTGCACAGTTCAACCTTGATATGAAAGCGGGGGAGAAATTCAAGGAACAACTTGTTGGTCCCACCGTATGTGTCCTTGACCGAAACCACCCGGTCGCCGGGTGAGAGCAGGGTGAACAGGATGTTGCTGATGGCGGCCATGCCGGTGGCGAAGCTGGTGGCGGCATCGGCACCTTCGAGCAGGCGCACTTTTTCCTCGAATGCCGCCACGGTCGGGTTGGTGTTGCGACCGTAAATATGACCCGGAGCGCGCCCCAAAGCCACATCCTGCCAAGCATCCACGTCCGGGTAGCCAAATGATACGCTATGCACCACTGGCACTTGAGTGGCACCCCACCACAAATTGTTTTCTTCACCCGCCCAGACGGACATGGTCCCGGAACCCAGTGGTTTTTGTTTTGACATGCGTCAATGCTTAGCCGCACTCATTCCTGAACAGCAAGTTTCTTTTTACCAACGACTTTGGCAGGATGGGGTTTTGCATGAAAAACGTCAGCCGAGTTATTGGCACCAAACTAAGTTCTCAGCAGTTTCCTCGCATGGCGAGGCAATTACGCGTCCAATACGTGAGTGGTGACGAAGGGTTTAGTATCCCTGGGCTTGTCGGGGAAGCGCGCAACAGCGTTTCGGGGCAGATGAAATTATTCTGAGTAAATAACCTGGGCTGCCTCTTTGTGCCGGTTTGTGTAAATAATTAGGTCCGATCCGTTCACGAGTGCAACCGGGCATCTGGCGGAATTGGAAGCAGCAGAGAATCACTGAAGTTTGGAGTGGCAGGAGGCAAGAATTCCTTTGTTTTCCGAGCTGAAAACTGGCAGCATTGGCGGTCTATGACCGGAAGACTGCGCAAGGATTTGCCGATTGGTCTGTTGCTGGCAACGATTACATTTGTTGCCTATTACGGCGTTCTGCACGCTGGCTTCAACAATTACGATGACTCTCAATACCTGACAGAGAACCCCGCGATAAAAGCGGGACTGACTGCGGAAAGCGTTGAGTGGGCCTTTACAACCGGATATGCAGGCAACTGGCATCCGCTTACCTGGTTATCTCACATGCTTGATTGGCAATTGTTTGGGGCGCAGGCCGGTCCGCATCACCTCATTAGTTTGCTATTTCATATTGCGAATTCAGTGTTGCTGTTTGTGTTGTTACGAAGCATGACTGGAGCTCTGTGGCGAAGCGCCATTGTCGCAGCTATTTTTGCCTGGCATCCCGTGCATGTTGAATCGGTGGCCTGGGTGGCGGAACGGAAGGATGTTCTGAGCACGTTTTTTTGGTTGTTAACTCTTTTGGCCTATGTTGCCTATGCGCGTCGTGGAGGATGGCTACGCTATTGTCTCGTAGTAGTTTGTTTTGTGCTGGGGTTGATGTCGAAGCCAATGGTGGTTACATTGCCACTTATTCTTTTTCTGATGGATTTTTGGCCGTTGGAACGCATTAAAATCGGGACATTCTGGAAAACCATGTCATCTTCCGGGTCCACGTCAGGCAATTGGTATCCGGCTGAGTGGAAACGATTGGTCCTGGAAAAACTGCCGCTGTTGATCCTAGCGGGAATCAGCAGTTGGATCACCTTGGAGGTTCAGGTTGGGGGTGGCGCCGTTTCGTTGACGAATTTGACATTATCCGACCGGATTCAAAATGCATTGGTTTCCTATGTCCGCTATTTGGGCAAACTATTTTGGCCACGAAAGCTGGCGGTCTTCTATCCATATCATTATGGCTGGAGCTTCTGGCAGGTTGGGGCTGCGGCACTGCTGATTGCTTCTCTGCTTCTCCTCGCGATCTATAAAATGAGGCGAAGCCCATTTCTAATTACCGGCTGGCTTTGGTACCTGATAGCGATGGTCCCTGTGATCGGGCTAATCCAGGTGGGAGAACAGTCTATTGCTGATCGTTATACGTATATCCCTTCGATTGGCCTTTTCGTAGCGGTTGTCTGGGGAGTCTTGGAACTTTTCAGTTCGTTGCCGCTTCGCAATTGGATTTTAGGAACGGGGACCTCGTTACTCCTGTCTGCCTGTGTGGTTTGCACGATCATTCAGGTGAGTTACTGGAAAACAAGCGAAACACTCTTCAGCCACGCCTTGGAAGCAACCAAGGACAACGTTGTCGCAGAGTACAATCTGGGGCAGGCGTTATCCACGGCTGGAAAGATGGATGCTGCCGTGCCACACTATCGCGAAGCCTTGCGAATCCAACCCAACCATGCCAGGGCACAGAATAACCTTGGACTGGCCCTTTACATGGCCGGGAAGGCTGAAGAAGCCACGCACCACTACAGCGAGGCATTGAAGATTGATCCGAATGCTGAAGAATTTCATTTCAATTATGGTCTGGCTCTTGCATCCCTTGGCCGGGTGGATGAGGCAATTGAGCAACATTCGGAATGTGCACGGTTGATGCCTGAACATGCGGAGAACCATTTTACCCTGGCAAGTTTGTTGGTTCGCAAACAGCAGTTTGAGCCGGCTGTTTTGGAATACTCTGAAACCATCAAGTACAAACCAGAGCATGTGGGAGCACATTTGGGGCTGGCCCTCGTTCTAAACCAGCTTGGGAGAATTCCAATTGCTGTGGAGCAATATGAAGAAACATTGCGGCTCAGCCCGAATGTGGTCATCGCACTCAACAATCTGGCCTGGATTTATTCGACTCATCCTGATCAAAGCGTGAGGAATGGAGGGAGGGCTGTTGAATTGGCCCGGCACGCGTGTGAACTTACCGAAAATCAACAACCGGTGCTCCTTGGGACATTGGGTGCCGCGCTCGCTGAAGCGGGGCAATTTAAGCAGGCCGTTGAGGCAGCAAAGAAGGCGCAGGCAATGGCAGAGGCAGCCAAAATGCCGGATATAGCAGAAAAAAATGCCAAGCTGGAAAAATTGTATGTTTCCGAAAAGCCTTTCAGAGAAGAGATGGCGCTGTTGTCAAATTCTCAGGAGGCCGCGAATCATTGAAGGCTGAGAGGCGGGTCCGTTCACGATGCCGATTCATAAAGTTTCAGAGCGATATAACCAGGGCAAACTTGAGGGGGTGATGTGAGATCGAAAATGTTGTGGTTGGGGTTGCCAGCAATAGCCGTGGCGGTGGTGTTTGCCTTGCTGTGGCACAGGAGTGGCATGGCAGCGCGAACAGATGCATCCGCTGTTGCAGACGGGTCTGTGGTGAGGATTCAGACGGGCGAGGAGCGGATGTCGAATGGGGTTCGTTGTGTCTCGTTCATGTTGGAGTTGGCTCGTGAACTTCCGGAAGGACAGAAAGATTTCAGGAGGCAGCTTACCTCGCTGGCAGGAGTACAGTTTTTTAATGACTGTTTGATGGCAAAGATGTCGAAGGGTTACATCACGACCACCACCAATAAGCTTCGGCAAAATTTCTTCAACATGGTGGCGCAAGTATTCACGAATCATATTCCCATGGAATTGTCCGGGGAGTTCAACGGCTTGTTGCTCGAACACAATAACGGACCGACGCCGCTGGAAGTGATGGTGCCGGACACTCAGTTGCTCTCGGATTATCCGAATCTGGGACTGGCAAATGGTTTCAAGCATGCCTTTGCCGGGCGCAACAGCACGCATGTTACGATTGATGAGCAGTACCGGTGGATATCGCAGTCTCCGGAACAGGCACAAGTCCTTAAGGCGTTGGAGGCGGCTTTTCAGGAGGCCGGTATTAAGGATGTCGAACAAAGCGATCTCAAGGATACGTGCTTGCTTTTAGGTGGAGAGAGGGCATTTGCTTTTCGCGCCTTCGGGAAAGAGGATCCGGCAAGGTGTCAAACTCTTGTGGAAGCCGTGGAAAAGGTGCTGAGATGGAGGTTGGTCAATATGTATGGATTGGATGAGGCAGCGGCGCAGACGGTGGTTAAAGCGGTTTCAAAGGTGCATGTGGATGGGTTTTCCGGTGCCGGGATGCAGCCGCCGTCGGTTATTAGGTAATCTAGCTCAATGAGGCTGGCACCTTAGTTGCTTCCGTGATCGTGAGAAAATGCGCAAATCATAAGCGGACGGTTCTGAGCCTGAATTTTATTATATGAGAGACAAAATTGTCCTGTTCGTTGCAGTTGCCAGCGTAATTTTCACACTCGATCGCGGCTTTGCTCAAGGCAGCCTCACTCCTCCCGCTGCGCCGGCGCCGACGATGAAAACGCTTTCGCAAATTGAGCCGCGCACGCCCATATCCGGACCGCTACCCATCAGCATCACCAGCCCGGGTTCCTATTATCTCACGACCAATCTCACGGGCGTGAGCGGCCAAAATGGCATTACGATCTTGACCAGTAATGTTACTCTTGACCTCAATGGCTTTGCACTTTTGGGCGTGCCAAGTTCGGGCATTGGCCTCTATATCAATGGCACCTTTACCAATATTACCATGCGCAATGGCATGGTCAGCGGCTGGGGTGGCGACGGGGTCAACGGCTATAAGACTGGCTATTCGCGCAATGTCGTTTATGAGAAGCTGAGTGTTTCCACGTGTGCTTCGGGCATTTCGGCCGAAGAGGCGAGCATTATTCGTGATTGCATGGTATTGAATAATGTCGGCACCGGCATTTATTCTGTCGGCAGTCTTGTCACCGGCTGCGTCGCCCGCGACAACGGTAACTACGGCATCTATGTCAACTCCAACAGCAGTACTGGCAGCAGCGCCGTGCGCTCTTGTGTTTCGCACCACAACGCGAACGGCATCTACGCCGACCATTCCACGGTGGCCGACTGCGACATCATGTTTAACACCGTCAACGGCGTGACCATCGTCTCTTCCTGTCAGATCATCAATAATCGCATCGCAGACAACACCAACAGCGGCAATGGCATTGCTCTGGTCTTCAATGGCTCTAAAAACATGGTGGCGAACAACTCGGTGCTCAACAACTCCCAAGGGGTGTATGGTGCGTCTGCTGCGACAAATAATTGCATAGTCCAAAACAAGTTCTGCGGCAATGCAACTCCGTATAATATTTGGGCCAACAACATCTTCCCCGCAGTGATCATATCGCCCAGCTCCGGCAACACCTTTTCCAGCTCCAATCCCTGGATCAACATTTTCTATTGATTCTTACAAACCCTGGAAGACATCAATTCTTTGAAAACATTCCTGACATGTATTGCGGTCATCAGTTCCCTTGCTTTGGGCCGGGCCGCCACCACCATCGATCCGGTCAATAAATACGCCTACGGCGCGAACATTGGCTGGCTGAATTGGTCCGGTGACGGTCCCAATGGTGCGGTTATCGGTGAGTATGTTTGCTCCGGCTACATTTATTCGGCTGACGTCGGCTGGATCTGCCTCGGGAGCGGTTCTCCGATCAATGGCATCCAATACCAAAATAACGCTGCCAACGATTTTGGCGTGAACAATGACGGGCTTGGCAACCTGCGCGGCTACGCCTACGGCGCGAACATCGGGTGGATCAATTTTGAAAACACCGGGGCGCCGGCGTTTAATTTGCGCACGGGCCAATTCACCGGTTCCATCTGGAGCGCCAACTGCGGCTGGATCAGTCTCAGCAATGCCGTGGCCTTTGTCCAAACCGACACGATTTCTCCGGGTCTGCTCGATACCAACGGCCTGCCCATCGCTTGGGAGTTGCAAAATTTCGGCCACACCGGCGTGGACCCGCATGCCGATGCCGATGGCGATGGCATGTCGAACATCCAGGAGTATCTCGCCGGCACCAGTCCGTTGAATGCAGGCAGCGATCTCAACATCACCGCCTTCAACTCGCTTTCCGGCGGCACCTCCGCAACGCTCACCTGGACCAGCGTCCCCACACGACAATATTATGTGGAAGAGACGCTCTCCCTGACCTCAGCCAGTTGGTTTGACGGCGGGCTTGGGTTGATATCCCCGGATGGCGCCACCACCACTCGCATTCTGACCGGGACCACAGCGCCCATGCGGTTCTACCGCGTCCGGGCTGTGTTGCCGCTATCGCCCTGATGTAACATTGCGAACGTAGTTCATAGTCCTCGCGCTTATGCACTAATTCTGCTACAGAGTCTTGGTGAGAAAATGGTGTTATATACTGCTTGGCGTTACTGTGATGGCTATCATCGTAACGCTGGCACTGCGAAATTCATCAGATCCTGTCTACCGTGGAATTCGGCTGAGCGTTTGGTTGGAAGGATATAACCGCTATTCACAAAAGCCTTTGAAGGTCCGAGAAGCAAATCACGAGGCGGCTAGTGAGGCCGTCCGTCATCTCGGAACTAACGCCATTCCAAGGCTGTTGAGCATGCTTCGGGCTCGGGATTCGGATTCAACGCGCCGGTTGATTGACCTCTTGAGGAAGCAGCATTTTATAAAAATTCCCCCCGTCCCAAGCGATGATAAAAACTACGAGGCAGAGTACGCATTTATTATATTAGGGGCAAGTGCCAGTAATGCCGTTCCCGAGCTAGTAAGAATTTATGGTATGAATCGTTCTTTGGATGCGCGAAGAGCAATCCTAACATCATTGGAATACATTGGCCCTGCAGCAAGGGACGCGGTACCCTTTCTCTTGCAGGAGTTGACGAATACGAATCCAATTTTGCGGGCAGAAAGCATCAGGGCATTGGGAGCTATCCACTCTCAACCTGAAATCGTTGTGCCCTCATTAACGAAGTATCTGCATGATGCCGATGTTCGTTCAGATGCCGGCAATAGCCTGGCACTGTTTGGGGTAAGTGCCAGATCGGAGCCCACGGAAGTTCTTAAACCTGAGTAAGGGGCGGTGAAACATGTAAGGATGGCGTCAGAGGCGAGCGCAATCTTAAGGAGTTGGTTCCGCTGCAAAACCGGGATGGCTCGTGTAAATAAATAGGATCGACCCGTTCATGGCCTCTCAGTCTCGTAGCGGGGCCAGCGATGCTTCAAATGCTTTGATGCTTTTCAATCCGGTTTCGAAATCCCAAAAGTGAATCCTGCCAAATTCTGATCCGGTCACGAGTTGTTTACCATCTGGCAGCAGCGCCATGCCGGTGACTTTGCCACAGTCTTCAAAATCGCCGCGGTGCTGCCCGGTCTTGGTACTGAAAACACTGATGTTGCGCGTGAAAGTGCCGTATATCGCGGCCAAAACGTAGTGACCATCGGGCGACCATATAAGCCCATCTACACCACCATCGATCATTCGTATGTTCGGCCTTAGTTCATGCAACAGCTCCCCGTTCTTTGTTTTCCAGATGCGAACCCGGGGTGAGCCCCCAAAATCGAGATAGCCCCAAATTTGAGCAGTCGACACCGCCACTTGGGAGTCATCGGGCGCGAAAGAAACATGTGAGAGGTAAGTGTTGTTATCCAACACCGCGATCTGGCGGCGCCCGACGGTATCCCAAAGCACAAGGGCACCTGTCTGGAGTCGCACGACTGCCCGCTTGCCGTTGTTCGAGGGGACGTATTGAGTTGCACCTTCTGGAACTTCGGGCGAGGCATCGACTTGCTGCCACGATCGCACATCATAGATTTGCAACGGGTATTGGCTGCTTTGAAGCAGCAGGTGGGAACCATCATGCGTGAACTGTGGAACCAAAATATATTCCTGTTTCCCCCTTTGAAACCTGGGAAATTTTTTGATGATACTCCAAGTCCGGGTCTCCAGACAGATACATGGAGAATTGCCAATAACGACCAATGAGCCGTCCGGGCTGAAGGCGGCACGATTTCCCAGATAGTCCAGAGGGATCTCTGCGAGGAGTTCATGCGTGGTTGGTTCCCAAACCTGCAGCGGTCCGTTTGCCTGCGCATATAGAATTTCCCGACCGGAAGGTGAGAGAGCACAGAATCCGTCGAACTGGGACACCCGGGTGTCAATAACGCTTTGCGATTTGAACTTCGGCACCCACGAGTTCATGGCGCAGCCGCTGAGTCGCAGAATTTCCCAAACTATATCCGGTGTGTTGGCCAAGTCGTAAACCCGAGTCACCAGGCGTTGACCTGAGACTGCCTGCAGAAGCATTCTCCGGCCTGGAGGAGGAAGATGGAATCCGTCCTCAGGCAACCTGGCCAAAAGCTTATCCAATCGCTTCAAATCGGCAGCAGGTATGGGGGTTCCACTACTTCCTTTGGTGCTCATGTACGAATAGGTGAAACCTCGAACCTGCCCGCTCGTCGAAAGTTCGGTGACGAATCTAAGAATGCTCGTCCTGAAAACGTCTGCGCTTTGAACACTTTCTTCGCCTTCGAGAGCAGTGATAACGAGTTTGAGCTGAGCGGTGCCGTCGCTGGCAACCATTTTTGTCAGATCTTTCCTCGCATAATTGGTGACCCATCGTTCGTAATCTGTCCGTTCGTGGCTCGTGCCAGATTTCCAGAAAGGTGGAGGCTCTTGGATGGCACTCGCGCTCAGACATGCCAAAAGGGTGCTGAGGACAAAAAGAAGGATACTTCCTTTCAATGCAGGTCGTGTATCGATAACCATTGTTTTGCTTCCTTGTTGCCTAGATCCGCCGACTTACGATACCACTCCATTGATTGGTTGTGATACCATTGATGAGCCTTTTCGGTATGAACGGTGGCGCCGGTTTCGTTTGAATACATGGCGGCCAACCGGCACATGGCTTCGGCATTTCCGGCGTTGGCAGCGTTCCGATACCAGCGTTTTGCGTCCTGGAAAATCTGTTTCACTCCCCAGCCATGTTCGTAGGCCATCCCCAGCTGGCACATGGCGACTGGATCCTGTGATTGGGTATCGTACCAATACCGTGCACAGATGAATCGAAGCTGGCGTTGGGTTTGTTGGCGCAACATCCCTGGTGGATGGAGTTGTTGGACTTGAGCAAACATTTTCATTGCTGTCGCCAAATCAGCGTCGGCCAGCGCCAGGCACCCAAGGTTGTAAAGCACCACAGGGTTGTCAGGCTCTTCCCGCTGCCTGCCTTGAAGCCTGGCATGCGCCACGACCCAATCTCCGCCACTCTTCAATTCTTGAACCACTGGATCGGTTTGATCCAATTGCTCAAGAGCGTATTGATGCCTCGATTCGAAGCTCGGTGGCTTGATCCTGCACATGGTTATTTCCTGCCTATAGAATTCAAGGCCGGGAAGGACGATTGCAGACCCATTCCAGATATCCTTGAGCTTGCGAAGCCGATCCGGGTCTTCCCCTGCAAGTTTTACGGCTGCGCTTCCACTCGGTGTCAACACTACCTCCACTTCCTTGATGTCTTCCGGCAGGTCGGTGTCAAACGCCCACCAGCCGATCTCTTTCGGAGCCCATGCAACGGAGCCCAATGGCCAGTTGGCATTGTCCGCCCGCAAGGACATGTCGAATGCCATTCCGGTGGGCGGATTATCAACCTGGATCATGACCTCCACCAATGTCGTGTCGTTTATATCTCGAAATACGTGGACACGAAAGGAATTCTGGATGTTCGTCCGCAAGGCGTCGTCTTGATGCATTGGGAAGGGTGAAGGGGTGGAGGCTTTAGCCGTATTTTTTTGCTCGTTGGCAATGGCCTCTACCTTCGTCACGGCCAACAGCAACGCGCAAATTAGCAGGAAAGGGAATTGAAGAGGAGAATGCTTCATGGGTAGAAATCAAATGGCCCTCTATGGTTCATACAATGTTGTTACCATGCGTCCGATTAGCCAACAAGCGTTCTTTGACCACATGGATTGCCAATCGTTGATGGTAGGGGAAGGCGAGGTTAGAATTCCAAGTGTTTTGAGACGGGTACCGACATCATTCCACCATTCATTGGTGGGTGGCGCGGGTGGAATCACGAAAGGAGAAATGAATCTCCTTACGTCGATTCCTACGCGAGTAAGGATGGTCGTGGGGTGGAAGGGATCGTGGGCCACGTGCGTGGGGACGTTTTTGGGTGATGGGTGGCGAGGGGAAGGTTTGATCCGGCTCACGCCAGATGCTACGCGAGTGAACATGCCTGGCGGTTGGATTGGCATCGCAGGTCGCGTCGGCGTGTAGACTCAATGGGTTTGGTAGAATCTCCGACGAAGTTACAATTCGAGTCCTTCCGGACGGGCACCACTCTCATTCCACCGATTTATTGATTGCTGGCGCGAGGGGGTGGAGTCCCGTGGTCGCGTGCGCGGATTTGGGCAAATTGAGAGTTGAAATCGCTGGCGGTATTTGGGCGCCCACGGAGGTGCGACCCTACCGATTAATTGATTGCTGGCGCATGGTCGGGAATCGTGGATCGCGTTCGCGAGAGAAGCAAATGCTCAGGATGGAGTCGCGGACCTAGTCAGGGAAGCAACGGAGGTCTTTCAGACCGGCATCATTCCTACCGAGTGATTGTTTCTGAAAATGTTCTAAACGGTCCGGCGGCCTTCATCGAGATCGATAAACTCGAACATGGTTTGCACGGTTCCTGGAGCGAGGCCGATTTGGGCCAGACGCTCATTCAGCCGCTGCGTTGCGGAATCGCGCCAGCCGCGCTTGGTCATGTAAGCATTCCAAATCTCGATTCCCTCTTCGGTTGGTTTGTGGCCATGTTGGAACGCCCATTCGAGGAGTTGCTCGTCGCTCCTGTCGTCCTTGAGGGTTTCCGCTTCCAACTTGGCGTAATCGATTTGGAGGAATTTGCAGCAGAGCGAATCAAAGCTGGTCGGCGCTTTTACTCCACGCGATGCCTCCCAGTCCGGCGGCAGTTTGCCGGCCGCTGCAAGCCGCATTTTGTCCAACATGCGCCCGAAGTGAACAATGCCTTTGATTTGATCGAAAGGGCTGCGCAGCCCGGGAATGATCGTTGGATAGGAATTAGCCATGGCTGAATAGAGCATCACCCACCTGCCTTCGCAAGCGACTGCGGCTCAGGGGGGAGTGGGTAGAGCAGGTTGGCGTCGCGGGGCCGAAGGTTTTAGAGAAGACGTGTACCTGGGGCAGGCGTTAATTGATAATGGATAATTGAGAATTGATAACGTGCGGGAATCTTGAGGGAGTGCAATCGTTGATCGCGTCCGCGTGTTGAACCAGGTGGAGTTGGTAGAATCCCTGACGGTGTCACGGAAGCGACGCAGCGCGTTCCCTACCGAGTAATTGATGGCTGGCGCAAATGGGTTGAGTTCCTTGGCCGCGTACGCGGGTTTGGGGCAAATATTAATCCTTTGGATATATCCATGCCGGGCTGCTGCAATTGCCATGGATTGCATCAAGGAGATCTCCAATTGAATCCATTATTTGTTCTGAAATGGCCGTCTGATCAGGATCGTCGCGATATCTAATGTATAAATCAGACAGGAGTTCGTGTGCTTGTTGCTTCGACAATCCGGATGATTTCTGTTCGATGATGTATGCTCTTGCCAACTTCCCTGTGGGATCTGTTTCCAATCTAGCGGCTAGTTCTGATTTGATGATTTGGAGATCCATAAGGTTGAAATAGTCTTATCAGTTATTTGATGGAGAGCGCAAGGTTTTGGCGTGGCAGGCCCTTCGGGTGGTGGAGGGGGGGAAGAATGCAGAATTCAGGAGGCAGGAGTCGTGGGTCGCGTACGCGAATTGCAGCACGGGAGGGATGAAAGTCGCGGGCATTTTTAGGGAGCGAGTGGCAGGTCTTTCCAGACGGGCACCAATCCTTACCGATTATAAACGAGCCTGGCGGGGGGATTGGGGGCCATTGCCGCGTTCGCGTGTTGGCTCGATGGGTCTGATAGAATCTCAGACTAAGTTACAATTCGAGTCCTTCCGGACGGGCACCACTCTGATTCCACCGATTAATTGATTGCTGGCGCGAGGAGTGGAGTCCGGTGGTCGTGGACGCGAGTTCGAGCAAAGGAGGGTTGAAGCCGTTGGCCAATTAAGTGCGGGTTCCCAACGGAGTGGTTCTTCCGGACTGGCAGCAACCCCACTCAGGATGCTGGTGCGAGGCATTCAGGGCCAAAGTTAGGGTGGGATTCTTATTTACCGGAAAGCCTAACAAAGAATTAAACAAACTGAAATATCTATTGACAAAGTGTTGTAGAGTTAGCAAAA